>NZ_AOHQ01000137.1:0-373945 GCF_000416385.1 Mycobacterium sp. VKM Ac-1816D
CAACGCACCCGACAACACGACCGCGACTACCGCATCAACGCCGAACGCACCCGCAACGCAGCCGCCGGCGATAGCGGCACCGATCCCCCGCCCTTCTGAAAAGGGTGGCCGCCCCTACACCGTCACCGGCAACGACAACATGCCGCGCAGCGTGACGTTTGGCTTGTACTTGGGCTCGCCGCCGAGTTCGGCATTCGGAAACCGCTTCGTCACCGCCGACAACACGATCGAGGCCTCCAGTCGCACCAAGGGTGCGCCGAGACAGAAGTGCGCACCGTGGCCGAAGCCGAGATGCCGGATGACGCCACGGTCTGGATCGAAAACGTCGGGATTCCCGTTGGCGGCCGGGTCGCGGTGGGCCGCAGCCAACAACACGATCATGGTGTCGCCCTTGGGAATATGCAGATCGCCCAGGGTGATGTCGTCAGCGGCAACGCGACCCAGCAGTTGCGCGGCCGGGTCGAAACGCAGCGTCTCTTCGATGACCCGCAACGCACGCTTCGGGTCGGCACCCAGCGCCGCCCACTGCTGCTTGTCGCGAAGCATGGCCAGTACCGCCGTGGCCATCATGCTGACAGTCGACTCATGTCCTGCGATGAGCAACAAATTGCAGGTAGAGATGATCTCGTCCTCGGATAGCTGATCCCCGGACTCTTCGACGGCGATCAACGCGGAGATCAGGTCGTCACCGGGATCGCTCCGCCGGGCGCTGATCAGGTCGCGGAAGTAACGGCGCAACCACTTGCCCGCCTCGATGCGGTCGGTGAAACCCTCGGGCACCTCGCCGGTGGCCGACAGGAACGGATCGACCGTCTGGGCCAGCAGCGTGGAGGCGATCCCGAACTTCGGTTCATCCTCGACCGGAACACCGAGCAGCCGGCAGATGACGGCCACCGCGACCGGATAGGCCAGCCCACCGACCGCATCGAACTCGCCACGGTCCTGCGCAGTGTCCAGCAAAGAATCGACCGTGCTGATGATCTCCTGGCGCAGCTGGTTGATCACCCGCGGCGCAAACGCCTTGGCCACCAGCTTGCGCAGCCGGGTGTGGTCCGGCGGATCGAGGAACAGAAAGGCAGGCGTCCGTCGCTTGTCGACGAGTCCGGCCAGGCCGAACGGTCGGGGCTGCTCCCCTGCCGCGATCTGGCGCTGCGCGATGGCCGACTTCATGCGGTCGCTGGCCGCTGCCGGATGCCGCAGCACGGCATCGCAGTGTGCGTAGGAGGACAACACCGTCAAGCTGATCTCGGGGATCTGCAACGGCCCGTATTCACGCAGTTGGCGGTACACCGGATAGGGGTCGATCCGGTTCGCCGGGTCGAGCGCGCGGCCGAGAAGTACCTGCGGGGTGGACACGGAGGTCATGCCCTCATTGTGCAATTGCGTTCTGCAGACGTCTGCGCCACCACCGAATTCGTTCCGGATCCGTCACCGTGTGCTCCGCAGGCAACTGCGGTGCCGGCGACATCGGTGCGACCGGCAGGAACCCCACGACCGGGACCAGACTTCGCGACGCCGCGACGGGATCCGCAGCCACCACCAGTCCCGCGCCCAGCTCGCAGGCGAAGGGCAGTGTGGGCAGCGCGCCGGCAAGGGCCACCCCGACCGCTGCACCAACGCTGGTCTGCTCACCCGAGGTCACCACGCAGGGCATCCCGCTGATCTCGGCGACACGCAGTGCCCGCCGCGCCCCGCCGAGCACACCGCAGTGCAGGATCGCGATATCGGCAAGGCCGCGCAACTCCAGATCCGGCGCAGCGTGGACGGCGATCGGAACATCGACCAGGCGTCGCACGGCGCGCAGCTGCTCGTGGTCGGCACAGGGGCGCGCAATGAACTCGAGGCCACCGGCGGCGCGGTCCAGCGCCCCGATCGCAGCCACCGCGCTCGCGGCGTCCCAACGCTCCCGCGCATCGCACCGGATGTTCCCGTCGGGTCCCAGCGCCGCACGGACCGCCGCCACGCGATCGATGTCCTCACCCGTCGCGCCGTGTACCTCGACCGTGGCGGTGCGGCATCCCGATTCGAGGACTTGCGCTTGGGCACGACCGGGGTCGACGGCGCCGATGCCCACGGCAACAGGGACGCGCCCGCGTACCGCATCCGGCCAACCGACCGTGCCCACCTCGGTGGCTGCCGTGAGCCACCGTCCCAGCAGCTGGTCGGGACAGTCGGCAGGCGGGCTGAATTCGCCCCAGCCCTGCGGTCCTTCCAGCATCATGCCCTCGTGTGTGCCGCCGTCACGGAGCGGAACGGCGAACACCGCGGCGGCCTCGAGGTCGATGAGGGTCTGCACAAGCAGTGGACGCTAGTTGCCCGTGGCGGCGAAGGTGTACAGCGGCACCAACATTTCCGCCGGCGTCAGCGAACCATGATGGCCGAGAAGGTTCGATTGCAAGGGTTCAGCACCGGAGCGGATCACCGCGCGGTCAGCACCGGAGACCACCACGACGTCACCGATGCGCGGCGCGACATCCTCGCGTACGTTCGGTCCGAACCAGCCGGCGCCGGTGACCTCCACGCGGGTCAACACGGTGAAATCGCTGCCCAGCGTCTCGCGCCAGATCGCGGCAACATCGTCGGCCGCACCGGGTTCGGTGTAGACGTGCCGGGCGCGTGGTTCGCCGCCCAGCGTGCGCACACCGGTCTGCAGCACCGCGGTGCTGTCGAAGTCGACCGGGTCGGCGACCTGCACCATGCCGTGGTCGGCGGTGACGATCAGCGCCGACCCGGCCGGTAGCCGTTCGGCGATCAGTCGGATCATGAGGTCGATCTGCGCCAGTTCCAGCGCCCAGGATTCGGAGTGGGGACCACGTACATGGCCGGTCATGTCGAGGTCGCCGTGATAGGCATAGACCAGCGTGCGGTCGGCAGCCGACAGCGCCGTGAGCACCCCGTCGACAAGGTCGCCCGAGGAGAAGGTCGGCCGGAAGTCGCCACCGCGCAGCGCCGCCCGGGTCAGCCCAGAGCCCGCCTGATAGGTCGGTGCCACCTGGGTCACCACCACACCGTCGGCGGCGGCCCGCTCGAAGGCGGTCCGCGATGGCTGGAAATGCTCGGGGATGAGCTCTTTTAGCAGATCGACCTTGGGCCCCTGGCCCATCAACCCCCATTTCAGCGGATTCATCAAACGGTCGTGACCGGGCACCGAAAGCAGGTAGCCGACCAGGCCATGCTCCCCCGACGGCAGGCCGGTGCCCAGCGACGCCAGGCTCGCCACCGTCGTGCTGGGGAAACCCGCGGTGAGCGATCGGTCCGGCCGGGCGGCGAGCAGCGGCGCGACATCCCGGCGGGCCGCGACCAATTCGCTGCCCATGCCGTCGATCAGCAGGACGGCGATTCGTCGCACCGAACCCAGATCCAGACCTATCCGGTCCGACTCGCCAGCCACACCGAGAACCCCGAGCACGGACGGAAGAAGGTCGGCGAGTGCGCCGGTGCCGTAGCGCGGGGAGACGAACATGCCGCCAGACTAGGCTTGCCCCATGTCGAGCGTGCTGACGGTCAACATCGCCCACCCCATGACCAACCCCGATCACAAGAAGAAGCCGACCGGCATCGACAAGCGCCCCACCGATGATGCGGTCGCCGTACGGGCTCCCGGCCCGATGCGGGGTGGTCTCGGCAGTGGCCTGGTCGGCGATCTGGTCAGCGAACAGAAGTACCACGGCGGTGACGATCAGGCGGTTTATGCCTATGCCCGGGAAGATCTGGACTTCTGGGAGGGCGAACTCGGCCGCGATATAGGCAACGGCGTGTTCGGCGAGAATCTCACCACCGCGGGCATCGACGTCACCAACGCGCTCGTCGGCGAACGCTGGCGCATCGGCACGGACGGTCTTGTGCTGGAGGTGACGCGTCCCCGCACCCCGTGCCGGACCTTCTCGGCGTGGCTGGATATCGACGGCTGGATCAAGACATTCACGCGCAAGGGTGCACCGGGAGCGTATCTGCGCGTGATCTCCCCGGGGTCGGTGCGCGGCGGCGATGCGGTCGAGATAATCGATCGCCCGGACCATGACGTGACGATCGGCACCGTCTTCCTGGCGATGACGACGCAGCCCGCCCTTTGGCCCGCACTGCTCGCGGCCGACGCCCTGCCGGGTGAGCTCAAGGAGAAGGCCCGGCGCAAAGCCGGGGTGTGAATCAGCGTCGCGGCGTCAGCTGCGCACCCATCAGCCGGGCAATCTTGTCGGCGAGGTAGAGATGGCCCGCGTCGGTGGGATGCACCCCGTCAGCGGCGATCAGATCGGGGCGGCCGACGAACCAGCCCTCGGCAATCGGATCGACGAATCGCGCGCCGGCCGATCGGGCAACGGCCGCCAGCGCATCCCGGATGCGCAGGATCTCCACCGGCACGTCGGCGGTCGGCCAGGGCGGCCCGATGACCAGGAGGCGGGCCGCCGGTGCGATCCCATGCACCAGGGCAAAGGCATTGCGTGCCTGATCGACGACATCCGTTACCGCCACCGGTTGGTCGTTGCGCGATCCGAAGAACACCACCAACCGATCATCGGGCTGGACTGCGCGCGTCGTCAGATCCCAGAACAGGCTGCCGCGGTCACCCCGCACGCCGTAGCCGGCCCGGCCCTCTGCCGCGACATCGGCGACGACGGGCCTGCCCTGGGAGGCCAGCAACTGCCAGGCCTGAGCCGGCCACCCGGCCGCACCGATCCCGCCCCAATCGGTCCCGTTGGTATACGAGTCGCCGATCACCGCAACCCGGCTCGACGGTGTTTCCACCGACAGTCGCCGCGCGTCGATGCGGGCGTCCGGTATGGCGACGCATACGAGCATCACGACCACCGCTGCCAGAGTCGACAATGGCAGGATGGGGCGCCGCAGCACGTCTGTCATGATCATCGGCGGCGAGCTTACTCGAAGAACCCGTGAGAAGCCCTGCCGCACACGGCCATTGGGGTTCCCCGGCGGGTCATGCCGACAGCCGGGTCTCGGAGTCCACCGCGCGCACGCTGGCGGCAGGCTTTTTTCTACCGACCATCCGACGCATCCATATCCGGGCCGGCTCCTCCACCACGTGATACAGCGCCGCCGACGCCGTCAGGGTGATGGCGAACACCGCGACCAGCCACCACACTCCGCCTGGTCCGGCCATGGTCAGTTCGAACTGCTTGGCCGCCCAGATCCAGGCGGTGTGGATCAGCTCGTGGACCATGTACAGGCTGAACGAGATCTGCCCGCCGTAGATCAGGATGCGGTGTGAGAGTAGCCACGGCAACGTGCCCGCACCGATCGACAACGTCACCACCAGCGGCACGAACAGCAGGTCGACGACTCCCCCGCTGTCGATCACACCGGGGATCGGATGCTCGTCCAGCCAGTACAGGCTGCCGATGATCGTGGCGACCAATGCGATCGAGGCCAGTCCTGCCGCGGTCCGGGCCCGGTCGCTTGGGTACAAACGGCGCACCGCCGCGCACGCGATGACTCCGGCGGTGAACTGCATCAGGATGCGGGGCAACCAGCTCCACGGCGTATAGAACTGGCCGCTGGCCAGCAGGAACATCACGGGCGGCAGGGTGGCCGCGAACGACAGCAGCAACAGGCTGCGAGCGCGGGTGGCCGCGGCCATTCGGAACACCACCAGCGCCAGGAAACCGAAGATCAGGTAGGCCAGCCACTCGGCGCTGATCGACCATGCCGGCCCGTTCCAGCTCGAGCCGTCGAAGTAGGGCAGGTACCACAGCTGCACGAGAAAGAGCTGCCGCAGATAACTGGTGGCGGTCAGGGTATCGGCTACTTCGGACGGGAACCGCCCGACGTAGAGGGTGAAGATGATCCACAACGCCGCCAGATGCAGGGTGACCAGATAAACCGGCCACACCCGAGCCAACCGCATCCACAGGAAGTGCAGGGTGTCGCGGGTCGACCAGGTCGGACCCATTCGGTCCAGGTAGTTCCAGGCCAGGACGAAACCGCTCAGGATGAAGAACAGGTCGACGCCCTGGGCGCCGCTGTTGAGAATCGGTGCCAACGCGGTATTGATATCGGGTATCGACTCGGCGAGCAGCGGGCGGAAATGGAATAACACCACCCAGATGGCGGCGAAGAGGCGAAGGCCGGTGAGGGCCTTGATTTCTCCGCTACGCACGACACTCTTTTCGCGTTCCGATTACCTCGCGCTCGCGCGCGCTGCCCGGGCGGACCGTTCTCCCCGAGGTCCTCACTTCCGGCTCACGCAGAATAACAGCGCTACGGCCCTTGGCGCGGTAGGGCGAGATCGCGCCGCGGGAACCGGACCCCGTCCGGATTAAGGCGCCGGGGTCGGTGGTGCCGGTGCCGGTGGCGCCGGCGGTTTGTTGGCCTCGTACTGCTGGGCGTTGCGGTTGAGCGAATCGAGGTAGCCGCGCACCTGCAGTCCGGCCAGCAGCGGGCCCACTCCCGGCGCCGGCGGCTGTTGATCGGTCAGCGTCCAGGTCTGGCACTCGGTGGTCTTGAACACGCCATCGGTCGGCAGGACCTGGACGACCTGAGGCTGCTTGGTGAACGCACGGTCCAGGGTCTCGCCTTGTTCGGCACCGTCGACCGCCGGTGCCATCCGCCGCCAGGAGCATGTGCCGTCGGGGAACGGTCCCGCCGAGGCATACACACCGGGCACGATATCGACGCCGACCCGGTAGGTGCCGTCCTTGTCGATCACGGTCGCCGGCACCGGGGCCGGGGCCGGAGCGGGATCAACGGCGGGCGCGGAAGGGTCCGCCGGAGCCGGACTAGGGGCGGGTGGTTCGGCGGTCGCGAAACCGGCAGAGGCCATCGCAGCCACCGCCAGAACCGCACCGAGCATCGCCGGATTCCTCAAAGCCATGACACCCAGAGTAAGCGCGGCGCGGCAGCTGCGAAAACGAGTGGTGCGACTCACCCTTGCGTCGCGACCGAATGATTCGGCAAATTCGTTGCGGCCCTTCGGTTTCCCAGTCCAGAGGAGCCATCGCCGCCGCGTCGACCTCGTATCGCTACCGAGTTTGCGAGAACTTCAAATCCGGTCGCAAAGGTTCACGTCAAACAGGTCGACAGAACACCGCCGCGGAGCGTATTTGTGACGTGAACTGCGCTTTTATCATCCTGTGTTGGGAGTCACAGGATTTTGCCCGCTTACAAAATGCTCTGTTAACGTCCGTCGCCATGTTTGCTGTAGCTTCACTATTGGCGCTGGTTGGCCAGGTGTCGGGAACGCCATACATCTCGGGTGGGGACTCCCCGGCCGGGACAGATTGCTCGGGCCTCGCATCATGGGTCAGCAACGCCGCCACGAATCGGCCGGTTTTCGGCGACCGGTTCAATACCGGCAATCAGGAAAGCGCACTGCTGGCGCGCGGGTTCAAGTACGGAACTCAGCCCGGCGCGCTGGTGATCGGATGGAACAGTGGCCACACCGCAGTGACACTGCCGGACGGGACCGCGGTGTCCTCCGGCGAAGGCGGCGGAGTCAAGATCGGCGGCGGAGGCGCGTACCAGCCGCAATTCACCAAGCACATGTATCTCCCCGTCGAGGAGATCGCGCCGGCACCACCCGCGCCGGGAACACCCCCGCCGCCTCCCGCGCCGGGCACACCCCCGCCGCCGGCGCCGGTGGCCTTCGTGCCGCCCCCGCCGGGACAGCTCCCTCCCGTCGCACCCCCGCCCGGCGTTCCCGTCTAGGCGAGACTCAGACGTAGCGGGGACGGCCCGCCAAAGCGCCCAACACCATCTGCACTATGTACACCGTCATGACCATGACCCAAGGCACCGTCCATCCACCGCTCGTCTCGTGCAGCAGTCCGAAGAGGAACGGTCCGACCCCGGCCAGTAGATATCCCAACCCCTGCACCATCCCGGACAACCGGGCGGTATCCGCGGCAGTCCGCGAGCGCAGGCCGATCACCGCCAGAGCGAGCGAGAACACGCTCATGCCCAGTCCGAGCAGGACCGTCCACAACAACGGCGCCGCCATCGGCGCCAGCGTCAACCCCAGAACTCCACCGAAACCGAGCAGTCCCAGTCCGACGATCCAGCCGCTCTGACTGGCCCGCCTGGCAGCCATCGGGGCCACCACGATGCTGATCGGCACGGCGATCACCGCGTTCAAGCCGAGCAGCAGTCCGGCATCGGACTTGCTCATCCCGTGGTCTATGAAGACCTGCGGTAGCCAACCCATCACGATGTAGGCCAGGCACGACTGGCACCCGAAGAATCCGGTGATGGTCCAGGCCAGCCTGCTCCGGAGCATCGAACGCGGTTGTCCCGCCGCGACGGCCGGCGTGGTGGCAGCTGCCCGCGCATGGTGCCCGCGGATGGCCAGCACCCAGAAGACCAGTGCCGCGGCGGCCAGGCCTGCCCAGGCACCGAGAGCGGGCCGCCAGCCGCCGAACAGGTCGTCCAGCGGCGGGGTGACAGCGGAACCGGCGGCGCCCCCGCCCTGCAGGGCCGCCGTATAGATGCCGGTCATCAAGCCGATCCGGGCGGGAAAGGACTCCTTGATCACGACGGGTATCAACACGTTGATCAAGGCGATCCCGGCGGTGGCCACCAGGGTGCCGCCGATGACGACCGCAGGCCCGTCGACGACGCGCAGCACCAGGCCGCCGATCAGGACCCCCAGTGCGGCGGTGATGGCGTGGCCCAATCCGATCCGACGCGCCAGATAGGGCGCAGTCAGTCCGGCCAGCGCAAAGCACAATCCCGGCAAGGTGGTGAGCAGTCCGGCCCACAACGCCGATGTTCCCAGCTCACCCCGCATGTCCGCGAGCAGCGGCCCCACACTTGTGATGGCCGGGCGCAGATTCGCAGCCGTCAGCACGACCGCCGCCATCAGCAGCACGCCACCGGCGACCACCTCGGCGGGACGTGGATCGCTCGGACCGTGGGCCTCGACGTCCCGGCCGTCCAGGGTCTGCGGGTGGCGGCTGTGGTTCATCTGCACTAGGTTGCCATACATCCGATGATTGGATGAAAGGGGTTTCGCGTGCCGTTGGCTTCGACGCGCCGGACAGGCTTGGTCGACCAGGCCATCGAGCAGCTGCGCAGTTCAGTGGCCACCGGCGAATGGCCGGTCAACGCCAAAATCCCGACCGAACCGGAACTGGCGCAGTCCCTCGGAGTGGGACGAAACACCGTCCGGGAAGCCGTCCGTGCCCTTGCTCACAGTGGGATCTTCGAAGTCCGACAAGGTGATGGCACGTATGTGCGGGCCACCAGCGAGGTCTCCGGAGCCCTGCACCGGTTGTGCGGCTCGGAACTGCGCGATGTGCTTCAGGTGCGGCGTTGCCTCGAGGTGGAGGCCGCCCGGCTGGCCGCCACGGCACGCAGCGCCGAGGATCTGGTCACGTTGTGGCAACTCTGGGAGCGCACGGAGCAGCTCCGCGGCGACCGCCGGGACGAGGAGTTCGCCCGCGCCGATGCCGACCTGCACTTCGCGATCGTGCGCAGCGCACACAACGCGGTGTTGACGGAGCTGTACCGCGGATTGACCGAAGTCGTGCTCGCAAGCGTGGTCACGAGCACCGGAAATCTCGATGACAGCCCGCAGCACCGCGAGCTGATCCAGGCCATCGCCGACGGCGACCAGGCGCTGGCGAGCAGGGAGGCCGGCGGCTTTCTCGACGAACTACTCGACCGGCTTCCGGAGCGGTAGTCGCCTACTCCGGCTGCAGGACGTCGGAATCGACGAACGTCAGCGAGCCGCTGTCGAGCAGGACTGCCCACCGCCGCGCCGGATCCGCAATGTGGTGCTCACCGATATCGACGGACTGACCAGCCGTGTCACCGAAATCGTCGACGATCACTCCGACTGCCTCGTCCTCGGTACCGGCATGGACGCGCACTCGCGCGTCGATGGCGAATCCCTGATCCTGGTTGTCGGGGCCGGCACCGACGATTCCCTGAGCAGTCACCAGAACTCCCTAGTCATCCGCGGCGGCCGCCATCCGCGGCCACCCAGTCGAGTGAGACGCAGAAACGGATATGCGATCCGGCCCTGCGCTGTTTCTCATTGCACGTCCAGCCCCCGACGAGCATCGGTTCGATCCCCTCGTACCGATCGACGCCCAACCGAACACGCCGATCCTCATTTACCGAATACAACGTTGTCAATCCGTCCGCCGCAACGAGCCGGAAAGATGGTCGGACTGGCGTTGCACCCGGTGTGTCCATCGTAAACTCCTGGCGCGCCAATCTGCTCGGCCACAGCCCCGCAAAGGACTCCCGAAATGTCGGCGACCGCCGGGTGGTCAATTTGCGGATGGCACAAAAAGCGTGCGCGCTCGCCATTCGAATTCTCGAATGGACAAAGCACCGAAAATCCCCGTTCGTGCAATTTCAGCAAATTCATCTACAGGCCGATGGAGACCATCCGGCACCACGCCGGAGCCGCGGCACAGTGCGGTGTGGGCTGAGCTAACGTCTGTCCCGTGATCGTGCTGCTTCCCCCTTCGGAGACCAAACGCGCCGGCGGCGACGGCCCAGCTCTGCGATTGCACGACCTCAGCTTTCCGGCCCTGAACGGCGTGCGCGGCGAGCTCGTCGACGAACTGGTCGCACTGGCCTCCGATATCCCTGCCGCTCGTCGGGCGCTCGGTGTGACCGCTGCCCAGGATGGCGAGATCGCCCGTAATGCCGAGCTGACGACCGCGCCGACCATCGCGGCCATCCAGCGCTACACCGGGGTGCTCTACGACGCGCTCGACGTCGACTCGTTACGCGGTGCCGCAGCGGCGCGGGCACGTGCCCGGCTGGCGGTCGGGTCCGCGCTGTTCGGCCTGCTGCGCGCCGACGACCCGGTTCCGGCCTACCGACTCTCGGCGGGGTCGAAGATCCCGGGACGCTCCACACTGGCCGCCCGCTGGCGCCCGGTCCTGGAACCACTGCTGGCCGAGATCGCCGAGGACGACCTCGTCATCGATCTGCGGTCGGGGTCCTATGTCGGACTGGGCCGGCTTCCCGGGGCCGTACGAGTGGAGGTCCTTGCCGAACGAGAGGACGGACAGCGTTCGGTGGTGAGCCATTTCAACAAGGCGCACAAGGGCAGACTGGCCAGGGCGCTGGCGACCAGTCGCGCAGAACCCGATGACGCCGCCAAGGTCGCCGGTATCGCGCGCCGGGCGGGTATGTGCGTGGAACGCGACGGGAACACCCTGACGGTCATCGTGCCCGCATGAGTTAAATCGTTATGTAACAACGCGATCACAGCGAGCGTCGCACCGTGGCGACTCATCCGTGCGCTGCTAGTTTGCCGTGCATGACGCATCCGACAAGGCTGCGGCGCTGGGCGCGTCGTTGCGTGTCCACAGTCCTGGCCACCGCCGTCGCGGGCTCGCTGATCGGCGCTCCCGAGGCCGCCGCGTTCTCCAGGCCGGGGCTACCGGTCGAACAACTCGACATCCCGTCACCATCAATGGGACGCAACATCCGTGTCGAGTTCCAGGGTGGCGGCCCCCATGCGGTGTACCTCCTCGACGGACTGCGGGCTCAGGACGATTTCAGCGGTTGGGACATCAACACCGCGGCGTTCGAGTGGTACCACGACTCCGGTCTGTCCATCGTGATGCCTGTCGGCGGTCAGTCGAGCTTCTACAGCGACTGGTATCAGCCGGCCACGGGTAACAATGGCACGCTCACCTACAAGTGGGAGACGTTCCTGACCCAGGAGCTGCCCGGCTGGTTGGCCGCCAACCGCGGGATCAGCCCGGTGGGCAATGCGGTTGTGGGGCTTTCGATGTCGGGCGGATCTGCGCTGACACTCGCCGTCTGGCACCCGACCAAGTTCATCTTCGCCGCCTCGCTGTCCGGCTTCGTCAACCCGTCGCTGGGTCTGTGGCCGACTCTGATCGGACTGGCCATGCGCGATGCGGGCGGATACAACGCCACGAGCATGTGGGGGCAGACCAACGACCCGGCCTGGCGTCGCAACGACCCGATGGTCAACGTGGCGACGCTGGCCGCCAACCGCACCGCGATCTGGATCTACTGCGGTGACGGGACCCCCTCCGACCTCGACACCGGCGGTGATTTCGGCGGGATGTTCAGCGCGCAGTTCCTGGAGAACATCACCCTGAACACGAACAAGACCTTCCAGCAGCGCTATCTTGCCGCGGGCGGC
Source organism: Mycobacterium sp. VKM Ac-1816D (assembly GCF_000416385.1). Lineage (NCBI taxonomy): Bacteria > Bacillati > Actinomycetota > Actinomycetes > Mycobacteriales > Mycobacteriaceae > Mycobacterium > Mycobacterium sp. VKM Ac-1816D. The sequence goes on from NZ_AOHQ01000137.1 coordinate 12,095, forward strand.
CGCAACGGTGTCTTCAACTTCCCCAAGGACGGGACACACAGCTGGGGCTACTGGGGATCCCAGCTGCAGGCGATGAAGCCGGATCTGCAACGCGTGCTCGGCGTGATTCCGCCTGCCCCGCCGGCCGCCGCGCCAGTGCCGGGCGCTCCTGTTCCAGGTCTGCCACCGGCCGTCGCACCGGCCGTGGGCGCAGGACAACCCCCAGCGGCGGTCGGTTCACCCGTCCCGCCGCTCGCGGCAGCGCCCCGCGTCGCCGCGCCCATCGCACCGGCCCTCGCGGTCCCGGCAGCAGCCCCGGCGGCGGTCCAGCAGGCCACACTTCCGCCCTCCTGAGTATTCGACGGTACGACGGGCATCCGGGTGGGTAGTTTCACCCCATGAAGCTGATTTCCCCGACCGATGCGATGTTCCTCGTCGGCGAGTCCCGCGAGCATCCGATGCATGTCGGAGGTCTTCAACTCTTCGAACCACCCGCCGATGCCGGGCCGGACTTCGTGGCGGACATGTATCGGGCGATCGCCGGTTTCGGCGATTTCCAGCCGACATTCCGTAAGCACCCGGCGACGTTCTTCGGCGGAATCACCAATATCGGTTGGACTTTGGACGACGAGGTCGACGTCGACTACCACCTACGCCGTTCGGGTTTACCGAGGCCCGGGCGGGTACGTGAGCTGCTCGAGCTCACCTCGCGCATCCACGGCAGCCTGCTGGACCGTCATCGGCCACTGTGGGAGGCGTACTTCGTGGAGGGACTCAGCGACGGCAGGTTCGCCATCTACACCAAGATCCACCACTCCCTCATCGACGGCGTCTCGGCACAACGGCTGATGATCAGGACACTGTCGGCGGACCCGCACGATCGCGAGATCCGGGTTCCCTGGACCCTGGCGCCCAAGCGCAGGCCGGCGCGCCCGAACACGGCGGGATCACTGGTGCGGTCGGTGACGGGTACCGCCTCGGCCGTCGCGGGGCTGGCCCCGACCACCTTGGGGTTGGCCCGCGCCGCCCTGCTCGAGCAGCAACTCACGCTTCCGTACCGGGCACCCAAGACGATGTTCAACGTGCCCATCGGCGGCGCCCGCCGGTGCGCCGCGCAATCCTGGCCGCTGGCGCGGATCCGGGCGGTCAAGGCGGCCACCGGCGTCACGGTCAACGATGTCGTGTTGGCCATGTGCGCCGGTGCGCTGCGCGCCTACCTCGAAGAGCAGAACGCGTTACCCGAAACTCCCTTGGTGGCAATGGTTCCGGTGAGCCTGCGCAGTGAGCACGAGCAGGACGCCGGCGGGAACATGGTCGGCACCATCCTGTGCAACCTGGCCACCGACACCGCCGATCCGCTGCGCAGATTGGAGGCCATCAGCTCCTCGACGCGCGACAACAAGCGGGTGTTCAGCGAACTCCCGCGGACTCAGGCACTGGCGCTGTCGGGTTTCCTGGTCGCCGGGCTGGGTCTGAGCCTGGTCCCCGGCGTCGTGTCCTCGACTCCGCCGCCGTTCAACATCGTCATCTCCAATGTGCCGGGGGCACGAGAGCCCATGTACTGGAACGGGGCCCGACTCGACGGCAACTACCCCATGTCGATCGCGCTGGACGGCCAGGCCCTGAACATCACGCTCACCAACAATGCCGACAACCTCGATTTCGGACTCGTCGGTTGCCGGCGCAGCGTGCCGCACCTGCAGCGGTTGCTCGTGCATCTGGAGGATTCACTGACCGACCTGGAAAAGGCCGCCGTCGGGATGTGAGCCGAACCGGCGGCAAAGGCATTCGCGGGACGCTCTTTTCGCGATGCGGGCTTCGCGTCACGGGACGGGCACCGGTTGGCATCGGATCGGTGTCGGCTCCGACGCGCGGTGAATCTGGGAGCCGAACCGCGATAGGTTCCCCACGTCGTTTGTCGCCGGCCGAATCAGGAAATCGATGCCACCCACCGTCAACAGGCTCGCCATCACGTCTGTTGCGACGGCAGGGATGTGTTTCGGCGTGTTGGCCATGAGTTCCGTGGTTTCGGCCGAGCCGACGACCAGTCCAGGCGTGCCCTGCCTGGATATGGTCCAGCAGCTGTCCACCAGTCCCGAGATCGTCCCGCAGGCTGTCGATGCCGCGGTCGCGGCGCCCGCGGAAACGGGGGTGTCCCCACTGATCGAGGCCCCGCTGATCGAGGCCGCGGCCGTCCCCCCGGCGCCCGAACCGTCGGCCGTCGCGGCACCACCGGCGCCCGAACCGGCGGCCGTCGCGGCGCCCATCGCCGAACAGATCGCCGAACCCATCGCCGAACCCGTAGCCGCAGCGGCTGTTCCGACCGAAACGCTGGACCTGATCTCTCCGGTGCTGGCCGGACCGCCGGTTGCCGAACCTCTGTCGGCCGCGCCGATCGGGCCGCCGCCGGCGGTACCGGTGGCGCCGGCACCCGTCCTGCCCGCCGCCGTGCCGCCGGTACCCGTGCCCGTGCCGGGCGCAGCACCTCCGGTCGCACCGGTGGCCGCGCCGCTGACCCAGGCCGGCGCTGTGATCACTCCCCCGGCGCCCGTGCTGAGCCCGGCACCCGTGATGGCCGAAGCCGCGGCGGTACCACCGATTGCCGATGTCGCCGAGACCGTTCCGGCTCCGGTGGAGGCCGCTGCGGCCGAGCTGGTCGAGGCCGCCGCACCGATTCCGGTCGCTGCAGCGCCGGTTGCCGCAGCCGCACCGGCCGAGGCCGCCGCGGCTGCATCGGCTGCTGCCATATCTGCTCCGGCTGCCGCCGCATTGGCCACCGATACCGTGCTGCCCGCCATTGCCTCGGCGCCCGCGGTGCTGGCGGCGACGCCGCCGCCTCCGCTGGCACTACCGGCAATGCCGGGCCTGCCGGTCCAACTGCCTGCCTCGATCCCGTTCCCGACCGACCTGGTGTGTGAGGGCACCGCCTGGTGACGCGCCGCCCACATCTCCTATGGCCGTAAGGATCACCGGGTTTGGGCGATCAGGGTGCGGGCACACCCGGAGCGCGGACCACGACCGGTACGGCCGGGAAGTAGATCGCCATCTCTGATCGGCATTTGCGCAGAGCCGCGGTCGCATAACCCTTCTTGCGGCATTCCGGATGGATCCAGACCCGGACTTCGACCTCGTGGTCGACGAGCTCGCCGAGCACCATGCCGACCTTGCGATCACCCTCCAAGGCGACGAACCATGCCGCTTCTTCGGCGTCGACCCGGCCGAGCGCAGCCCTGATCTCATCCTCCAGACTGCCCGCGGGACCGCCCCTTCCGTCGCCGGCGGTATGCATGTCTTCGATGCGGGCACCGAAGATATCGCGGTCCTCGGTGCCGGAGAAGGTACGCAGCACGACGCTTTCGGCTCCGGAGGCCGGCCGGTCGTTGAGGGTGAAGGTGAGCTGGCTGTTCAAATCCTCCAATTCGGCGGCGATGCTGCGGCGCGAATCCTTGGTGAGTTTGTCGAAGGACAGCCCGAACACCGCTTCGCTGCCTGCCTGGCTGGTGCCCAGCAACTCGGCGATCGCCGAGACAGCGGCATCACGGTCATCGGCGTCGACGATGATGTCGAGTACCTCGTGCCTGCGGTCGAGTGCCTTGAGCAAGGCATCGGTGATATCACGACGGGCGGCAGCACGATCCAGATCGGTCATGCCCCAACCTTAGACCCGAGCGATCCGCTTCTCGCCGGATCGCCGCGCCACGAACCGCGCGTGGCGGGCGCGCATGGTCAGCTCCGCTCCGTGTGCGGGAACAGACCATCGCGCAGCAGCGTGTCCACCGACGTCTGCCAACGATCGAGTTGGGATGGGGCGGTGAACGGTTCGGGCAGGTGACGTTCGATATGCGGGCGCAGGCTCACCGCACCGAGGGCAAGCACCAGCGCATTGGTCGCCGCCCACACCACGTCGATATCGGGACGCGCTTCGCCGCTGTCGGCGCGCGCCTGCCAGCGCGCGACACCGACCTCGAACAGGCGGTCGAAGACCACGTGCCCCAGTGCGCTGCCGTCGACCAGCGCGCGCCCGAGGTAAGCAGCCACATCAGGATGCTCGGCGATGATCCGATTCACCCGTCGCCCCACCTCGGAGATCGAATCCGATGTGCGCTCGTCGATCGGCTGGGCCATCGGCGTGATCACGACGTCGAGCACGTACTCGTCGACAGCCTTGATCAGGCCCGCCTTCGTCGCGAAGTGGTGCTGGACCAGACCCAGCGACACCCCGGCGGCCGCCGCCACACCACGCAGTGTCGTCGCGGCGGCTCCTTGCGCGGCGAAGCTCGCCAGCGCCGCACCGCGAATTCTGTCGATACTGCGCGGTTCTGCCACGCCCGGTCCGCCGCCCTCTGCGCTCACATGAGTAACCGTAGTCAACATCACTCCTCCACCGCCTCGACGGTAAAGACGAATTTACGATACAAACGTATTGTCGAGTTCGGAAGTTTGGAAGGGGGGAACATGTATCCGATAACGGCAGCCGACGGGATGTGGACGGCACCGTGTACGCAAGATCCCGACCGTTGGACGACGACCGCCGACGAGGGGGCCAAGGCACTGTGCCGCGCCTGTCCACGGCGCTGGCAGTGCGCAAAAGAGGCCTGCGTGACACCGGGCGCCGAGGGGCTGTGGGCCGGGATCGTGTTGCCGCCGGCCGGCCGCAGCAGGCAGTTCGCGCTCAAACAGTTGCGGTCGCTGGCCGAACGCAACGGCGTGTCCGTACGGCGCCGATCGAGCTGAATCAGGCCACGCGGGCCTGGGTGTTTCCGGACTGTTAGCCGTGACACACTCTGCTGATGGTTCCACCCATCGAGCGCCCCAAGCTGGAGGGCAATGTCGCGGTCAGCGCAGACCGCCAACTCGGTTTCGCCGAGTTCGGTGACCCACAGGGCCGGGCGATCTTCTGGTTGCACGGCACCCCAGGGGCGCGACGCCAGATACCTGCCGAAGCTCGCGCCTATGCCGAACTGGAGAAGATTCGGCTGATCGGGGTCGACCGGCCCGGCATCGGTTCCTCGACACCGCACCAGTACCCGAACGTACTGGCCTTCGCCGCGGATCTGGGCACGATCGCCGACACTCTGGGCATCGACGAGTTCGCGGTCGTCGGATTGTCCGGTGGCGGGCCCTACACGCTGGCCACCGCCGCCGCCATGCCCGACAGGGTGGTCGCGGCCGGTGTACTCGGCGGTGTGGCGCCCTACGTGGGACCCGACGGCATCACCAGTCCGCTGATGAACCTGGGCTCGACGGTGGCGCCCGTCCTGCACCTCGCCGGGGCTCCCATCCGGTTGGTAGCGGCGACGGTGATCAAGATCGTCGCGCCGATCGGGTCACCGGCACTCGATCTCTACGCCCGCGTGTCGCCCGAGGGTGACCGCAAGCTGCTGGGGCGACCGGAGTTCAAGGCCATGTTCCTCGACGATCTGCTCAACGGCAGCCGCAAACAGTTGGCTGCGCCGTTCTACGACATCGTCGACTTCGTCAGGGACTGGGGTTTCCGCCTCGACGAGGTGAAGGTGCCGGTGCGCTGGTGGCATGGCGACAGGGACCACATCGTCCCCTTCTCCCACGGCGCGCACGCGGTGTCCCGGCTCCCCGACGCCGAGATGACGGTGCTGTCCGGCGAAAGCCATCTCGGGGGCCTCGGTCGCGCCGAGGAGATCCTCCGTACGATGTTGGACATCTGGGATCGCGAGAGGCCAAACTCTCGCTGAAAGGAGTTCGGCACGTGGATCTTTCGGGCACCGGCATCTGGAGTTCACACTTGCGCTACGGTGACGCCGGGCAGGCCGCCGAGGCGGTGGCCGAACTGGAGCAGCTGGGTTATCCGGCGGTCTGGATCCCGGATGTGGGCGGACCGGTGCTCGAGTCGGTGGAGAATCTGCTCGCGGCGACCACGAGGATCACCGTGGCCACCGGCATCCTGAACCTGTGGATGCACGCTCCGGCAGAGGTCGCCGCCGCGCACGCGCGTCTGCAGGCCGCTCACGGCCGGCGGTTCCTGCTGGGCATCGGCGTCAGCCACGCCCCGCTGATCGACTCCAAATCCCCTGGCACCTACCGCAAGCCGCTCGCCGCGACCGCTGCGTTCCTGGACGGGCTCGACAACGCCGAACAACCGGTGCCCGCCGAGGATCGGGTGCTCGCCGCGCTCGGGCCGAAGATGTTGACGCTGGCCGCCGATCGTTCGCGCGGAGCACACCCCTATCTGGTCACCCCGGAGCACACCGCGACAGCCCGCGAGGTCCTCGGGACCGGCCCCCTGCTCCTCCCGGAACAGACGGTGGTGCTCAGCGACGATGCGGATGCTGCCCGCGGTATCGCCCGCGACTGGGTGCGCAACTACCTGGCAATGCCCAACTACGCGAACAACCTGCTGCGGTCCGGCTTCACCGAGGGCGACGTCCACGACGTCAGCGACCGACTTGTCGACGCCATCGTGGTATCCGGTGACGAGGAGGCAATCCTCGCGCGGGTCGACGAGCACAAGGCCGCCGGCGCCGACCATGTCTGCGTGCAGGTCCTCGACGCCGACCCGGCGGTCATGCCGATGGCGCAGTGGCGCAGGCTGGCACCGGTGTTGAACTGACGCGTGCGGGTGAGGCCGACGCGCGTGTCGGTCTCACCTGGTCACGTCAGGGCAGCTGCGTGCTGCCGAGGTGCTCGCGCAGCAGATGCATCGCCACGGTTGTCGACCGCTCGCGGACATCGCTGCGATCCCCTGGCAGGTGCAGTGTCCGCGCCACGGTGTCGCTACCGGCCACGGCCAGCCCGAAACACACCGTGCCCACCGGTTTCTGCTCCGATCCCCCGCCGGGCCCGGCGATACCGGTGATGCCCACCGCCGTGTCTGCGCCGAACCTGGCGAGCGCACCTTCGGCCATCGCCCTGGCGACCGGTTCTGACACCGCGCCGTGCTGGGCGATCAGGGCCTCGTCGACGCCGAGCAACTCGATCTTGGCCTCGTTGGAGTAGGACACCACGCCGCCGGCGAGATAGGCCGAGGAGCCGGCCCGGTCGGCCAGTCGGGCCGCCAACAGACCGGCTGTGCACGATTCCGCGGTGGCGATGGTCCGGCCGGCAAGCGCACCGGCGACCTGGTCATCGATCAGGGAACCGTCCTCGGAGAACAGCTCGCGCGGATAGCGCTCGCGCAGCAGCTCGACAAGGGCGGTGTAGCTGTCGGCGGCGTCGGGTTCATACCGGGTGACGATCTCCAACTCGCCGCGGCGCAGACATGTGGTGATCTCCAGGTTGTCGAATCCGGCCACCTGGAACTGTGCCTCGCGCAGTGTTTCTGCCAGGCCAGACTCGGGCAGCCCGAACATCCGCACCGTCCGTTGCAGGTACCGGGTGCGTCCGGCTATCGCGCGCTGAACCCCGTCGGTGGCCACCGCGGTCGACCACATCGGCTGTAGCTCCCGCGGCGGGCCGGGCAGCACCACGACCGTGGGCTGGTGTTCGGAATACAGCACGACACCAGGGGCGGTGCCCACCGGCTCGAGGATCTGCGCCCCGACCGGCACCATCGCCTGCTTGCGGTTGGCCGCCATCACGGCGTCGAAATCCACACCCGGTCTGCCCGCGCCGAGCCGGCGCAGGATGGCCGCGATGCGCTGTTCCAACGCGTCGTCCAGGACCAGATCGCGACCGTAGAACCGGGCGACGGTGGCGACCGTCAGATCGTCGGCGGTGGGGCCGAGGCCGCCGCTGGTGATGATGAGGTCGACGTTCTGGCCCGCCAGGAAAACCAGCTGTGCGGTGAGATCTTCGGCGCGATCGCCGCATTGGGTGATATGCGCCAGCTCGACGCCCAGCTCCAGCAGTTGGTCGGCCAACCACGGGCCGTTGAGATCACGGACCCGACCGGTCAGCACTTCGGTCCCGGTGATCACGATCCCGGCGCGCACGCTCATGTGTGAAGCCTAGGCAGCGCGTCGGTCAGCGAGACAGCCAGCCCTTCACCGTGTCGAGCTCGCGGGTGTACTGCTCCATCATGTCGTCGTGGTAGCGCGAGCCACCGGAGAGCGCATCGTCACCGCCCCAGATCACCCGAATCCGGGTGGCGTCGCGCAGATAGACGTCGACGCGGTCGATCGTGCGCCGGTTCCATCCCTTGTCGGCGGTGAAGTCGGCGAGGGCCTGCCGTTGCGTTCCGTCAGCCATGGGTCCTCCTCAGTCGGCTGCCCGCCATCCTGCCCTGTGCGGTGGCGGGCGTCGCGAGCGGTGCCGGTCGGCACCGGATCAGAAGAGGTCCTTGTGCGGAACATCGGTCACCAGGCCGCCGTCGACCACGAACTCCGCGCCGGTGGAGAAGGACGACTCGTCGCTGGTCAGAAAGACGATGAAGGTCGCAACCTCTTCGGAGGTACCTGGGCGGCCCAGCGGCGAGGTGACCATATCGTCCGGGAAATGCTTGGTCATCGGGGTACGGATGAATCCGGGGTGCACCGAGTTGATCCGGATGTTGAACTTGCCCAGTTCGATCGCCGCTGACTTCGCCAGACCGCGCACGGCCCACTTGGACGCCACATACGGGTGCACCATCGGCGCGCCACGCAGACCCTCGATCGAGGACACGTTGATGATCGATCCGCCGCCGGCGGCCTTCATCTGCTCGACGACGGCCTGCATACCGAGGAAAGTGCCGGTGAGGTTGACGTCGATGACCTTCTGCCACTTCGCCATGTCGAACTGGCCGATCTTGCCCAGCGCGACGATGCCGGCGTTGTTGACCAGCGTGGTGACCTTGCCATAGGTCTCGACGGCAAGGTTGACCGCGGCCTCCCATTGGTCGGCCTGGGTGACGTCGAGGTGGATGTAGCGTGCGGCGTCACCGATTTCGGCAGCCAGCGCCTCGCCCTTGTCGTCGAGGATGTCGCCGATGACCACCTTGGCACCCTCGGCCACCAGCATCCGGGCGTGCGCGGCGCCCATACCCTGCGCCCCGCCGCTGATCAGTACAACTTTGTCGTCCACGCGTCCCATGCGCGCACACGCTACCGCACGGCATGACAGAACTAGAACCTGTTCCAATTCGCGGCCGAACCGCGCATACTGCGATCAGACCACACACCGTCAGGAGACTCGTATGGCCATTCGCGTGGCACTCGTCGGCACCGGAAACTGCGGGAGGCTGGCCCTGATCCAGCTGATCGAGGATCCGCGATTCGAGCTCGTCGCCGTCGGCACATCCACCGAGTCGAAGGTCGGCGTCGATGCCGGTGAGCTGGCCGGCCTGCATATCAGCACTGGCGTGCGGGCCACCCTCGGCATGGATGACGCCATCGCCGCCGCCCCGGACTGTCTGGTGTACTGCGCGATGGGTGACACCCGCCCCGTGGAGGCCACTCGTGATGTGATGGCCGCCCTGGCCGTAGGCATCAACGTGGTCGGATCCGCGCCGGGGGGCCTGCAATTTCCCTGGGGAGCCATGCCGGAGAAGGCCATCGCCCGGGTGGAAGAGGCTGCTCGCCAGGGGAATTCGAGTGTGTTCATCACCGGGGTCGACCCCGGCTTCGCCAGCGATCTGGTGCCCTTCGCGATCGCCAGCACGTGTCAGCGCATCGACCAGATCAAGACGATGGAGATCGCGGACTACGCCACCTACGACGGCGCCGAGGTGATGTCGATCGTGATGGGATTCGGCAATCCGATCGATCAGCCGGGCATGTTGTTCCTTCCCGGGATCCTCGGCGCCGCGTGGGGAACGGCCATCCAGATGCTCGCGGCGGGACTGGGTGTCGAGGTCGAGGAGATCACCGAGAGCTACGAGCTGGAGCCGGCACCCGAAGATATCGAGGTCGCCACCGGTGTCATCGCCAAGGGCACCGTCGCCGCCATGCGGTTCGAGATCAACGGAATGGTCGGTGGCCGACCTGTGATCGTCGTCGAGCACATCACCAGGGTGCGTGAGGACCTTCGGCCGGACTGGGCCCAACCTGCCCAACCGGGCGGTTCGTACCGCGTGGAGATCACCGGCGAACCGTCCTACGTCGTGGACATCTGCCCGACGAGCGCTCGCGGCGACCACAACTACGCCGCGATCCTGGCCGCTGCGGGGCGGATCGTGAACGCCATCCCGGATGTCATCGCCGCACCCGCAGGCATCCGCACCACCCTCGACCTGCCGCTGGGCACCGGTAAGGGCCTGGTCTATCAGGTCTGATCCACCGATCCGCACAATGGAGGGGTGACCGACCCGCTAGCCGCCGTCCTCGCGAGTCCGCAGGGGCCGCAGGTCGGTGCATTCTTCGATCTCGACGGCACGCTGGTGCGCGGGTTCACCGCAACCGTGCATGCCGGACACCGCTTCCGCAACGGACAGTCCGGCTTCGGTGAACTCACCGGCATCTTGGAGGCCTCGGTCCGCTACAAGGTCGGGCGCATGGAGTTCGCCCGGTTGCTGCAGCGGGCCGCGGGCTATCTGGTCGGCGATTCCCTTGCCGAGCTCGAGGCACTCGGCGATACGTTGTTCAACGAACGCATCATCGGGCGACTGTTCCCGCTGATGACCAAGGTGGTGGCCGCACACCAGGAGCGCGGGCACACCGTCGCCATGAGCTCGTCGGCACTGACCATGCACGCGGGACCGGTCGCCCGGCACCTCGGGATCGAGCATGTCCTGTGCAACCACTTCGACGTCGACGACGCAGGCAGGCTGACCGGTGAGATCGTGCGACCCATCATCTGGGGCCGCAACAAGGCCCGCGCGGTCACCGAGTTCAGCGCCGCCAACGGTATCGAGCTGGGGCGAAGCTTCTGCTACGCCGACGGCACCGAGGATCTGCCGCTGCTCGATGCCGTCGGGCACCCCCACGCGGTGAATCCACGGTCCGGTCTCGCCGCAGCGGCCACCCGGAACGGCTGGCCGATACTGCGGGTCAGTTCCGCGGAGGAACGCCGCCGGTGGTTCCGAACCGCTCGGCCCCGGAGCAGATGACCGCATCGGCGAACCAATACCCGCCTACTGCGTTTCCACCGCGTTAATCACGGTTTCCGAGGTGCTGATCCGGCCTTCGGACACTCCGCATATGCCCAGCTGAGGGCCGGCGTTCCGGACCACTACGTAGAAGTACGGATGACGCAACCACGCTCGAACATCTTCACTCATGCAAGGCCGCGGGGCGTGCCCGCCGCCAGAGAGAAGGTAATGCGATGGGCCGGTTGGCCGGAAAGGTCGCGATAGTCACCGGAGCTGCCGGTGGAATCGGATTGGCGATAGCCAAACGCTGCGCCGACGAAGGCGCCGAGGTCATCGCCACCGATGTGTCGGGGCCCGCCGATATCGACTCCATCCGGGTGCTCGCACAGGACGTGACATCACCCGACCGGTGGGACGAGATCGTCGATAGTGCCGAAAGTGCATACGGCCGAGTCGACATCCTGGTGAACAACGCCGGCGTCGCCGGCTATCAGGACATCGAGAACTCATCGGTGAGTGAGTGGGAGCGGATCATCGGTGTCAATCAGACCGGAGTGCTCTACGGCATGCGCGCGGCCATCCCGGCGATGCGCCGCGCGGGAGGCGGTGCGATCGTGAACGTCTCGTCGATCTGCGGTGCCGCAGCCGTGCCAGGAATCAGCGCTTACCACGCCAGTAAGGGCGCGGTGATCACCATGACCAAGAACGCCGCGATCACGTATGCCGCAGAGCGGATTCGGGCCAACGTCATTCTCCCTGGCTGGATCCCGACACCGATGACACTCGCCCAGACCGACGAGGTCAACAACCGCTACCTCGACCACACACCGTTGGCCGGAGTAGCCGATCCGGACGATATTGCCTGGGGCGCAGTGTTTTTGGCCTCAGACGAAGCGAAATTCATCACCGGAATCGAACTGCCCATCGATGGCGGATATCTGGCCCGGTAGGGCCCGGACCGAAGACAGGAATCATGAACCGACTCGCAGGCAAGATCGCCTTGGTGACCGGAGCGGCGCAAGGCATCGGGCGCAGTGTGGCCGAACAGTTCGCCGCCCAGGGCGCCACCGTCTATGCCACCGACCTCACCACCGGCCAGCCGCCGTCCGGAAGTCAGGCGATGACCCTCGACGTCACCGACCCAGATCAGTGGGCGCAGGTGGTGGACACCATAACCCGCCAGAGCGGGACGATCGACATCCTGGTCAACAACGCCGGCGTGATCGCCTATGCCGACATCGCCACCGTCACCGACGCCGAGTGGGAGCGGGTGCTCGCCGTGGATCAAACGGGCGTCATGCTCGGGATGCGGGCGGTGATTCCCGGAATGAAGCAACGAGGTGGATCCATCATCAACCTGTCCTCGGCCTGGGGCGTCGTGGGCGGATCCGGCGTGGCCGCCTATCAGGCTGCAAAGGGCGCCGTGCGGTCAGTATCGAACAGGCGATGCTCTCGTTGGCCGAGCGCAACGTCGACGCCTTCACCTCCGGGTATTTCGCCTGGCAGGACATTGCCCATGAGATTGCCGCCGATCACGGTGCGCCGTACCTACATGCGGCAACGCTGCAGGTGATGGCAGATCGCGTGCGCGACAATCCAGCCCGCTATGGCCGGATATTCCAGGTGTGCCCCAGCGACACCAACTATGGACCGGGCTTTGTCAGCTTCCTGCAGGACTTACGGACTCGTGACCAGTGGCGGCCGTCAAGCCGCACCTTGGTCGTCTTGCAGGGCGGTTGGGAGGTGACCGATCTCGGCCTGGAGCACGCCGCCGACATCGCCGCTTCCTCGGGCTGGGAACTCCTGGTGATTCCGGTAGGACCCACCGAACGGGACTGGGCGCGATGCGCCGATCGCATCCGAGATCTCGACCCTGCCGCGGTGATGGTGGGCGATTACTTCATCAACGGAGCGTTGGCATTCATCCGTGCGCTGCTCACTGCCGCGCCCGACGCCCTGATCTACTGCTTGTATGCACCCTCGATACCGGAGTTTCGCCAGCGCCTCGGCGAGCAGGCCGAGGGCATCATCTGGGCCACCACAACGGGCACCTACTCCGATCCGGTCGGCACCACGTTCGCCGACTCCTACCGGCGGGCCTACGGGGTGGCGCCCGGACGATCGCACGCCGGGATCAGCTACGACCGAGCGATGATCCTGGCCAATGCGTGGTCGCGCACCACCCGACCGCACGATCACCGGATGGTCGCCGAGGAACTGCGCTCAGGCGTGCACCGGGGCGTCAACGGGGTGTACTACATGGGAGCTGCCGATCAGTCCGCACGTGCGTACCCCGCATCCAACGGTGACGGGTCGCTGGCACTGGCTCATCTGGTGTACCAGATCCAGGGCAACGGCCACCGCATTCTCAGTCCTGCCAGCCAAGCCGACGGAACGTTCCGGCTACCGCCGTGGTTCGATGTCGCGGCTCGTTGATCATCCGAAACGGCCGGCCGATACTGCGGGTCAACTCCGCGGAGGAGCTCCGCCGCTGGGCTCGATGGTCATCATCTGCAAGAAGCACCCGATGAAAACGGGCGGATAGGCTCCGACACCCGCCTCGGCGAGCCACACCGCGGCGTCCTCGGACTCGTGCAGCCAGCGCCGAGCGGTCGACTCGTCGTCGACCTGCTGCAGCATCAGCACCTCGTGCGGGTCATCGAGGGCGCGAAAACTCCAGAACCGCTGCACCCCGGCGGCATGGAATATCGCGGCGTCGTCTCGCACCCGACTGTTCACTCGGCCGATATCGGCGATCGAGCTGATCAGACAGACCATCACCGGCGGGGCGGCATGGGTGTCGCTGTCGAAATCGATGCGTTCGACCAGTTCCCCGGCGAACACCGCAGGTAGGTCTTGCACGCCGACGGCATCGAACCAATCGAAGAACACCCGCGAGCGCAGCAGGTCGCGTACCGGCTCATGGGCGTGAATTCCCAGGATCACCAGAACGCGTTCGGAATCGGTCGTCGAGGTGTAGACCAGGACGTGATGCACGCCCAGGTCCGCGAGCGAGTCGGCGCGTCGTTGCAAGAGCATCCACACCGCAGACGGGTCGGGCACCCGATAGTCGGAGACCAGCACCAGCGAGTTGGCCAGCCAATCCCTCATCGGACACCCCCGGCTCGCGGATACGGTCGCTGTTAATGCCATGTGCCTAGTTCGATAATCACATTCTCGCATGATGGCGTGCAGATCGCGCCAGATATTGCCGGGAGTCCCCTGTCGACGACAGCGGCTGTGATACTAAACTAGAACACGTTTCAGTCGCGCCCAAGCAAGGAGCAGGCATGCACACCGCCCTCTGTGACCAACTCGGCATCGAGTTCCCGATCTTCGCCTTCACCCACTGCCGCGACGTCGTCGTCGCCGTCAGCAAGGCAGGCGGCTTCGGCGTACTCGGGGCGGTCGGGTTCACCCCCGAGCAGCTCGAGGTCGAGCTCAACTGGATCGACGAACACATCGGTGACCACCCCTATGGCGTGGACATCGTGATCCCGAACAAATACGAGGGCATGGACGCCAACATGTCGGCCGACGAGCTGAAGTCGACGTTGAACGCCCTGGTGCCACAGGAACATCTCGACTTTGCCAAGAAGCTGCTGGCCGACCACGGCGTACCCACCGGAGACCTCGACGACAACGCGCTGCAGTTGCTCGGCTGGACCGAGGCGACCGCCACCCCCCAGGTCGAGATCGCCCTACAGCACCCGAAGGTGACCTTGATCGCCAATGCACTGGGGACCCCGCCGGCCGACATGATCAAGCACATCCACGAGTCCGGACGTAAGGTCGCCGCGCTGTGCGGCTCCCCCGCGCAGGCCCTCAAGCACGCCGAGGCCGACGTCGACATCATCATCGCCCAGGGTGGCGAGGGCGGCGGCCACTGCGGCGAGGTCGGCTCGATCGTGCTGTGGCCCCAGGTGGTCAAGGCGGTCGCGCCGCGCCCCGTGCTGGCCGCGGGCGGTATCGGCAGCGGCTACCAGATCGCCGCGGCGCTGGCCATGGGCACACAGGGCGCGTGGACCGGCTCGCAATGGCTGATGGTCGAGGAAGCCGAGAACACCCCGGTGCAACAGGCAACGTATGCGAAGGCGACCAGCCGCGATACCGTGCGCAGCCGTTCGTTCACCGGAAAGCCCTGCCGGATGCTGCGCAACGATTGGACCGATGCCTGGCAGACCGCCGGCAATCCCGAGCCGTTGGGCATGCCCTTGCAGTACATGGTGTCGGGCATGGCCGTGGCCGCCACGCACAAGTTCCCCGACCAGACGATCGACGTTGCCTTCAACCCCATCGGCCAGGTGGTCGGCCAGTTCACCAAGGTCGACAAGACCTCCACCGTCATCGAACGCTGGGTGCAGGAGTATCTCGAGGCGTCCAACACGCTCAACGAGATCAACGAAGCCGCCACCGTGTAGCCCGCGTCCCGCATCGACAGACCCGCGAATCCCGCCGGCCTCCGTTCTCCCGGACCGGCGGGATTCGTGCTGTTCGGGGTTGACCGGAGCGCCTCACGATTATGTATGCTGCTATACATAGTTTTGGCGGGAGGAGTCTGCTCGATGGCCAAACACCGAGACCGGATGGTCGCCTCGGCCGCCGTTCTGATCAGAGAACGCGGAGCGCACGCCACCGCGATCTCCGACGTGCTCGAGCACAGCGGCGCACCCCGTGGATCGGCCTACCACTACTTTCCCGGCGGCCGAACCCAGTTGCTGTGCGAAGCAATCGACTTCGCTGCCGATTTCATCGTGCACCGGATCGCTTCGGCACCGTCCGCGCTCGACGCGCTCGACGCCGTGGCCGACGGTTTCCGCGTCCAGTTGACCGAAACGGGCTACCGAGCCGGTTGCCCGGTGGTCGCGGTCGCGGTGGAAGCCGACAACCCTCAGATCACCGAGCGCGCCGCCGCGGCATTCACCCGCTGGATCGACCAGATCGAGCACAGGCTGCGGGCCGACGGCGTCGATGCCGACCGGGCGGCTGAACTGGCAATGCTGACGACCGCCGCCATCGAGGGCGCCGTGCTGGTCAGCCGCACCACCGGATCGAGCAACGCGCTCGACCTCGTGCACCGACAGTTGCGCGCGCTGGTCACAGCGGCGACCGGAAGGGACTGACATGGCCGTGCAGAGCGACTGGCACCCCACCGCATGCATTCTGTGTGAATGCAACTGCGGCATCGTGGTTGCGCTACAGGACCGGACGATCACCAAGATCCGCGGCGACAAGGCGCACCCCGCCTCGCAGGGCTACACCTGCAACAAGGCGCTGCGTCTGGATCACTATCAGAACAACCCGAACCGACTGACCGCACCGCTGCGCCGTCGCGATGACGGCAGTTACGAGGAGATCGACTGGGAAACCGCGATTTCCGAGATCGCCGAGCGGTTCACGACGGTGCGCGACCAGCACGGCGGGGACAAGGTCTTCTATTACGGCGGCGGCGGACAGGGCAACCATCTTGGCGGCGCATACAGCGGTGCGTTCCTCAAGGCCATCGGTTCGCGGTACCGATCGAATGCACTGGCCCAGGAAAAGACCGGCGAGTTCTGGATCGACGCACAGCTCTACGGCGGGCACACCCGCGGCGAGTTCGAACATGCCGAGGTATCGGTGTTCATCGGCAAGAACCCGTGGATGTCACAGAGCTTCCCGCGGGCGCGGGTGGTGCTCAACGAGATCGCCAAGGATCCGGCACGGTCGATGATCGTCATCGACCCCGTGCGTACCGATACCGCCGAGCTCGCCGACTTCCACCTGCGGGTCCGCCCGGGCACCGATGCGTGGTGCCTGGCCGCGCTCGCCGCGGTGTTGGTGCAGGAGGACCTTTGCGACGAGGAGTTCCTGGCCGCCCGGGTCACCGGGGCGGCGGGTGTGCGCGCGGTACTCGCCGATGTCGATGTGGCCGCGTACGCCACCCGTTGTGGAGTCGACGAGACACTGATTCGTGGCGCCGCCCGGCGCATCGCCGCCGCGGCCAGCGTCTCGGTCTTCGAGGACCTCGGGATCCAACAGGCACCCAACAGCACGTTGTGCTCATATCTGAACAAGCTGCTGTGGATCTTGACCGGCAATTTCGCCAAGCGTGGTACCCAGCACCTACATTCGTCGTTCGCACCGCTGTTCAGCGCCGGGGGTGTCGGCCGCACACCGGTCACCGGCGCCCCGATCATCTCGGGACTGGTGCCCTCCAACGTCGTGCCAGACGAAATCCTCACCGATCACCCCGAACGCATTCGAGCGATGATCGTGGAGAGCAGCAATCCGGCGCACTCGGTGGCCGACTCGGCACACGTCCGCAGCGCGTTGGCCGCGCTGGATCTGCTGGTGGTCATCGATGTCGCGATGACCGAGACCGCGCGCCTGGCGCACTACGTACTGCCGGCCGCCAGCCAGTTCGAAAAAGCCGAGGCGACATTCTTCAATCTGGAGTTCCCGCACAATACGTTTCAGCTGCGCCGCCCGGTCCTCGACCCGCTCCCGGGCACCTTGCCCGAACCGGAGATCTGGGCGCGGCTGGTCCGCGCACTCGGGGTGGTCGACGAGGCGGATCTGCATCCGCTGCGCGTTGCCGCCCGTGCGGGGCTGGAAGCGTACACGGCGGCCTTCTTCACCGCGGTGAGCGCCAATCCCGCACTCGGACGGATTCTTCCGTTCGTGCTGTACGACACGCTCGGCCCGACCCTGCCCGCGGGGCTGAGCGGAGCAGCGGCCCTGTGGGGATTGGCGCAGAAGACCGCGATGGCCTACCCGGAGGCAGTCCGCCGGGCCGGCCATGCCGATGGCAACGCCCTGTTCCTGGCGATCCTGGACCATCCCTCCGGCGTCACCTTCACCGAACACGAGTACGTCGACGACGTCGCGTTGATCAGCCATGCCGACCGGCGGATCGCCCTCGACATTCCCGAGATGCTTGCCGAGACGAGAGCCCTGGCCGCCGGCCGCAGCCCCCTCACCAGCACCGAATTTCCCCTGGTGTTGTCCGCAGGCGAACGCCGTGCCTACACCGCGAACGACATACTGCGCGATCCGTCGTGGCGTAAGCGTGATCAGGATGGCGCCCTGCGGATCAGTCCCGAAGACGCCGATGTTGCCGGTGTAGCCACGGGCGATCTGGTGCGCATCACCACCGCGAGCGGTTCGGCCGTGGCCACCGTCGAGATTAGCGATGCCATGCAGTGCGGGCACATCGCCCTGCCCAACGGTTTCGGAGTGGACCACATCGGTGCCGACGGCCGGGCTGTCGCGCCCGGGGTGGCGCCCAACGAACTGACCGCATCGCAGTGGCGCGACGAGTACGCCGGCACCCCGTGGCACAAACACGTCCCGGCGCGGCTGGAAAGGGTCGTGGCAGCCTCGTCATGAGGCGCCGTACGGCTACGGGAGCGGCAGCGGGGCCGGAGCCTCAGCGGCGGCGGGAACCAGCGGTGCGGGACCCGACGGAGCGGGGGCGGGCGGCAGCGGCGCACCGGGCGGCGGCGGCGCCACCGGCGGCAGCGGCGCGCCCGGAGCCAACGGGGCCGCGGCATCGCGCGGGTACTGGATCGGCACGTTCGGCCCCGGGGCCTGCGCAGGCATCGGGGTGTTCATCCCACGCTGCGCGAGGCCGAGGACCAGCGCCTCCTTCCCACTGATCTCCTGACTCTGGACCGCGTGCCACAGATCGCGCAGGTAGCTGACGTTCGGCGACGGATCGCGGCCGGCCAACGTCGGATCCATGGTGGTGCCCACCGGCAACGCGTCGGGGCTCGGCAGGTGCGGGGTGCCATCCATCGATGGCGCCGGAGCAGCCAGCACCGCATCGGGCGCCGGCGCGGCCGGATCGGGCGCAGGGGCCGGGGCAGCCAGCACCCCGGGTCCGGGTGCCGGTGGAGCCACCACGGGACCGGGCGCGGGCACCGGCGGGACGGGGCTTGGAAGCGGCTCGGCCAGCGCAGTCGCAGGTGCAGCAAGCGCGACGCACACGCTCGCCGCGCACCAGCTCACCGTGGTCACGAACCGACGAAGGTCGACACTCATCGCAGCTGCCTCTCACTGAAGCCAAGGGACCGAAGTTCTGACGCAAAATGTATCTCCACCGACCTGGTTCGCGTTACTCGGACAAAACGAGAACAGGTTCTTCCCAGCACTTCGTACGACTTTGCCGAAGCGGCGCCGCGCAGGCCCCGGGGTGGTGTAGCAATGCGTTAGGCCACTAGACAGCTTCGTCGCGAGGAGTCCTGGACGCCATGACCGACACCGCCCACGCCCGGCAGCCCAACATTCCTCCCGGTTTCGATTTCACCGATCCGGACATCTACGCTCACCGGCTGCCCATCGAGGAATTCGCCGAAATGCGCCGGGTGGCGCCCATCTGGTGGAACGAACAACCGGCAGAAAAGGGCGGCTTCGGCGATGGCGGGTACTGGGTCGTCACCAAGCACAGAGACGTCAAGGAGGTTTCGCGGCGCAGCGACGTCTTCTCCAGCCTGGCCAAGACCGCGCTGCCGCGTTATGCCGACGGCACGGTCAAGGAACAGATCGACACAGGCAAGTTCGTCCTGCTGAACATGGACGCCCCGCATCACACCCACCTGCGCAAGATCATCTCCCGCGCCTTCACTCCGCGCGCCATCGAGCTGTTGCGCGCAGACCTGGCCGAACGGGCCCGCGAGATCGCTGCCAGGGCGGCCGCGGCCGGGTCGGGCGATTTCGTCGAACAGGTGTCCTGCGAATTGCCGCTGCAGGCCATCGCCGGGCTGATGGGTGTTCCTCAGGAAGACCGGATGAAGCTGTTCCACTGGTCCAACCAGATGGTCGGCGACATGGACCCCGAGTTCGCCGGTAACGACGCCATCAGCGCGTCGGTCGAGCTGATCACCTATGGCATGAAGCTGGCCGCCGAACGCGCCGACTCCCCCGGTGAGGACCTGGTCACCAAGCTGGTGCAGGCCGATGTCGAGGGGCACAAGCTCACCGACGACGAACTCGGGTTCTTCGTGGTTCTGCTCGCCGTTGCGGGTAACGAGACGACGCGCAACTCGATCACCCAGGGGATGATGGCGTTCACCGACTTCCCGGATCAGTGGGAGCTGTTCAAGCGGGAGCGGCCGTCGACGACGGCCGACGAGATCGTCCGGTGGGCCACACCGGTGACATCGTTTCAGCGCACCGCTCTCGCCGACACCGAACTGTCCGGGGTGTCGATCAAAAAGGGTCAGCGCGTGGTGATGATGTACCGCGCAGCCAATTTCGACGAGGATGTTTTCGAGGATCCGTACACGTTCGACATCCTGCGTGACCCGAACCCCCATGTCGGCTTCGGCGGCACCGGGGCGCATTACTGCATCGGCACCAGCCTCGCCCGGATGACCATCGATCTGATGTTCAACGCGATCGCCGACGCGATGCCCGACATCACCTCGCTGGCCCAGCCCGAACGGTTGCGGTCCGGCTGGCTCAATGGCATCAAACACTGGCAGGTCGACTACGTGGGCGCGTCGAAACAGGCTGTGCACCACTAGTTGCGGGCTCGGGGTAGTCCAGAACGGAACGCCAGTAGCCCTCATCGATCTCAGCACCCCGGCGCAGCGCCAGCGCGAGCCCGGTTGCCATTGCGATGCCGAGCAGCCCGAGCCACAACCCGGCGAGGGCGATCAGCACCCACAGTGCGGCGGTCAGCGCCGGCCACGGAGACATGATGGCAAGCACCGGCGCGAAGAAGAAGCCGGTGCCGATGTACCAGGACGACCCGGCCCGGTCGCACTGCAACACCGTTCGCAACCATCGGGGAACCCGCGGATCCACTGTTGTGCTCATACCGCCACGGTGCTCGCCGCGGATGAGCCTCGCAATTACCGCCGAGGTAATGGAGTTTGGCCCGATTCTGGCCGACACTGGCTTAGGTGACCTGTGTCGACCTGCAGAATCCGCCGCTCGGTGCGCTGATCAAGGCCTGGCGTCAGCGGCGGCACCTCAGTCAGCTCGACCTGGCCTCCGAAGCCGATGTCTCGGCGCGCCACGTCAGCTTCATCGAGACCGGGCGCGCGGTGCCGAGCCGGGCGATGGTGCTGCGGCTCGCCCACGCACTGGGCGTTCCCGCCCGCGAACAAAACCGGTTGCTCCTGGCGGCGGGACTGGCGCCGGCGTACTCCGAACGTGGCCTGGACGATCCCGGGATGTCCGCGGTGCGTACCGGCGTGGAGCGGGTGCTCGACGCCTACAACCCGTTTCCGTGCCTGGCCGTCGACCGATACTGGAATGTGCTGCAGACGAACACCGGCGCGGCGATCCTGCTCGACGGGGTCGCCGCCCATCTTCTGGCTGTGCCCAATGCGCTGCGCATCGCATTGCATCCCGACGGCCTGGCACCGCGCATCCGCAATCTCGCGCAGTGGCGCCACCACGTGATCGGCAGGTTGCGCCGGGAAGCAACGCTGAGCGGATCGGCACAGTCGGCGGCCCTTCTTGCCGAAATCGAGTCCTATCCCGGTGGCCAGGACGAGACCATCGACTCCGGTGACGTGGCGGTCCCACTGGAACTCACCGGTGTCGACGGGCGCAGGCTGACCTTCCTGAGCACGGTCACCACCTTCGGTACCGCGCTGGACCTCACCGCGGCCGAACTCAGCATCGAGGCGTTTCTGCCGGCCGACGACAGCACCGCCGCAGCGCTGCGCTGAATCCCGCGCAGTGCCCATCCTGGATGCCTAACCCGCGGGACGCTCCGCGGGTAGCGGCGGCGCCTCGCCGGCGGGCGGGACGGGCCTGGGTCCCGCCGGCTCACCGTCCGCGGGCGGGCCGGGCGGCGGGCCCGCGGGTCCACGATCGCCGGGACCGGCTCCTCGCGGGCCTGGACCAGGACCCGGGTCACCTGGTCCTTGCGGACCTGGACCGTGGCCACCGGGTCCCGCTCCCCCGGGTCCGGGCGCACCGGGCCCACCGTCGGCCGGGCCGGGCGGCATCGGGGGACGCGGTGCAAACATCCCTGGCCCGCCTGGACCGTCCGGTCCTATACCAGGTGCCGGCGGGCGAGCGAAACCACCGGGGTCCGGTGTGCTGCCCACGGTCAACGAGACCATGGGATGCGCGTCGACGGCGACGCCGCCCAGAAAACCGACCAGCAGCCCGGCTGCCGCGGTGGCCACCGCCACCCCGACCTGGTGGCGGCGCGCCGGACGCTTCTCGGCGATCTCGGGTTCCTGCGCAGCGACCTCCTGGTGGGCCACCGGCGCGGTGACCTCCGACGAGCTCGTCGGCTCGCCGGAATCGGGTTGACTGCGTTGATCATTCGACATGGTGACTCCTCGGGTGAAAAGCTGACGAGAGCCGACGCTAAGCGGCCGATCTGAAGCGAACCTGAAGCCCGGCCCCTGATCGGCGATCTTCAGATTCACTTCAGCCCGCGAACGTCACAATGGACGGGTGACACCCTCCACCGGCGCGGCACGCCGCCCACCGCACGTGCTGCTGGTCGAGGACTCTGCCGCCATCCGAGACATGGTGGCCGAAGCGCTGCGCGATGCGGGGTTCACGGTGTCGGCCTACTCCGACGGTGACGGGCTGGAAGAACGGCTGGCCGGACACCGACCCGACGCCGTCATCTTGGACGTGATGATCCCCGGACGCGACGGCTTCGAGTTGATCGATGTCGTCCGCGAGTGGGGTGAGGCCGGCATCATCATGCTCACCGCCCGCGACGGCCTACCCGACCGGTTGCGCGGGCTGGACGGCGGCGCCGACGACTACGTCGTCAAACCCTTCGAGATGCCCGAATTGCTGTCGCGGGTCAACGCGGTGTTACGGCGCCGCGGAACGCTCGCCTCGATCATCGAACTGGGCGATCTGCTGGTCGACAAGGACGCCGCCGTCGCCACCCGAGCGGGTCAACCCTTGTCGCTGACGGCGACCGAACTGAAACTCCTGGAATTCCTCATCGATCAGCGCGGCCGAATCGTCAGTGCTGCACAGATACTCGATGCCGTGTGGGGTTACACCGCCTATGACGACAACCTGGTGCATGTGCACATGAGCAGCTTGCGTCGGAAGCTCGAGGCGCACGGTCCCCGGCTCGTGCACACGGTGCGTGGGATCGGCTACCGTCTGCAGCTCACCGCATGAGCACCCCGACTCCGTCGCTGACCCGGCGGACGATCGTCGCCGTGCTGATCGTGCTCACGGTCCTGCTGGCACTGCTCGGTGTGACCATTGACTCGGTGGTCGGCGCACAGGCCCGAAACGACCTGCACGACCGACTCATGGCCGCAGTCGCACGTGCCGATTCGCTGGCAGCTCAAGGAGCGTCGCCGCAACGCCTGGTGGCCGAGACCGGCGGTGGTGGAATCCGCACCCGCCTGGTCACCGCCGCGGGGACGTCCTACGGCGACCCCTTCGTGATGGCCGGTCCGGCATCCGACGCGGGTCCACCACCACCCCGCCCGCCCGGGCCTGGCGGGCCAGCGGGTCCGGGCCCCGGTCCGAGACATCACCCACCCCCGCCTCCACCGCCGGTCGGGGCCACCGCGACGGTCATCGAACACCCCCTTCCCGGGGGTGACCGCCTGATTCTGCTCGCGGACACCACGGCCACCACCGCGCTGCTGCAGCAGCTGCGCATCATCCTCGTCCTGTCCAGCCTGGGCGTTCTGCTGGTCGCCGCGATCAGCGTGGCCGTCGTGGTGCGAGCCACGATGTCTCCCCTGGGCCGGCTGACCACGGTGGCCGAGGGCATCGCCGCCGGCGATCGGGGCACACGGCTGGATCCGGATCGTCCGGGCACCGAACTGGGAAGGGCAGCAACCGCGTTCGACACAATGGTGGATTCGCTCGAGACCTCGGAACGGCGTGCGCATGCCGCGGCGGCAGAAGCCGAGCGCGCAGATGCCGCGACCCGGCAGTTCCTGGCCGACGCCGCCCACGAACTGCGCACACCGATCGCCGGCATCCACGCGGGCGCCCAACAGATCGTGGCGGCCGCGCTTCAGGACCTCGACAATCCAGCGGCCGCAGGCCAACAGCATCGGGCCGAGTTGGTGCTGACCGAGGCACGGCGGGCCGGACGACTGGTATCCGACATGCTCGATCTGAGTAGGATCGACGCAGACCCCCGACTGGACGTCCTGCCTTGCGACATCGTCGAATTGGCAGACAACGAGCGACGTCGAATAACGATGCTGGCGCCGTCGGTGACCGTGACGATGAACGCACCGGACGCATTGCCCGCTGTGGTCGACCCGATCCGGATCCAGCAGATCCTCACCAACCTCGGCGACAACGCGCGCCGGCACACGCCCGCCGACGGGTCGATCACCATCGACGTCACCGGACACGGTGAGATGGTCACCGTGACCATCACCGACACCGGACCAGGGGTGCCCGCCGATCAGCGAGAGCGAATCTTCGACCGACTCGTTCGACTCGATCAGTCGCGAGCCCGCGACCAGGGTGGGGCCGGACTCGGATTGTCCATCGCGCGGGCGCTCGCGCGCGCCCACGGCGGTGACCTCATCTGCGTCGACAGTCCGTCAGGGGCGCGCTTCACCGTGAGCTTGCCGGCACGCCGGTAAAGACGCGGCTTCGAACTCCGCCGGCGGGGTACCCCCCGGATCTGATGTCATCGACACGGAGGATTCGCCCATGAGCCCGACCAGCCAGCGCGAGTTGGGCAGCTCCGGCAGTCCGATCGAGGACGAGCTCGAAGACGCCTTCAACCGGATGGTCGACGAGGGCACCCAGCGACTGCACCGCAGCTGGCGCGAAGTGCTGGTGACCGGCTTCTTCGGCGGCACCGAGGTGGCGATGGGTGTACTGGCCTACCTGTCGGTACTCGCCGCCACCGGTGATCAACTACTCGCCGGCGTGGCCTTCTCCATCGGCTTTCTGGCCCTGCTACTCGGCCGCAGTGAGCTCTTCACCGAAGGCTTCCTCATTCCCATCACCACGGTGGCCGCCAAGCGGGCGGGCATCGGTCAGCTGTTCGCGTTCTGGAGCGGCACATTGGTGGCGAACCTGGCCGGCGGATGGGTGCTGATGTGGTTGATCATGTTGGCGTTTCCCAAGTTGCACGAGCAGACGGTGGAATCGGCAGGCCACTTCGTCACCGCGCCGATATCCGCCGAGACGGTGGCGTTGTCGCTGCTCGGCGGGATGGCCATCACGCTGATGACCCGCATGCAGCACGGCACCGACGCCGTGTTCGGCAAGATCGCCGCGGCGGTGGCAGGCGCGTTCCTGCTGGCGGGCCTACAGATGTTTCACTCGATCCTGGACTCGCTGTTGATCTTTGGCGCCCTCGCCACCGGCCAGGCGCCGTTCGGATATCTGGACTGGCTCAGCTGGTTCGGTTACGTGGTGGTCGGAAACATCATCGGCGGATTGGGGCTGGTGACGCTGCTGCGACTACTGCGCAGCAAGGACCGCATCAAAGAGGAGCGTGCGGAGGCCGAGGCCGACGGATCGGGAGACTGAACCGCCGGCGTTGCAACACACCTGGGGTCAACGATCAAGTGCCTTAACACCCTTGAGCGAGATGGGCAATGCCCGCGGACTCGGATCGTCGAGTCGAAGGTACTTCCTGGCCAGCCGCTGTCGCTCAATCGATCCCCATGCCAGTGCGAGCGTCTCCAGCCAGCGGGCTATGCCAAGCGCGGAAGCCACCAGATCCGGTGATCCAACGGCACGCGGCGGGTGCTCAAGATCGATCTGCTCAGGCACCTGGGGCCACTCAGGCGCGACCAATTTCGACTTCGTCCTCTTCGACTCTTCCTCGAAAGCAGCTTGTAAGAGGGTGATTTCCAACTCTACGGTCGCGAGCGTCGACTTGAGGTCAACAACACCGCGGTGGTTGTTCATGTCAGCGGCCTGGCACGCCAAGTGTCCGGGCGGCGTAGCGACGAGGTACCGATCTCGCGTGAGGGTCGTCAGCATGTTGAGCCTCGCTGGATCGATCACCCACGCACCACACATCCGACTTAGTTCGGTTTCCACACTGATGTCGACCTGCCAGACCACTGCACCTTGACTCGCGGCATCCACAATGCACACCGGCTGATACACGACAGTCATGATGGCTGCTGTACCCGCTCTGTGCAGTCCGGGCAAACGTTTGGCCGCCGCCCGCGTACCTTCGGCCGCTCCCACTCGGAGCCACAATCGGAGCACACGAGCAATACCAAGGCTGCGGAGGCGACTTTTACCATCGGGATCCGTTGGCCAGCTGCTGTTTTGCTTTCAAGCAACTCATCGCGCGAGCAGTCTCCACAAACTGTCCCGATCGTCTGGCGCGGCGCCATCCACGATCCGCCGCACCTGACACAAACCACCGCAACGCCGCCTGAGGCGGCCCGCACCACTTGCACTGAGCCACCGGCCTCGAGTGCACGGACGAATTCCGAGAAGGCACATATCGCGATCCCAGCTTGTCGCGCTTTGCGCGCTTTACTCGACCGAGAATCGCCGTCGGCCGCAACGACGAGATCGGGCCCCTTCTTGGTAACTGACTTGGCAACGAGCAACCCGTACTTTGTCGCCATTTGCTCCTGGGCCGACCTGTCGATACATTCACGGCCCAGACGCCCTTGCCCCGTAAAGCACACAGTCATCCCCGGCACGAGTTGAAGGTGCTCGGCAGACGAACGAAACGGGTCTATTCGGCTCATCACCGCTTCGGCGTTGACTTGGAGGAGTGCAGCGGCTCGACACAGCTGGTCGTACTCCTCGTCGGTGACGACCTGATCCTCGACCGCGGCGTCGATGAGTCCGTTGATGAATTCTCGGTGTGCCCGTGCGATAGCACGTTCATCAAGTCCCAGTTGTGTGGCGACGTCACTGAGCGCGCGCCGCTCGTCCGTAGTGAGCTTGAGGTCGGCCATCGCGCTATCCAGCAATTGCACATACGGCGCGACGTCCACGCTTGTGTGCACGCCACGGGCTAGTTCCGCCAGATACGGCGCTGGTGGCAACACATCGACGCGGCCTTCGCGGGCGTGAACTCGAAGGGGGGTCACGTTCAGCGGTCGCGCTGCGGCCGGTGAGCATTCATCGCGGTATCGGTGTCGAGTCGCGAACAGCAAACGTGCGGTGGCTCGCGCGTCAGCGATGGCGCGATGCGCATCAGCAAGTTCGATGCCGTGCTCTTTGCAGGCCTGACCGAGCTTGCAGCCCGTCGCCCGTAGGGTGTCCAGCGACAGACCCCAGTTGACATCGATGCCCGCAGTCAGCAGTTCATTACCGACCATCCTGGTGTCGAATTGAACGTTGTGACCGGCTATTACGGCCCCGTGGAGCCTTGCAGCCACGTGCGGAGCCACGTCAGCGAAGGTCGGTGCCAAATGGACCATGCTTGCCTCGATGCCGTGGATCCAAGTGGGACCGACATCACGGTGCGGTTGGACGAGCGTCTCAAATTCGTCGTGAATGCGCCCGTCGCAATCCAAGGTCAGAATGGCGATCTCGACGATCCGGTCGCTGTTGTAGACGCCGGTCGTCTCGACATCGATGACCGCAACGCGTCCGTCGCGACCAATCAGATGCTCGATCCCCGCAGATAAGGAATCCTCTGACTCTCGCTCGCGGTGGTCACGATTCGTGGTCGCAGTCTGCCCCGTCCACTGTTGCCCATCCCACCAACGAAGATCTGCCTGATTCCAGGGATCGTCATACCAGCCAGCACTAACCCCCATGGGTCCCCTCCCCCTCGCGTCGCCCCTGAAGCGTTGCTCAAACTACAACATCGCGCTAACGCACACGTCAATAATGGGCGAGTTCGGAAGTAGCGCTGGGACCGCTGACAGACTGTTGTTTGCCTCCGATCAAACTGGTCTGACCACTTGACCTCTTACCGCCACCCTGCCATTGTTCAGGCATGGCCCTGCAACCCGTGCCCCGCCGCTCGGTCCCCGATGACGTCGTCGAGCAGATCGTCGACGAGGTGCTCAGCGGCGCCATGCAACCCGGCGACCACCTGCCCAGCGAGCGCCGACTGGCCGAGGTACTCGGCGTATCCCGACCCGCCGTGCGCGAAGCGCTCAAAAGGCTGAGCTCGATCGGCCTGGTCGAGATCCGTCAGGGCGACACCACCACGGTGCGCGATTTCCGCAGGCATGCCGGACTGGATCTGCTTCCCCGGTTGCTACTGCGGGCCGGCGAACTCGACACCGCAGTGGTGCGTTCCATCCTGGAAACCCGTCTGCACAACGGCCCGAAAGTCGCCGAACTGGCCGCACGGCGCCACGGCGCCGAACTACCCGGCCTGCTCGAGGCCGCCGTCGAGGCGTTGCGCACCGAAACCGATCCGGTGAAACTGCAGCGCCACGCACTCGGTTTCTGGGATCACCTTGTCGACCATGCCAATTCGATCGCATTCCGGCTGATGTACAACACTCTGCGCGCCGCCTACGAGCCCGCCCTTCCCGCACTGGCCGCGATGATGGCCGCCGAGGTCGGCCGGCCGGAGGCGTATCAGGCCATCGCGGACGCCGTCATCGCCGGCGATGCCGACACGGCCACCGCCGCGGCCCGCGCGCTGCTGGAACCCGCCACCACGGCGCTGTCCGCCGCGTTGACCGAACTCGAGGAGGCCCGATGAACAGCCGCGGCGGGATGACATTGCACGACGCGGCACGGGAATTCCGGCGCCACCCCACCCCGTGGATGTTGGGCGCGACACTCGTCGGCGCCACCGCAGCCCGCATCCATACCGGCGACTGGCAACTGACCGACGCGCTGGTGCCCGCTGTGATGCTCGCGGCGTTTCCGTTCGCCGAATGGCTGATCCACGTACTGATCCTGCACTGGCGTCCACGCCGAATCGCCGGTATCCGGCTGGATCCCCTGTTGTCGCGCAAGCACCGCGAACACCACGTCGAACCACGTGACCTGCCATTGGTGTTCATCCCCTGGCGGTCATTGCTCCGGGTGTTGCCGCTGGCCGTCGCGATCGCGACGCTGGCCTTTCCCAGTCTGGGCCGTGGTCTGACGTTCCTGACGATCCTGGCCGCGCTCGGTTTGGGCTA
The DNA here is from genome assembly GCF_000416385.1 of Mycobacterium sp. VKM Ac-1816D. Classification (NCBI taxonomy): domain Bacteria; kingdom Bacillati; phylum Actinomycetota; class Actinomycetes; order Mycobacteriales; family Mycobacteriaceae; genus Mycobacterium; species Mycobacterium sp. VKM Ac-1816D. The sequence continues at coordinate 40,991 of NZ_AOHQ01000137.1, forward strand.
CGAATGGTGCCACTATCTGATCCACACCGACTACAAACCGAAAACCGCGGTGTACCGTGCGATCTGGCGTAACCACCGCCGGCATCATTTCAAGAACGAGCACTACTGGTTCACCGTGACCAGCAGCGGGACCGCCGACCGCGTGCTGCGGACCTACCCGGATCCGGCGGTCGTCGACACCTCACCGACCGCGCGCAACCTGCACGCCGACGTCTGATGAGGGCGAAAACTCAGGCCTGCACCACAATCGGGTCGCCGATGCTCACATTGTTGTAGTACCAGTCGGCATTGTCCGGGCTGAGGTTGATGCAGCCGTGGCTGACGTTGGCGTAGCCCTGCGAGCCCACCGACCACGGCGCACCGTGCACGTAAACCCCGCCCCAGGTGACACGCACCGCGTCGTACACCGTCAACTTGTAACCCTCGGGATCATCGAGCGGGATGCCGATCGTGCGCGAGTCCATGACCACCACGCTCTGCTTCTCCAGCGCGGTGAATTCGCCGATGGGCGTGGCGTGTCCGGGCTTGCCCATCGATGCGGGCATCTCCCGGGCGACCTCGCCGTCGATGCTGACGGTGAAGGTGTGTGCGTCGATATCGGCGACACCGCGCACCAGAGCGCCGGTCTGGAAGCTCGATTTCAGACCTACTGCCTCGACGGTGATGGTGGAATGCGCCGGCCAGTACTCGGCCGGGGTGAACCGTACGGTGGCATCGTCGAGCCACTCGAACTCACCGCCCGGCACCGTCGGGGCAGAGAAGGTGATGCCCCGTTCGGCGGCATCGCGGTCGAGAACCGGAGCGCCGAAGGACACGGTGACCGGATAAGCGACACCGACGACCTCACCGGCCGCAGGCGACACGGCCACGGCCGACACCGGCACGCTCACCGCGGCCACGCCGGTGGTCGTGGACGCGCCAAGTGACAGCGCGGTGACACCGACGATGGCCACCATGTATCGAATAGCTTTTCGCAACGTGCCGAACCTCCCATGAACTCCGGACACTCCGGACCCGACCTGACCGCTCACCTGCTTGTCGCACCGAGTCCGGTAAATGTTAGCCAGCCGCAGACCAGCGCGGCGCCCGAAAGGCCTAGCCTTGCGGCGGACTGACGATGATCTGGCCCGGAGGGCCCTGGTCGGGACCGCCGAGGCGCAGCCGATCCCTGATCCGCTGCAGGAACGGCTTCTTCGGCTGCTCGAACACCTGGGGCGGCGTCGCGACCGGCGGGACCGGCGGCGGTAGCACGGCCGGCGGTGCATCGACGACCGGCGGTGCGGGCGCCAGCGCCGGATCGGGCATCGCCGCCTCGACCGGCGCGGGGTCGTAGCCTGCGCTCACCTCGGGCGCGGGTGCCTCGGGAAGCACCGGCTCGACCGGTGCCTGCGGCAGCGGCGCGAACTCGACCGGGGGCGCCAGCGCGTCGGAGAGCGAGGACCGCTCCCCCGCGGCCGGCTCGGCGAGCGGTGCCGCGGGCGGGGCCGGACGTGGAGCAACACGCGCGGCGGGCTCATCCTGGACGACCACGGCAGCGGGCTCGGGGGCAGCGGACTCCCGCGCCGGCGACAGTTGCACCGCCACCGCCACCGATGCCGAAATCACGAACGTGAGTACGCCGGCAACCAGCGCTCCGGCGATGAGACGCGTCGCGTTGTTGCCGGCCGGCGGGGCGGCGTGCCGACCCGCCGCGGCGGGGGCAGGCAACTCCAGGCTGAACGGCAGACCTGAGCTGTGCGTGGAGGCCAGCGCGGCACCGCGGGCCAACGCCAGGGGCGCCTCCGCGGGAGCGAACACCGGCACCGAGAGCGCCTCTTCCAGCTGCGGCAGGACGGTGTCGAAGCCACCGGCAGAACCGACGACGACCAGTGCCTCCGGCTGCCAGTCGGCGCGAGTGAACACGGTGCTCAGCCAGCCGATCAGGCTCTCATCGCTGTCGATGCCGTGATTGATCGCCGTATGTATCGCGCCGTCGTCGGTATGGACGATCAGGGCAATGGCGGTGTCCGGTTCGATGACGCACACCGCGCTGGTCCGGTATCCGATGACATCGGCCATTCCGCGGGCGAGCGCCTCGGTGGCTTCCGGCAGGCGGATCGGGACGACATTGCCGAAACCCGACCGATTCAACGAGTCCATCAGGGCGGTCGCCTCGGCGTCGGCGTTCTCACTCCAGGTGACACCGATCGATTTGAGGCGCTGCCCCCGTGCGGCGGCAATGGCCCCGACCGCCGCGGTCGCCTGTTCGGTTGCCGAACGGGCGTCCGATCCATCGACGCGGACCTCGAAGGAATCCCTAGCGGCCGCGCCCTCCGGGGCCCCGTCACCATCGACGACGACCACGCCGAGCGACGTAGGCGTCATCGACAAACCGAGCACCGCGTCCACATGAACCCCTTCGGACCACCCGGCTGCAGGCACGCGACCGGGTCGAGACGATTCGGTCACCGCCCCGTTATCCGGCCGACCTTACCCGGGCGGGCGGCCCGGAGCCCAGTCAGCGCGCCATCACCGGCGGCCACACATTTGCCAGTGCGGACATATATCGACGTCCAGGCCGCAGACATATTCGCCGAATCGTCATCGCACGCACCCCGAGAAAGTGACATCGCCACAATGCGACACGTGGTCGCGAGGCGTGGCAGGGTGGTGTCCCATGACTGGGGCGGAACACACGGCAACCGGCAGCGGCGACGCACGAGCAACTCGCACGGTCTTCGGCCACCCGATCGGCCTGACCAACCTGTTCGGCGTGGAACTGTGGGAACGATTCTCGTTCTACGGGATGCTCACGATCCTGGGGTACTACCTGTATTACTCGGTGACCGACGGTGGCCTGGAGATGGCCAAGGCCACCGCGACAGGCATCGTCGGGGCCTACGGCGGCCTGGTCTACCTGTCGACGGTGCTCGGCGGATGGCTGGCCGATCGGGTCCTGGGCATGGAACGCACGGTGTTCTACGGCGGCGTCGTGGTGATGGCCGGGCACATCGCCCTGGCACTGCTCCCGGGTATCACCGGGGTGGCGGTCGGCCTGGTGCTGGTAGCGCTCGGATCCGGCGCGCTGAAGGCCAACGCCTCCTCGCTGCTCGGCACGCTGTACGACAAGGGTGATGCCCGCGCCGACGGCGGGTTCACGCTGTTCTATCTGGGCATCAACCTCGGCGCCTTCATCGGCCCGTTGCTGACCGGTCTGCTCCAGACCCGGGTGGGCTTCCACTACGGTTTCGGCGCGGCCGCCATCGGCATGGCCATCGGGCTCACCCAGTACGTCGTGTTCCGGCGCAACCTCGGCACGCATGGCCGCGAGGTCCCCAACCCGCTGCCGCGCAGCGGGATCCTGCCCGCAGTGGCCGCCGGTGTCGGGGGGCTGGTCGTCGTGGTGATCGCGTTCTGGACCGGTCTGGTGACGCTGGCCATCCTGTCTCAGGTCACCACCGGCGTGATTGTCCTGGCCTCCATCGCCTACTTCGCGGTGCTGTTGCGCAGCCCGAAGGTCAGCGGCCTGGAACGGACCAGGGTGCGGGCGTTCATTCCGCTGTTCATCGCCAACGCGGTGTTCTGGTCGCTGTTCCAACAGATATTCACCGTGCTGGCGGTGTACTCCGACGAACGGATGAACTGGTCGATCTTCGGGTGGACCGCCCCGTCGAGCTGGATCGGGTCGATCGAGCCGGTGTGGATCATCCTGCTGTCACCGCTTTTCGCGATCATGTGGACTCGGCTGGGCAACCGCGCGCCGACCACCCCGCAGAAGTTCGCCTACGGAGTCATCGGAATGGGCGCGGCGTTCCTGCTGTTCCTGCCGTTCGCCGGCACGACCGGCAAGGCCGTGCCGGCACTGCTGGTGATGGGCATCATGGCAGTTTTCGCGGTATCGGAGCTGCTGCTGTCCCCAATCGGCCTGGCCGTGACCACCCAGCTCGCGCCCGAGGCGTTCCGGGCGCAGATGATGGCGCTGTACTTCTTCTCCGTGGGATTGGGCACGGCCATGTCGGGCGTGCTGTCCGGGTACTACGACCCCGCCAGCGAGTTCGCATACTTCGGGATCCTCGGTGCGGTCGCGATTGCCGCCGGTGCCGTGGTGCTGGGGCTGGCGGGGCGGATCAGCCGGCTCATGGAGGGTGTGCACTAACAGCTGCCCCAGCGTTCCCAAATTGACGCCGTAGCAACATCTCTGACCAACGCGACGTGGTAAGACGCCGTGTTTGGCAACGCCGATCGGCGGGTAGATCGAAGGCGTCCGTTATCCCGGCTTGACCGGATCAGCGTCGACTCGTGACTCGCCGATCCCGCCGAACCAGGGTTCGGCAGCGCAGAATTCGAACTGCGACAAGCTCGCACGTCTGCATGACACCGAGGTCAGGTCGACGAAGGAGATGGATCAGATGAACGTCTTACTGTTGGAAGACCGCCTCACCGCATCGACCGGAAGCGGGGTGGCCTACGTGTACAACCGCGGTGTGGGCAATTCCACCGCCGGCTGCTCGTGCGGCTGGATCGGCCGGCGCCGGCTGTTGAAGGCCGCCGCCGAACAGGATGCCTGGTCGCACTGCGCCCATCTGGGTTGCGGAGTGTCAGTCCCGTTGGTCTTCCCCGATCGCGGCTGACGCGGTCAGGATCTCCGACAGCAACGCCGGCTCGATATTGCCGCCGGAGACGATCACCGCGGTTGGACCCGGCGGCATCACGTGCCGCCGGTAGGCGGCCAGCGCGACGGCTCCGCTCGGCTCGGCGACCAGCCGAGCCTTGAACGCCAATTCCGCTACCGCAGAACGGATATCGTCTTCAGACACGGTGAGAACATCGCTCAGCACGTGCTGCAGGTGGGCGAACGTCAACTCCGAGGGCTGCGAACGGAGACCGTCGGCGATCGTCCGATTGCGATCCTCGATCGGCATGTCGACCCGGGTGCCCCGACGTAGGCCGGCCGCGGTATCGGCGGCCAACTCCGGCTCCACGCCGAAGATCTGGGCATTCGGGCACAGTGCGCGGATCGCCGTTCCGATGCCCGATGCCAATCCACCACCGCTGACCGGAATCACCACATTGGCGATATCCGGGTAGTCCTCGGCGATCTCCAGGCCGATGGTGCCCTGTCCGGCAATCACATCCGGGTGATCGAAGGGTGGGATCAGCGATCCGCCGGTCTGTTCGACGAGCTCGGCGGCCACCGCCTCGCGCCGGCCCATACCGCACAGCACCACCTCGGCACCGTGCGCGCGGGTCCGCTCGATCTTGATACGTGGGGTCTCCTCCGGCATGACGATATGTGCTCGCAGTCCGAATCGTGCTGCGGCATAGGCGACGGCCTGAGCATGGTTACCGCTGGAGTACGCGACAACGCCGCGGCGCTTCTCGTCGGCGTCGAGCCGTCCGATCGCGTTGAGCGCGCCGCGCACCTTGAACGCACCGATCGCCTGCAGACTCTCCGGCTTCAGCCAGAGGGGACGCTGCGGATCACCCCACTCGGCCGCCAGCAGCGGAGTGCGCACCACGGAACCATCCAGGCGTCGGGCGGCGGACCGGATATCGTCGATGCTGATCAGGGTGGGAGGCACCCCCTGATCGTAACGAGCACGTGATGGGGCAAGGTGTGCTCCGTGAGTCCGGTCGACGATGCACGGTTCGCGCTGTCGGTGGTCCCCCGGTACGCCGAGGTCGACCAGCAGTCGGTGGTGTTCCACGCCCACTACCTGACCTGGTTCGACGAGGCCTGGACCGCGTATCTGGACCATCGGTCGCTGCGTTATCCCGACCTGATCGTCGCCGGTGTCGACTTCCAGGTGGTGCGCAGCGAGATCGACTACCGCGCGCCCGTGCGCTGGCGCGACACCGTCCGGGTGGTCGTGGCCTGCGAGTCGGTGGGGACCACCAGTTTCACCGTCACCTTCGACGTGCTGCGCACCGATGGCGACGGCATCGAACGGACGGCAGTCCGCGGCCGCAACGTCTACGTGACGGTATCCACCGGCGATTGGGCGAAACGGCCGGTGCCCGACGAACTCCGCCGCATTTTCGGTGACTCGGCCCCAGGCTGACGCCCGGGCAGCGCTTGGCCGCGATTCCGGCGTGCGCCGACGCCCACGAACCTATGCTGAGGTCCATGTCGATCGCGGTCCGTCGCAACGGAACACCCCCGCGCACCGTCGACCGCGCCGAGGTGGATCTGGGGTCCTGGGGATTCTGGCGCGGCGACGACGATTTCCGCGATGGCGCGTTCGCCACCCTGCGGCACCGCGACCCGATCTCCTTCCACCGACCGGTCACGGCCGAAGGTGTCGATGCCGGGGCCGGACACTGGGCGCTGACCCGTTACGACGACGTGCACTATGCCAGCAGGCACCCGGAGATCTTCAGTTCGAGTCCCAACATCACCATCGGGGACCAAACCCCGGAACTGGCCGAGTACTTCGGCTCCATGATCGCCATGGATGATCCGCGTCACGGTCGACTGCGCAACATCGTGCGCAGCGCCTTCACCCCGCGGGTCCTGGTCAGGGTGGAGGAATCGGTTCGCGAGCGCGCCCGCGACCTGGTTTCCGCGATGGTCGCCGGTCATCGCGATGGGTGCGCGGATCTGGTCTCGGCGCTGGCAGGTCCGCTGCCGCTGCAGGTGATCTGCGACATGATGGGTATCGCCGAGGAGGATCACGATCGGATATTCCATTGGACCAATGTGATTTTGGGCTTCGGCGATCCGGATCTGACCGCCGACTTCGACGAGTTCGCCAGGGTGGCAATCGATATCGGTGCCTACGCCACCGCGTTGGCCGAAGACCGCCGTGCGCGTCCGCGCGATGACCTGACCACCGCCCTCATCTCGGCCGAACTGGACGGTGAACGGCTGACGTCGGCGGAGGTGGCTTCCTTTTTCATCCTCCTCGTGGTGGCCGGTAACGAAACCACCCGCAACGCCATCAGCCATGGTGTGGTCGCGTTGAGCAGGCATCCCGAGCAGCGCGACCTGTGGTGGTCGGACTACGACCGGATCGCGCCGACCGCCGTCGAGGAAATCGTGCGGTGGGCATCGCCGGTGGCCTACATGCGGCGCACCCTGACCCGCGATATCGAGCTCGGTGGTGTCGCCATGACCGCAGGTGACAAGGTCACCATGTGGTACGGCTCGGCCAATCGCGATGAGACCCGGTTCCCCGACCCGTGGCGATTCGACGTGCTGCGCTCCCCCAACCCTCATCTCGGGTTCGGCGGTGGCGGCGCCCATTTCTGTCTGGGCGCGAACCTGGCCCGCCGTGAGATCACGGTGACGTTCGAGGAGTTGCACCGCCAGGTCCCCGATCTGCTGGCCGACGCCGAACCGGACCGCCTTCTCTCGCCGTTCATCCACGGGATCAAGCGGCTGCCGGTGCGCTGGACGCCCGGCGCGGCCCGCGACATCGGCTGATCAGGATGCGCCCAGGTAGCGGCGACGTTCCCAGTCGGTGACCTGTCCCGAGTAGGCAGCCCACTCGGAGCGTGCGATCGTGGCGAAGTCGGCAACCGAATCCCGGCCCAGGATCTCGGCGATGGTGTCGTCCTGGGTGGTCAGGGCCACCGCCACCGCGAGCGAATCCGGCAACGGCGTGCCCGATCCGTACAGATTGCCGGCCAGGGCCGGTTCGGGCCGGCGCCCTGCCTCGATACCGGCCACCACGGCCGCCAGTGCCGAGGCGACCAACCAGTACGGGTTGGCATCCGAACCACCGGTGCGCAGCTCGATACGGGTCGCCCGCGGGTCCTGGTCCAGAAGCGAACGCACAGCGGCACTTCGGTTGTCACGGCTCCAGGTGACCGTCGCCGGCGCGAAGGAGTCCGGCACGAAACGGCGGTAGGCGTTGACCGAATGTGCACCGAACAGCGTGATCGAGGGCAGGTGCTCCAGCAGACCGGCGATGGCGAACTGGGCGAGGTCGTTCTCGGTGCCGTCCACCTCGGCGAAAGCCGGTTCCTCCTCCCGCCAGAGCGAGATGTGCAGGTGCGCAGAACTTCCGGAATGTTCGGTGAAGGGCTTGGCCATGAAGCTGGCGAGCGTGCCGTGCCTGCGTGCCACCTCCTTGGCGGCATACTTCAACCGCGCGCTGTCGTCGGCGGCCTCCAGCGCATCGGTGTAGACCAGGTTCGCCTCGACCTGTCCCGGTCCGTACTCGCTCTGGATTCCTTCCAGTCGGGTGAACGCACCGAGGGTGTCGTAGAGGTCGGACAACACCGGATCCAGCGCGTTGGCGTTCTCCAGCGAGTAGGCGTGGATGTCATCCTGCAGGGCGGTGCCGTCCGGATTCAACAGATAGAACTCCAACTCGACGCCCACCTTGGCGGTATAGCCCAGTGCGGCAAGGCGATCGAGCACCCGCCGCAGCACGGCCCGTGGATCCAACAGCGACGGTGTGCGGTCGTGGGTGACGATATCGGAGACGACATGCCCGACGCCCGGCCGCCACGGCAACTCGCGCAGGGTCGACAAATCGGGCACGGCGTACACATCGGGATAACCGCCTGCCCAGTTGGTCAGCCGCAGCCCGTCGACGACGGTGCCGTCGGCGTTCCAGCCCAGCGAGGCCTCGCAGAACGCGAATCCGCTCCCCTGCGCTCGGTCCAGGAACTGCGCGGCCGGGATCCGTTTACCCTGAGCATGTCCCAGCGGATCGCTCCAGGCCACTTCGATCTCGGTCAGTGAGCCGTCGGCAAGGCGCTCGGACACCGCGCGCACGGGCTCCTCGGTCGCGGTGTCGGAATTTGTGGTGTCGGCGGCGAGGGTCATGAGTGCACCACCGGGGTCACCTCGGCGGCACCCGCCACCCGCCGGGCAATGACCACCCCGACGACAAAGGACACGATCAGAAGGCCGACAATGCCCCACCCCAACGCATTCGAGGTGGCCAGGCCCTCCAGATTGGTGAGGATCAACGCCAGGGTGAGACCGAGTCCGACGAGTCCCGATGCCGGCGCGATGCGTACCCGCCACTGTGAGTACCCGCGGCGGTCACGTGCGAAGAACACCAGCACCGCGACGCTGGTGGCGATCAGCAGGACCACGAATCCCACCGTGGTGGTGGCCGCGAACCACGTGTAGAACTGCGTCACCGGATCCAGGCCGAACACGACGGCCGCCGCGATACCGACCGCGACGACGCCGGAGATCCACAGCGACGCCTTGTGTGGTGAACCATGCACCGAGTGCGCGACCCCGAGTGCGTCGGGCAACACCCGGTGCTGGGACAGCGCGAACACGTAGCGCGATGCCACGTTGTGGAAGGCCAGGATGCAGGCGAACAGACTGGTGAAGTACAGCACGGTGATGATGTCGTTGCCTGCGGTGCGGATATAGGTCTGGGCGATGTCGGCGAGGAAGGTGCCACCGGAATCGGTGGCCTGGGCGACGGCGCGATCATCACCCCATGCCGAGATCAGCGCCCAGCTGCTGACGGCGTAGAAGGTACCGATGAGGATCAGCGCGGCGTAGGTGGCGCGCGGAATGGTGCGCTGCGGGTCCCTGGCTTCGTCGCGGAAGACCGCGGTGGCCTCGAAACCTATGTAGCTGAGCATCGCGAAGAGCAGCCCGATACCGAGCGAGCCGGAGAACACGGTGGCGGGGTTGACCGCGCCGGTCGACAGTCCGTCATCCCCTCCGCCGCGGAGCACGATCACCAGGTCGAGCACGCCGATGACCGCGATCTCGGCGGTCAGCAACACGCCAAGCACCCGACTGGACAACTCGATGTTGCGGTAGCCCAGATAGGTTGTCACCGCGAATGCTACCGCCGCGACGGCCCACCAGGGGATCTCGGCCCCGCCGAACAATGTGATGACACCGACGCCGGCGGGCCCCAGCAGACCGTACACCCCGGCCTCCAGGGCCACGTAGCTGACCAACGCGACGAAGCCGAACCCGATGCCGACCGAGAATCCCAGGGAGTGACGGATATAGGAGAAGAAGGCCCCGGCATCGTCGACGAACGGGGTCAACGCGGTGAAGCCCACCGCGAAAAGCAGCAGGATCACCGTCGAGACGAGGAACGTCGCCGGGAATCCGGCTCCATTGCCGTTGGCGATACCCAGCGGAAAGACACCACCGACCACCCCGAGGGGTGCGGCGGCGGCGACCACCATGAAGACGATGGAGGCCACCCCGAGCTTGCCCCGCAACCTCCGGTCGGGGCTTTTGGCCGGGTCGCTCAGTTGCCCGGCTACAGCGGTGATCTCGGACATGGTGCACCAATCCTTCTCGGCCCTGCGATGACTGTTGGCCAGAACCTAGGCCGCCATCGAACGCACGAGAACCGCTGCGGTCATCGTGCGCCGAAGTCCGTAACATGGCGGCACATTCGCCTCGGCTGCCACCTTGCACGCTGTGCGGTCTTCAGTACGCTGGCGACCATGTCGACCAGTTCGGTGCGATCGGTCAGCACGAAAGGGCTTCGGCCACTGCGGGTCGGCGCGTCGCCGGTCCCGCACGCCGAGATCTTGGAGAGTGTCCGCACAACGCTGGCCGAGTCCCAGATCGATCTGCAGGTGATCGTGTTCGACAGTTTCGACGAGCCCAACGACTGGCTGGCCGCAGGCCGATTGCACGCCAACTACTTTCAGTACCTGCCCTTCCTGGAGCAGTTCAACAGGGCCGCCGGGACCGCGCTGACCCCGGTGGTCGCGGTCCACATCGAGCCGTTCGGGTTGTACTCCAGCCGGGTGACCAGCCTGGCGACCATTCCCGATTACGCGGAAGTGGCGTTGCCTGCCGACGCGGTGAATGCCGACCGCTCACTGATGATGCTCGATCGGCTCGGCCTGCTGGACTGTCGGCCCGACGCGGGGCAGTTGGCCACCACCACCGACGTGTGGGCCAACCCGCGCCGGCTGGTGTTCAAGGAACTGACCAGCTGGACGATGGCCTCGGCTCTCGACGATTTCGACGCGGTGTTCCTCTTCGGCAACCAGGCGATGGAACGCAACGTACACACCGACACCGCCCTGCACTGCGATCGCGGTGACCCCGTCTACGCCGAGTATCTGGTGACCGAGCATGCCGGACAACGCAACCCAGATGTCGCGACGTTGGCAGCGGCGCTCACCGGGCCGCAGACCAGAATGTTCATCGAGACGACGTACTCGGGTCAGGTCATCCCCGCGTTCTGAGTTGCGCTCACGGCGCTCCAAACCCTGCCGGGCACCCGGATCCTGGGGCACCATGCAGCGATGTACCAATCGGGAGCAGGTACGTCGTCGCTGACTCCGCATCCGGTGCAGGTCGTCCTCATCCTGGACGTGCCGCCGGGCTTCACCGAACTTCCGCTGCGCACAGCTCAATTGGCCGATGAGTACGGCAGCGTGATTGCCCGCTCGATACCCGGGGTACACGCCCGACCGGCCGTCATCACCTCCGCAGACCGCGCAGGTGGGCCCACCCGCGAGACCGGCGGCGTGCGGATCCACCCTTCGCGGCGTTCGGTCATTGTCGACGGTCACGCACTGCATCTGAGCTATCGGGAGCTCGAACTGCTCCTTTACCTCGCCGAACACCCGCACCGCACGGTATCCCGCCAGGAGTTGATGGAACAGCTGTGGGATGACCGGCCGGCAGCCGGGCGCACCGTCGACACCCATGTTCGCCGGCTGCGGGTCAAACTCGGCCGCCATGCCCGCGTGATCACCACGATCCGCGGCGGCGGCTATCGGTTCGACATGGGCGCCGATGTGCACTACCTGCGCGACGGCGCTACAGGATGACCGTGGTCGGGCCGACGGTACTGCAATAGGTCACCGGCGGGCTGCCTGCGTTCGCGCACACCCGGCCACTCACGATGTATCCGGCACCAGGGGTGTACGGGCTGAACCTGACCTCGGCGGTGCCGGGGCCCTCGGATTGCACGCACAGCGGGGCCACCGGGCTGCCTGCCTGCTGTAGGCATGCCACCTGCAGTTGTGGAACCGCACGGTTGCACGCTCCCGGACTCACCGATGCGACGACGGCACGCACCCCGGCGTCCTGCACCACCGTGGGCGGCTGCAGGGTGACCGCGCAACCTTGTTCGGGGGCCGCGGTCGCCGATCCCGCGCCGAGCAGTGCCGCCACACTCACCATCGGTACCGCCAGCACAAGCCGTCTCATGCCCAGATCGTAGGACACGGTGCCTGCGGGCCGTCGCGTTTGGTCACCGTCGGGCCAACACGTCCAACATGCCCGCCGCCGAACGGGGCCAGGTGAACTGCTCGGCCCGGCGCCGGGCGCAGCGTCTGCGGGTCGTCTCGGGTCGGCTGATCACCGAGGCGACGGCACGGGCGATGGCCCGCGGATCGTTGTCCGCGGCGGCGCCGCTGTCGGCGGTGAGGATCTCGGCAAGGGCCGAGGTGCGTGAGACCACTGCCGGTGTGCCGCAGGCCAGCGCCTCAAGGGCGGCCAGGCCGAAGGTTTCGTGCGGCCCAGGCGCCAACGCGACATCGGCCGAGGCGAGGATGGCGGCCACCGTGTCGCGGTCACCGATGTAACCGGTGAAGTCGACCGGCAGACCGGCGGCCTTACGCTCCAGCCGCGACCGCAGTGGGCCTTCCCCGACGACGACGAGTCGCGCGTCCACACCCGAGTCACGCAGGGCCGCAACGGTGTCGATGCTGCGATGGGCGTGCTTCTCCACCGAGAGCCTGCCGCAGTGCACCAGCAGGGTCTGCTCCGGGCGCGCCCATCGGCCGCGCAGCTGCAGACAGCGGTAACGCGGGTGGAACTGGTCGAGATCCACGCCCAGCGGCACGGTCGCCACGTTTACCGCTCCGATCCTCTCGAACTCCGCACGTGCGAAACCCGTCGTACAGACCACCGCGTCATAGTTGCGGGCGGTACGTCGGTTGGCCGCATCGGCAATCGTGCGGGCCGCGCGGCGCGGCAGGATCTGCCCGAGCAGCCGGTCGAGTCGCTCGTGCGAGATCATGACGGTGGCCACCCCGTTGCGCCGACCCCAGGGTCCGAGCGAGCGGAGCGTCAGACGATCGGAGACCTCCAGCGCGTCGGGTTGCAATTCCTCGAGCAGGGCGGTCACCGGTCCGGGCAGCACGGCCCGGTAGCCGCCGGTGAACGGGATGCGGCGCGCCGGCAGGGACAACCGCGTGACACCGGAGGGCAGCACCTGCCGACCTGCACCGTCGCCCGGCACCACGAGTAGGACATCGTGGCCGGCGGCGCTGTATTCGGCGCCGAGCCGATCGACGGCGGTGCGCAGTCCGCCCGAGCGCGGACCGTAGAAGTTGGCGACCTGGACGACCCTCATGGGCCATGAGTAGCCGCGATCTGTGTTCGGGTGGTCACGCGCCGCCGACACCGACGTGAACTGCCGGTGAATGCGCTTGCGACTCAGCCGACGTGGGTCGACAGCCAGGCCAGTGCGCGTTGCCAGGCGTCCTCGGCGGCCCGCGGGTCGTACCGATCGCCGGTGTCGTTGAAGAACGCGTGGTTGGCGCCCTGCTCGATGACCAGCTCGTGCACCAGCCCGGCGCGGTCCAGCGCCGCGGCGGCCACCGGTTCGGTGGCGTTCACCCGTTGATCGAGCTCACCGTAGAAGCCGAGCACGGCAACGTTTTTCGAGCCGGCGAAGTCCGGATCATCGGGCGCCGGGCCGTAGAACGGGAAGGCGGCCGACAGCTCGGGCGCTCCCGACGCCAGCAGGCGCCACACCAGCCCGCCGCCCATACAGAAGCCGATGGCCGCCACCCGCTTGCCCGGAGTCCGCGCCTGCACCTCGGCGATCCCGGACTTCAGGTCGGCCACCATGTGTTCGGGCGGACGGTTGCCCAGCGCGGCGGTGGCCTCGGCCGGATCGGCGAAGGCGGCGGTGCCGCCCTCGGCCGACAGCAGGTCGATGGCCAGGCTTGAGTAGCCGGCTCCGGCCAGTCGGCCGGCCACCGAGCGCACCCAGTCGGTGAGCCCCTTGTTCTCGTGGATGACCAGAATCGCCCCGCGCGGATCGGGTGCCTCGGCCCATGCGCCCCGCAGCTCCCCGGCCGGCCCCTGCCAGCTGACGGGGGCCGTCGGACGGGCGGCGTCCATCCCCGGCGGCGTGGAACCGGTCGTCTCCGTGCTGGTCGCGGTCACATCCTTCTTGGCGTCCCCGCAGGCAGTGATGAGCGCGGTGGCCGCGGCCGTCCCGACCCCGAGCAGGGCGAGTCGACGCAAGGCCTCCCGTCGCGACAGCAGGCCGTCGACGTGATCGGTGGCGATCTCTTCGGCGATATAGCGCTGCAGTGGCGTCATGGTGTCGAGTATGCGCGCCCGCAGTAGACACCTTTGCAAATCTGTTCACAATTCTCGTTGACACCCGTCGGCGCCACTGTTCTGATGACGGGGTGACCTACGACACAATCCTCCGTGGCGGACGCTGGTTCGATGGCACGGGCGCCCCGTCCGCCGTCCGCAACATCGGTATCCGCGGCGGACACGTCGTCGCCGTCAGCCCCGACGACCTCGATGACACCGACTGCCCGCAGCTGATCGATGCCACGGGCAAATGGGTGATCCCCGGAATGCTCGATATCCACACCCATTACGACGTGGAGGTGCTGGCCCGGCCGTCGCTCACCGAGTCGTTGCGCCACGGGGTGACCACCGTGATGCTGGGCTCGTGCTCGCTGTCCACCGTGCACATCGGCGGTGCCGACGCGGGTGACCTGTTCGGAAGGGTCGAGGCGATCCCGCGCGAGTACGTCATCGACACCGTCGATGACCACAAGACCTGGACCGGCGCCGAGGGCTACGTCGAGGCGCTGGAATCGCTGCCGCTGGGGCCCAACCTCGCGGCCTTCATCGGGCATTCGGACATCCGCACCGCAGTGATGGGCCTGGACCGTGCCACCCGCGCCGATCAACGGCCGACTCGGGCCGAGCAGGCCGAGATGGAACGCATGCTGACCGAGGCCCTGAACGCGGGATTTGTGGGAATGTCTTCGCAGCAACTGCTTTTCGACAAGATCGACGGTGACACCTGCCGCTCGCGCACCTTGCCGTCGACCTATGCCAAACCGCGCGAGCTGCGCAGGTTGAAGTCGCTGCTGCGCCGCACGGGTCGGGCCCTGCAATCCGGGCCCGATATCCAGAATCCGCTGAACCTGCTCTCGCAGATGGCCCAGTCGCTGGGGTTCTTGCGCAACCCACTCAAGACCAGCCTGCTCTCGGCCGCCGATATCAAGGCCAACCCCTACGCGATCAAGATCATGGGTCCGTCTTCGCGACTGATCAACGCACTGGGCGGCAACTTCCGCTGGCAGCATCTCCCGGTGCCGTTCGAGGTGTACGCCGACGGTATCGACCTGGTCGTATTCGAGGAGTTCGGTTCCGGCGCAGCGGCTCTGCACCTGCGCGACGAAGTGGAGCGCAATGCGCTGCTGGCCGACGAGGGCTACCGGCGGCAGTTCCGCAAGGATTACGAGAGCAAGTACGGCATGCGCGTCTGGCACCGGGATTTCTTCGACGCAGAGATCGTCGGGTGCCCCGACGCGAGTGTCATCGGCAAATCGTTCGGACAGGTGGGTCTGGACCTCGGCCTACACCCGGTCGATGCGTTCCTTGATCTGGTCCTCGAGCACGGCCGCGGACTGCGCTGGCGGACAACCATTTCCAATCATCGTCCGGAGGTGCTCAAACAGCTGGCCCGCGAACCCGGTATCCAGCTCGGGTTCTCCGATGCCGGGGCGCACCTGCGCAACATGGCGTTCTACAACATGGGCCTGCGACTGCTGCGCCACGTGCGCGATGCCCAGAACAGCGGGCGGGAGTTCATGACCATCGAGCGAGCGGTGCACCGGTTGACCGGCGAGCTCGCCGACTGGTACCGCCTCGACGCCGGTCACCTGCGCATCGGCGATCGGGCCGATGTCGTGATCATCGATCCCGATCGCCTGGACGCCGGCCTGGACGATTACGCCGAGGAACCCGTCGACTGTTACGGAGGGCTGTCGCGGATGGTCAACCGCAACGACGACACCGTCGCAGCCGTGCTGGTGGGCGGACGTGCGGTATTCATCGACGGGCACGCCACCGAATCCGTGGGCCGGGACCGCACCGGTCGGTTCCTGCGCGCCGCGCACCGCTCCCCCGCCCGTGGCGCCGAGGAGAGCGCGTTGGCCGATGTCGTCTGACACCGCCGGCGCGGCCCACTGCGCCGAATCGGCCACGGTATTGGGCATGTGGCGCGCACTGTCGCGCCGCGACTGGACGGAGGTCGCCACCTTCCTGGCTCCGGACTGCATCTACGCCGACATGCCGGTCGGGCCGGCCGCGGCGGCCCGCGGTCCACAGGACATCGTCAAGCGCCTCAAGATCGGGCTGGAATCGTTGGCCGCCTACGAGAATCACGACGGCCTGCTCGTCGCCGACGGGCCGCATGTCATGTACGAGCACTCCGAGACCTGGACGTGGCCGACCGGTGAGCGAGCGGTGCTGCCGTTCGTCACCGTCCATCGGGTCCTCGACGACCGGATCATC
Source organism: Mycobacterium sp. VKM Ac-1816D (assembly GCF_000416385.1). NCBI lineage: Bacteria > Bacillati > Actinomycetota > Actinomycetes > Mycobacteriales > Mycobacteriaceae > Mycobacterium > Mycobacterium sp. VKM Ac-1816D. The sequence continues at coordinate 57,450 of NZ_AOHQ01000137.1, forward strand.
CTGTGGAAGGACTATTGGGACATGGGTGGCCTGACCAACCATGCGCCCGCGAACTGGCTCTCGGATTTCGCCACCGCCGACATGTCATGGGTGTACGACGCGACCGGTCAGCTGTGAGGGGTTGCGCTCGTCCGTAGACTCATACACATGACTGAATTGGCGTTGCCGCCCGGACCGCCGCTGCCACCGGGGCTGCAGGCAGCACTGCTGATGAAATTCTGGCCTCGTCTGATCGCCGGCTGTCGACGTCGGTACGGAAACGTCTTCACGCTGCGCATCGCATCGATGGGCACGGTGGTGTACCTGGCCGACCCGGCCGATATCAAGACTGTGTTCAGCGGAGACCCAACGATCTACCACGCCGGCGAAGCGAACTCCATGCTGACCGGATTGCTCGGTGCCAGCTCGGTTTTGGTGATCGACGAGGATGAACACCGGCAACGACGCAGGATGATGCTGGCACCGTTCGGCCGCGAGGCCGTCGCCGGACAGACCGATGTGATCGCCCGGGTGGCCGCCGACAGTATCGAAGACTGGCCCCTGCGCCGGCGTTTCGCGGTGGCGCCCAAGATGGCCGAGATCACCCTGGAGGTGATCCTTCGGACGGTGATCGGTGCCAGCGACCCCGACCGGTTGGCCGCACTGCGGCGCGTCATGCCCAAGCTGCTCAGCGTGGGAACCTGGGAATCACTGGCGATCAGCACTCCCGGCCTGCAGCGACTGACGCCGTGGCGGCCCTTCGCCGAGCGACTGCGTGCAGCCGACGAGCTGTTGTACGCCGAGATCGCCGACCGGCGCGCCGATCCGGCGCTGGAATCCCGGACCGATGCGCTCGCAATGATGATCCGCACCGGCGAGATGTCCGACGAACAGCTGCGCGACCAGCTGATGACGCTGTTGGTCGCCGGACACGACACCACCGCGACCGCACTGTCGTGGGCGCTGGAGCGACTGACCCGGCACCCGGATCTGCTCGCCAAGGCCACCGCGGCGGCCCGCGACGGCGATGACGCCTACCTGGATGCCGTGTGCAAGGAGATCCTGCGGATTCGCCCGGTCGTCTTCGACGTCGGACGGGTTCTCACCGAGCCGGTCGAGATCGGCGGGTATCGACTTCCGGCGGGTGTGATGGTCGCGCCGGGGATCGGGCTGGTGCACGCCGACGCCGATCGCTATCCCGATCCCGAGAAGTTCGATCCCGACCGGATGCTCGACGCCCAGCTGAGCCCGACCACCTGGTTGCCGTTCGGTGGCGGCAACCGGCGCTGCCTCGGTGCGAACTTCGCGCTCGTGGAGATGGGGATCGTGCTGCGCGAAGTCTTGCGACGCGTCGACCTGGACACCACGACGGCTCCGGGCGAACGGCGCCGCGTCAAGAGCGTGATCCTGATGCCGCACCGCGGGGCGCGGATTCGTGTACGTGCGCGGCACGCGGTGGCGATGTCACCGGGATGCCCGCATGCCGCGGCATCAGCGCAGTAGCGCGACACCGGTCACGACGAGTGCCGCCACTTTGGCCAGTTCCAACCCGACATAGGCGTAGTGCGCCCGCGACCGCGCGGGCGCGCCACCTCCAGACGGCGCGGCGAGCACCGCATCGGACCGGCGGCTCAGTCGTGGCCGGACCACCAATATCTGGACCGCCAACATCGTTGCGGCAACGGCGAATCCGATCAGGGCGGGACCGCGTGCCGAGGAGAGCGCCAAGGCCGTGCCGATGAGTACGGCGAGCACCGTCTCCACGGTGTTCAGCGCGCGGAAGACCAGCCTGCCGATACCCAGCCCGATGCGCAGGGTGACATCGGGAGCCCGGAACTTCAGCGGCGCCTCCAGAAAGGAGATCGCCAGCACCATGCCCAACCAGACGAAGGTGAACGCAACCGCCGCGGCGGGACTGCTCAAAGGGTGATCTTGCAGGACTGGCCGATATCGAGCGTGCGCAGCATGCGCCCCATCCCGAGCCACATCGCGCACGAGAGCGCGAGATCGGTGAGCAATTCATCGCTGAACTGCTCACGGCAGCGAGCCCAGAAGTCTTCGTCGTCACGCAGACCGGTGTGGTCGTCGGCGAAACGTTCGGCGAACTCGGCGGCGACCCGCTCCTGGTCGCTGAACCCCGGCCAGGTCTGCCACACCGCCGCATGGTCATAGAGGTCTTCATCGACCCCGGCCGCCGCGCCCTCGGAATCGCGGGTGTTCTGGCACACCACGCACTCGTTGTTCAGTGCGATCACCATGCGCGCCAGCTCCCGCACCCGCATGGGCAGCCGGTTCTTGTTGTAGACGGCGTGGGTGTAGCCCGCCATCGCCATCCCGATATCGGGCGACTTGGTGATCCAGGCGGCGGCATCGTCATCAGCGAAATCTCCGATACGGCTCATGTGCGCAACCGTACGCCGCCGACGAACAAAGTGGAACGTGTTCTAGTTCTTTGGTGGGCCGGCGGTGGCCAGTTCGTCGCGATCCTCCACCCATTGCGGCTGGACCATCATGCGATGGGCGATTCGTTCCAGCGCCGCCTCCACCTGGAGACGGTCGGGCCGGGCAGCGAAACTCACGCTCGCCCCGTGCCCATCCCCCGTCGCTGCGCTCGCCCCGTGCCCATCCCTCGTCGCTGCGCTCGCCCCGGCGAGGCGGTCGATCAGCTTGCTCACCAGCGCATCGATGACGACCTGCACCTGGTCGGCACCGGCTTGGGTCAACCAGAGCTGGTCGCCGGTGCGCAGGGCGTAACCGGTGTCGACACACCGCTGGAAGGTGGGCTCAAGCACCTCGGCGGGAACCCGCCGCGTATCGGCGATATCGGTCAAGGTTGCCGACCCGTACACCTGGTTGTGTCGGTAGATCTGCACGACGGCCCACAGTCTTGCGATATCGAGTTCGCACCCCGGATGGTCGGTCAGCCTACGCAGGCGAATATCGGGAGAATCCCGGAAGATGCGCGCCACCGCCATCTCCAGTATCTCGTCGGAGGTCTCCAACGTCGGCATGCCGAACCCTTCGCCGAGATCGGATGCCGAGACCGTTTCCATCTCACGCAGCGGAATCTCTTTCAGGAACAGCGAGACGATGAATCCCACGAAGGCCACCGGGGCCGCGCACAGGAAGACCATGCCGAGGGCATCGGCGTAGGCGTCGATGATGGGGGCCGCCATCTCTGGCGGTAGTTCGCGCAGCGCCTGCGGGGATTGCCGAGCGATCGGGCGCGCCGCTGTCAGCCACCGCCTGACCGATCCGGCTCGACAGAAAGTTGGCGAACAACGACCCGAAAATGGCAGCGCCGAAGGAACTTCCGATGGTCCTGAAGAACGTGACTCCCGACGTCGCCACCCCGAGATCGGCGAAATCGGCGGTGTTCTGCACCACCAGGACCAGCACCTGCATGCACAACCCGATACCGGCACCGAGGATGAACAGATACAACGACTGCATCCAGAACGCGGTGTACGCATCCATGGTGGACAACAACGCAAATCCCACGGTCATGACGGCGGTGCCGGTGACCGGAAACATCTTGTACCGACCGGTCCGGCCGACGATCGAACCGCTGCCGATGGAGGTGATCAGCATGCCGGCCACCATCGGGAGGGTGCGCAGACCGGATACCGTCGCCGATACGCCATCGACGAACTGCATGAACGTCGGCAGAAATGTCATCGCACCGAGCATCGCGAAACCGACGATGAACGCCAGCACGCAGCAGACCGAGAACACCTGTCCCGCGAACAGCCGGATCGGCAGAATGGGTTCCGTTGCGCGCAGTTCAACCCGGACGAAAGCCGCCAACGCGATCACCGAACCCACGAACAGCCCGATGATCACCGGCGATGTCCAGGCATACTCACCGCCGCCCCAGCTGGTGGCCAACGTCAGGCCCGAGGCACCGAGACCGACCAGGGCGATACCGCCATAATCGATCACGGGGCGCGAAGTGCGAGCCAGCGCAGGAATTGCGACCGCGGCGACCAGGAACACCGCCACCGCAACCGGCACGTTGATCCAGAACGCCCACCGCCACGACAGGTGGTCGGTGAAGAACCCACCGAGCAACGGGCCGATGACGGTGGTGACACCGAAGACCGCGCCGAGCGCGCCCTGATAGCGGCCGCGGTCACGCAGTGGGATCACCTCACCGATGATGGCGGTGGCGGTCACCATCAACGCGCCGCCACCGATGCCCTGCAGGGCGCGCGCACCCACCAGCATCGCCATCGAACCGGCCAAGCCACAGAGCACCGAGCCGAGCAAGAAGAAGGCCACCGCGACCTGGAACACGGACTTCCTGCTGAACAGGTCGCCCAGCTTTCCCACTATCGCTGTGGCGATGGTGGACGCGAGCAGGTAGCTGGTCACCACCCAGGACTGGTGTCCGGCTCCCCCGAGATCGGCGACCACCGTCGGCAGTGCGGTGGCGACGATGGTCTGGTCGAGCGCCGCCAGCAACATCCCCAACAGCACCGAGACGAAGATGATGTTGCGGCGCTGCAGGCCGATCTGTGTGCCGGCGGCACTCGTACCCGTGGCAGTGGCCGTCACGATTCCCCGGTCCTCCCCGACCCAGCGAAATATTAGCCTTGCTATCTAATATACCGCGGTCGGTGAGCCGGACGACCGCGCGACCTAGGCGGTACCCACACCCGGCGGGCGCGACACACACTGTGCCGAGTACAGCTCTTCGCCGAGCTTGTCCATCAATTCGAGCTGGGTCTCCAGGTAGTCGATGTGGTTTTCCTCATCGGCAAGGATGGTCTCCAGGATGCCCGCCGATGTCGCGTCACCCTTCTCGCGACACATCATCACGCCGGGACGAAGACGTTCGACCACCTCGTACTCGATGGCCAGGTCCGACTGGAACTGCTCGCGCAGCGTCTGCCCGACCCGCAGCGAGAACAGGCGCTGGTAGTTGGGCAAGCCGTCCAGAAGCAGAATGCGGTCGGTGATCGTTTCCGCGTGACGCATTTCTTCGAAGGATTCTTCGCGAGTGTGACGCGCCAATTCGGTGAATCCCCAATTGTCCTGCATTTTGGAGTGCAGGAAGTATTGGTTGATCGCCGTGAGTTCGCTCGTCAGCTGCTCGTTGAGCAGTTTCAGAACATCCGGATCGCCTTGCATGTTGCTCCTAAGCACCTTGAGGGCTGTCAAGTGTCGCCAAAGCCGTGCGCACCTGAATCTAGTCGAGCCGGAAGGCCGCAGCGAGGGTGTCGAGGGCGGTTCGTGACAAAGATTTGCGCCGCTACGGCGTGCCGTAGGCAAGGCAAACCCAACTACGGGAACGTCTTATGGACTGGCTACCCTTAGTTAGGTTACGATGACCTAACTTGCAGACGGCGGTGTCGGCAGCGCCGAGGGAAATGCGTGAGCGAAGGGGGAATCATGACCCACCATGCGAATTCCTCACGCCATTGCCCGGTCTTCCCGTGCAATTCCGACGAATTCTTCGCTTCAATCGCGTTCCGGCACCTGAATTCCGATGTCGAGCGGTATTCATTGCCGATGAATGGCGCGCATTCGGCCGGCCACCCCGCGTTGCCTTTCCCGAATAACCACCACGGCATCACGAGCATGGCGGCCTGATCCGATGTTCGTCTGCCTGTGCACCGGCGCCACCACCCAGGCCGTGCATGACGCCGTGGCCGCGGGCGCGACGACGTCTCGACAGGTTGCCGACGCCTGTGGTGCCGGCTCGGACTGCGGCCGGTGTCGCCGAACGGTGCGGGCGATTCTGGCCGCATCCCGCACGAGCGAGTGCCCGGTGCACGCCGCGGGCTGACCGGTCAGCTACGTCCGGCGTTGAACGACGCCAGCGCGTCGACGTTGGCGGCCTGGCCAAGCAGCTCGGCGAACAGGGCGTTCTCGCGCTCGGACGCCGCGGCGATCGCCGGGCGGATGGCTTCCATCATCGTCTGTTTGACCGCCATCAGGCTGTTCAGCGGGCGGGACGCCAGCAGCTCGGCATGAGAGCGCGCCTCGGACATCAGAACTGCGGGCTCACACACCTTGAACACCAGCCCCATCCGGAGCGCCTCGTCGGCATCGACCCATTCCGAGGACAGCAACAGCCAGGCCGCGTTCTGCCGACCGATCAATCTGGGCATCAAATAGGACGATGCCGCCTCAGGCGGCACACCGAGGCTGGTGAACGGGCACTTGAACCGCGCGGTGCTGGACATGAAGGCCAGGTCGGCATAGCCCAGAATGGTTGCGCCGATGCCCAATCCGAGGCCGTTGACGGCGAGGATGAGTGGTTTGGGGAAAGCCGTCAGCGCCTCGATCAGTCCGCGGAAGCCGTACTTGCCCGGCGTGTACTCCGGGTCGGTGACCAGCTTCTGCATCTCGACCAGATCGTTGCCCGCGCTGAAGGCCCGGCCGGCGCCGGTGAGCAGAACCACCGACACCTCGGGATCTTCTGCCGCGGCCAGCAGGGCCTCGGTCGTCGCGTCGTACAGCGCCTCGCTGAAGGCGTTCAGCGCCTCCGGCCGGTTGAGGGTCAGGGTCCGCACCCGGTTGTCATCCGAGATCAAAAGTGTCACGCGTGCAGCGTAAGCCCCTCGGCCGGGCAGACGTACCTACTGGTGGGCACCGTGTCGATATTGCGGTCCGCACCGAACCTCGCGACGCTGGCTGCCATCCGCCCCATCCGGTCGGCTAGATCTGCCTGATCGGCGGCTCCGAAGAACGCCAGCAGGTCCGACACCGCTTCGATCGGGAACAGTTCCTCGACGATGGCATCGATCACCGGCGCATCGGCGGTCAGCGCGCGGACCACGGTGTTCTGGGTGTAACCGAAGGTGGCTTGGGTCTCGATCGCCACCGGAGTGTGGTCGATGTGCCAGCGTTCCAGCCAGGTCGCCGTGTCCAGATCCGCGGGACGGCGCAGCAACGCCACGTTGGCCAGACCGGGTGTGCGCGCGCCGACGGGCACCTCGGGGGCGGGCAGCGGCACCGACTCGGTCACCAGGTAGGCGGCCAACAGATCGCATTCTTTCTCCAGTCGCCGCAGCGCCGCCGCGACGGCGCTCCCGTAGTACTGCTGGGTCCAGATGCTCACCACCGCGACGACCGGCGGGTCCAACGTGGTCAGTGTCATCATCGACGCCCGCACGTCATCGTCGCGGACGTTGACCGTCAGACCGGCAAGACCCGAGCCGGAGAGGTCGGCGGCCACCTCGGTGCGCAGCCGCAGGCACCACTGCTCGTCCGCGGCCGAGCGGCGCAACGTGATCATCACCTTTTCCACGATCAGAACGTAGCAAGATCAGAACGTAGCAATCGCAGCCGGTTTCGATGATCACAACGGCGCGCGGGAAGGGCGGATCACCGTTGTTACGGGTGCGACTGGGGTGACAATGGCGTCATGACGACGAGCCGCCGGCTGCGCCTGACGCTGTATGACTCGGGCGCGGTGATCCGCAGCCTGGCCGGTGTCGTGGCGATCACGGTGCCCGCGATACTGCTGGGCATCCCGGCTCAGCTGTCGGCGGTGGCGAGCGCCGCGATGGCCGGGATGGTCGCCGGCGCCAGCGCGTTACAGGACAGCCCCCGGGGCCGGTTCCCGATCGTGGTCCTCGTCTCGGCCGAGATGGCGTTGGCGGTGCTGCTGGGCGCGCTGACCGGCGGCAGCGATCTGGCCCTGCTGATCGCGCTGGCGCTGTGGTGCGTGGTAGCAGGCCTGCACTGGGCACTGAGCGCCAACGCAGGTCTGGTCGCCGCCGCGGGCGCGGCGCTGTTGTTGACGGCCGAGCCGCCGGCGACGGCATCCGCGGCGGTGAGCGCGGCCGCGCTCGCGTTGGCCGCCGGATTGACCCAGGCGGTGCTCATCGCGCTGTGGCCGCAGCGGCGCTGGCGCGACCAACGCAGCGCCCTCACCCGGGCCTACCTGTCGCTGGCGACCTACGCCGGGAGCATGCTCACCGATCCGGGCGCCGAGATGAACGCCGAACCGCTGCTGCAGCTGCGGGAGGCCTTCACCGTCAACGAGGCGATGGCCAAACGCCGGCCGCCGATCTACCGGGGTTGGTACGGCCTGCCCGAACGCATCTCGGAGTCACTGACCGGGCTGCGAGAGCACACCGACGACGAAGCCGTCGCGCGGCTGCTGCGCGCCGCTGCCGACCTGCTGACGGTGATCGCCCATGCCAGGCGTCGCTCTCGGCAGGACCTCGGTCACGCCCTCGGACAATTGGCGGGCTCGGCGCAGGCCGTCGGCGGCGGCGAGCCACGCGACACCGCCGTCCGCCTGGTGGGCCAACTACGTGAGGCGGTGGAGTTGCGCTACGGGCAGTTCGAACCCGAGCAGGTCGCCCACCTGCGCAGGCCCGGTCTGCCGCACGCGCTGGCCGCGGCCGTGCACCTGATGCGCGAACAGACCGACCGGTACTCGCCCATCCTGCGGCACACGATCCGGCTGGCCGCCGCCACCGTCATCGGGGTGGCGGTGTGGCGTTTTGCCGGGGTGCCGCATGGCGCGTGGATTGCGCTCACCGTGCTGATGGTGTTGCGGCCCGAGACCGCGCACACCTACACCCGGTGTGTGTGGCGAATCGTCGGAACCGCTGCCGGGGTGGCGCTCGGAGCCGTCATCGTCGCGGTGTCGGGACCGTCGCCCATTGCCTCGACGGTGCTCGCGGTGCTGCTGATCGCACTGGCCTACGCCAGCGCCGAGGTGAGTTACCTGGCGGTGAACACGGCCATCGCCGCGGCCCTGGTACTGCTGCTGAACACCGGTGGCACCGGTGATGCCGCCGCCATCGCCGACCGCCTGCTCGCGGTACTGATCGGCGGCGCACTGGCGGTGACGGTGCACGTCGCCCTACCGGACAACGCATTGGTGCGGTTGCGACAGCGCGCAGGCGAGCTGCTCAAGACCGAGATCGACTATGCGGCAATGGTTGTGCGCGCCTTCGTGCACGACCTGGACCACCCGAAGGAGGCGCTGGAATCGGCATGGGCAAGGGCGGTGAGTGCGCGCACCGCGTTCGAGGCGACCGCCGGGGCGACGGGAACCGACTGGCAGCAGCTACGCCGATGGATGCGCTCCTACCGAGCGGCGTTGAACGCGGTCACCACGTCATGCGCCACGCTGGAAGCCAACCTGCCCGCACATCCGCCGGCCGACCTAAACCGGGAATTCGTCGCGGCCGTCGACGAGTACGTGAAGGCATTGTCGGGTAATCCTGCCACCCCGGCCGCGCCATGGCGTGTCGATACCGACGCGCTGCTCGCCGCCAACGCCGGCGTGCGGACCGCGGCGGCACTGCTGACCGACGCCGACGGCGCCGAGCGGGTACTCGTTGCCGAGATCGCCACCATCACCGCGGTGGTCACCGAGGTTGCGGCAAGCGATATCCAGGTGGCGTGAGACGGCGTCACCCCCGTGCCCACCGGGGTTGGATGAACACCCCCTCGGCCTGCACCGTCGGTCCGGCATCGTCCGATATCGTACCCGCGGCAAAGGTTTTGATGCCCTCGGTACGCACGATCGCCGCTTCGGCGCGCAGCGCGCCCAGCGGTGTCGGACGCAGGTATCGCACGCTGATGGTTCCGGTCAACCGCGGACTGGTGGCCGGACTGGCGGCCTCGCCGAGGACGTGATCGAGGATCAGCGCGGCGATGCCGCCGTGCACATGTCCTGGCGGTCCTTCGTAGGGGGCGCCGAGAACGAAATCGGCCGATACCGAACCGTCGTCGCCGCGGCGAACCGCCAACGGCGGCGCGATCGGGTTGCGCAGGCCGATCACGGCGTTACCCCACGGCATCCGGTCGCCGTGGGCGGTGAACCGCACGCCGAACGCACCGTCGAGTTGCTTACCGCGCAGCGCGGCAGTCGCCTCGTCGATGCGCGCCTTGGCCGCCGCCACGGTGTCGGCATCGGTTTCCGTCCGGATGGTCGCATCGACGAGTCGGCGAACCGATTCGGTGAGCGGGCCGTAGATGCTGCGGAGCCGTTCGACCTCCTCGGCGCTGAGGTCCTCGTGGGTGAAGTCCAACATCCCAGAACTAGAACACGTTCTAGCAACCCTGTCGAGTCACCTCGCGCCGTGTCCACCCCATGACGCTATGGTCGCGACAGAGCGATGCCGGCGACACGACGCGTGGGAGGTGACAACCGTAGCCATGGCGGCACCAAGGATGCCCGGCCCGCGACAGGGCCTACCCGCGACCCTCGTCGACGTGGCCGCCGACCGACTGCGGGCCGCCATCCTCAGCGGCGCACTGTTACCGGGCCAGAAACTGGTCGAAGAACAGCTCTGCGCCGATCTCGGGATCAGCCGGGCACCGTTGCGCGAGGCGCTGCGCTTGTTGGCCCAACAGGGCCTGGTCGAGCACCTACCGCGACGCGGATCCCGGGTCACCGTGTGGTCGCCGACCGACATCCTCCAACTGTTCGCCTTGCGCAATGTCTTGGAGCGGCACGCCATGGAGCTGGCGCTGCCGCTGGCCGATCCGGCCACCGACCTTGAGCCGGTCCGCCGTGCGTTGGAAGAGATGGCCCGGGCCTGCGACGAATTGGACCGAGACGATGCCCACCGCCGCTTCCACGCTGCCGTCGTGGCGCTGGCCGGAAATCGTCAACTCGACATCGCGCTGGCACCGATCTTGCTCAAGCTCCAGCTCCCGATGGCGATGAACCTTCGCGAGGAGGCTCGACACCACCGGGCCCGCGACGGGCTCGACCGGCATCGCGCCATCCTGACCGCACTCGAGACCAACGACCCCGCCACGGTGATCACCGCGCTGGCCGAGCACGGTCATCTCCAGTTTCTCGAGCTGCCGGATCGCTAACACGATCGACACACGGCCGTACCGAGATCGCCACTATTCTGTCGACAATCGACAGATATGGATTCAGATGCGTCGGGCCCGACCGTCGGGCCGTCGGTGGCAGAGATACTGGCGTCGCATGAAAGCGGGAGCGGATCGCCCACCAAGACCGCCGCTCGTGTTGCCGATGCGATAGCCGCCCGCGGTGACGATGGCACCTGGTTGTCGACGGTGCCCAGGGCCGAACTGCTGAACGCCGCCGCCGAGATCGAACGGCGCCCCGGGGCACGCACCCTGCCCCTCTACGGCGTGCCGTTCGGGGTCAAGGACAGCATCGATGTCGCCGGGGTCCCGACCACCCTGTCCTGTCCCGATTTCGGCTACCTGGCGACCGAGACCGCTCCCGCGGTCCAGCGACTGCTCGACGCCGGCGCGTTGTATGTCGGTAAGACCAACCTGGACCAGTTCGCCACCGGCCTCAACGGCACCCGCACCCCCCACACCATTCCGCGCAGCGTGTACGGCGCCGAATTGATCTCCGGCGGTTCGAGTTCCGGTTCGGCAGTGGCCGTCGCGCTCGGCCAGGTCCCGTTCGCCGTCGCCACCGACACCGCCGGGTCCGGCCGGGTGCCCGCAGCATTGAACGGCGTCATCGGCTTCAAACCATCACGCGGACTGATCAGCACCGTCGGCTTGGTACCGGCCTGCAAGTCGCTCGACTGCATCACCGTGATGGCCGGGTGCATAGCTGACGTGGAACGGGTGTTCGACGTGATGGCCGGCCGCGACGATGCCGATGCCTGGTCGCGTGACCGCGGGCCCCGGTACACGGGTGAGCCGATCACGCTCGGGTTGCCTGCCCTCGACGAACTGGAGTTCTTCGGCGACGAGCAGATGGCACGTGCGCACGAGGCGTTTCGCCGCCGCCTCGCGGGTCAGGTGCACACCGTCGAGGTATCGCTGGCGCCCTTCCTTGCCGCAGGCGAGCTGCTCTATCAGGGCCCGTGGGTGGCCGAGCGGCTCGTCGTCTTCGGCGATTTCCTTGCTGCCGAACCGGACTCGATACACCCGGTGGTCAGGGACATCCTGCGCAGCGGCGCGAAATACACCGCCGTCGATGCGTTCGCCGCGCTACAGCGACTGCAGGAACTGCGCGCCGAGGTGAGCCGGATCTGGTGCGATATCGACGCCATGGTGGTGCCGACCATCGGGACCACCTTCACCGTCGACGAGGTGCTCGCCCGGCCGATCGACACCAACACGATGCTCGGGCACTACACCCACTTCGGCAATCTGCTCGATCTGCTCGGGGTGGCAATCCCACTGGGCCGTACACGAGACGGCCGCCCGCACAGCGCCACCGTGCTGTCGGCCGCCCGGCGTGACGACCTCGCGCTGCACATCGCCGCGCAGATTCTCGACGAACCGCGCAGCCGCGCCACCCCCGGCACTCCGGTTGCCACCGCCATCGAGGAGCGAGTATGAGCCAGCACGTTGCCATTCCAGCAACACCCGAACCATTCACCCTGGTTGCCGGCCGAACCGCGCTGGTCATCATCGACATGCAACGAGACTTCCTGTTGGCCGGGGGCTTCGGCGAGAGCCTCGGAAACGATGTCGGGCAGCTGCTGAAGGTCGTACCGCCGCTCGCGGCACTCCTGACAGCGGCACGAGAGGCCGGCGTCATGGTGATCCACACTCGCGAAGGGCACCGGCCCGACCTGTCGGACTGCCCTCCGGCCAAACTCCAGCGCGGCGTCCCCAGCAAGCGGATCGGCGACAAAGGCAGGTTCGGCCGCATCCTGATCCGTGGCGAGTACGGCCACGACATCATCGACGAGCTGCGCCCCCTCGACGGTGAGGTCGTCATCGACAAACCGGGCAAGGGTGCGTTCTACGACACCGAACTGGCCGAGGTGCTCGCCGGGGCGGGCATCACGCAACTACTGATCACCGGTGTCACCACCGAGGTGTGCGTGCACACCACGACCCGCGAGGCCAACGACCGAGGATACGAATGTCTGGTCGTATCCGACTGCGTCGGTTCGTATTTCCCGGAGTTTCATCGAATCGGCCTGGAGATGATCGCCGCACAAGGCGGGATCTTCGGCTGGGTTGCCGACAGCGCCGCCGTCCTCACCGCCCTGCACACCCTGACCATCGACGCCGCCTGATCGGAGATTGCCATGAGTACCGAGATCACCGATCCACCAGTCGGCCCGCCGGTGCCCGAAGCCGCTGCAGCCGTGCCGTGGTGGACCCGCGGCGACACCAACGCGTTCTTCGGGCTCGGGTTCAACATCCTGGTCAACGTCCTCACCCTGACCGGGCTGATGATCGGCGTTGTCGCGGTGCCTGCCGGCGATGTGCTCGGTACGGTGCTCCCCGCCCTCGGCGTCGCGCTGATCCTTGGAAACCTCTACTACACATTTCTTGCCCGCCGGCTCGCGCGGCGCGAGAACCGGACGGACGTCACCGCACTCCCCTATGGCCCGTCGGTGCCGCACATGTTCATCGTCGTGTTCGTGGTGATGCTGCCGGTGTACCTGAACACCCAGGACCCACTGCAGGCGTGGTCCGCCGGACTGGCGTGGGCGTTCATGATCGGCATCATCGTGATGATCGGCGCGTTCGTCGGGCCCTACATCCGCAAGCTCACTCCGCGCGCCGCCATGCTCGGCACGCTGGCCGGGATCTCCATCACCTTCATCTCCATGCGGCCGGCCGCACAGATGTGGGAGGCCGCCTGGATCGGCCTGCCGGTGCTCGCCATCATCCTGATCGGATTCTTCACCGACGTGAAACTGCCGTTCGGCATGCCGGTCGGTTTGGCGGCGCTACTGGTGGGCACCGCCATCGGCTGGATGGGCGGTTACATGTCGGCGCCCGATGTCGGCCGAGCGGTCTCCGATATCGCGATCGGCATCCCCGACCTGCGCCTGGATCTGCTGTTCTCCGGGCTGACCAACCTGGCTCCGCTGCTGGGTACGGCGATCCCGCTGGGTGTCTACAACTTCACCGAGGCGATGAGCAATGTCGAGTCCGCCGCGGCGGCCGGGGACAATTACAACCTGCGCAGCGTGCTGCTGGCCGACGGCGCGGGCGCGGTCATCGGTTCGGCCTTCGGTTCGCCGTTCCCGCCGGCGGTCTATATCGGCCATCCGGGCTGGAAGGATGCGGGCGGTCGCGCCAGCTACTCGCTGGCCAGTGGCCTGCTCATCGGTGTGCTGTGTTTCGTCGGCCTCTTCGGCATCCTGGACGCGCTGCTGCCGGTGCCTGCGATCGTGCCGATCCTGCTCTACATCGGCCTCCTGATCGGCGCCCAGGCCTTCCAGGCGGTGCCACGCCTGCACGCGATTGCCGTGGTGATCGCCTTGTTGCCCAATCTCGCCGAATGGGCCAAGAGCCAGATCGACAATGCCTTGAACGCCGCGGGAACGACGGCCTCAGAGGTCGGCATGGATGCGCTCAACGGTTCCGGCGTGGTGTACGCGGGGTTGAAGACGTTGGGCGAGGGTGCCGTTCTGGTCGGCCTGATCCTCGGCACGATGGTCGTCTTCATCCTGGAGAAGAAATTCCTCTTCGCCGCCGCCGCCGCAACCGTCGGCGCGGCACTGTCCTTCATCGGGCTGATCCACTCTCCGGCAGTGGCGTGGGCGGCCAACCCGTCGGTGGCGCTGGGTTACCTGTTCTTCGCCACGGTATGCCTGTTGTACAGCCTGCTGCCGGGTGCCAAAGAACCGGCCGTGATCGACGAGAGCGATATCGTCGCCGGTCACTGACCTGGGCGGCGGGGGTCACAGGACAACCCCGACGGTGGCATAGATAACCTAAGCTTTCGTAGTCACTTGTCTACGAAGTGCATTACCCTCGCATTCATGGCTGCACGCACACATAGTGCGGACCCGCGCGCCGAGCGGGTCCGCACCCTTCTCTACGAGGCCGCCTTCGCGCTGGCCCACGAACATCCGGTCGACGAGCTGACCGTCGCCACCATCGTCGGTCGCGCCGGCGTGAGCAGGCAGGTCTTCTACCAACATTTCCGCGATCGTGACGACGCGGTCGCGGCCGCCTTCGCGGTGGCATTCGAACAGGCGACCGCCGATATCGGGGACGACCCCCGGGTGCGCATCACCCGGCTGTTCGATTTCGCCGGGGAGCATCGGGAGATGTACCGCAATGTCATCCCCAGCGCGGTCACCCAACGGGTCGTCAATGCCTTCCGCGCCGAACTGGCACCGGCTTGCGCCGAGATCGCCGCGCAGGGCATGTCGGTCATCGCGCCGATGTCCGGGCTCACCGTCGAAGCGGTGACCCGCTTCCTGGTCGGAGGGTTCATGGAGGTGCTGCGATCGTGGATGGAGGCACCGGTCCAGCGCGATGCGCGTGATCTCCGTGAGCGTGTGACCGCCGCATTCGACACCGTCAACGCCCTGCTGACGCTGCCGGGACGGATCTGATGGGCAAGCATCGCGACGCACCTCCGGTCGTCACCAGAACCCAGATCCGCAACGTCGCACTCGCGATGGGCGTGTTCACCGCCCTGGTGCTGGCCATGATCGCCAGCTACGCCGGTGCGTTCGCCAAACCGACGCTGCGCCATATGGATATCGCCGTTGCAGCGCCCACACAGCTGATCGAGGCAATGCAGGCCAGACCCGAACTCGCCGTCACAGCGGTCGGCGACGACGGTGCCGCCCGCGATCTGGTGCTACAGCGAAAGGCCGACGCCGCGTTGGTCGCCCAGCCCACGGGGACCCTGGACATCTATGTCGCCGGCGGCGGTGGCCGCAGCGTGGCCACCGCTGCCGAGAGCGTGGGGCGCAGCGTGGCGGCCGGAGCCGGACTGACCCCGGCTGTCACCGATATCGCGCCGACCTCGGCGGGTGACCCGTCCGGCACGGTCGAGTTCTACGCGGTCATCTTCGTCTCGATCGGCGCCTCGGTGGGCGCGGCGGCGTTCGGGCGGTTGGTCGGCGCCGTGCACCGTCCGGCCACCCTCGCCTTGCGGACGGTCACGCTCGGCTGTTACGCGGCACTGCTGGCCGGTGTCGTCACCGTGTATGTCGACAGCGGGCTCGGGGCACTGACCGGTCACCCCTGGCAGGTTTTCGGGGCGTTGTGGCTCTACGCCATGGCGGTCGGCGGCGCGGTGACCGGGGTCGCGGCCGCCTTCGGCACCGTGGCGGCCATGACGGTCACCGCCTTCCTGGTGGTCGTCGGCAATGCTGCGGCCGCCGGCCCGATCGGCCGACCGCTGTTGACCGGTTTCTACACCTTGTTCAACCAGATCGTGCCGCAGGGTTCGGGAGTCTCGCTGTTGCGCAGTATCGAGTACTTCGACGGCAACGGCGCGCTGACACCCTTTGCCACGCTGATGATCTGGGCCACCACCGGACTCGTGCTCGCCGCGTTGGCGACCACCGTGCGCACACCGGCCGTAGAACGTCTGCGCCGTCGCGCCGGCTCACGCGGTTGACCCCCACTATGGTTGGTCGATGGATGCGGGCTACTACGACCTGGGCAGCTACCGACGCCCGGTCGACACCGATTCTGCACAGGCGCAGGTGTGGTTCGACCGGGGTCTGGTGTGGGCCTACGCCTTCAACCACGAAGAGGCGGTTCGCTGTTTCGAACGCGCACTGGAACACGACGGCGACCTGGCCATCGCCCGCTGGGGCATCGCCTACGCCGTCGGCCCGAACTACAACAAGGCCTGGGATGCCTTCGATCCCGTCGAACTGGACACGGCACTGCGGCGGGCGCGCGCAGAGTTGGCCTCGGCCGCAGCGGGGCGGGCCTCGGCCACCGATCGCGCCCTGATCGACGCCCTGTCGCTGCGGTTCCCCACCGACGACCCGGCCGATGACACCGCGCTGCGCGACGCGCACGCCGTCTACGCAGACGCGATGGTGTCGGTCGCCGCGTGCTTCCCCGACGATGTCGATGTGCAGGCACTGGCCGCCGACGCACTGCTCAACGTCAGCGCCTGGGAACTCTGGGACAGCACGACCGGTCAGCCGGCCGCCGGCTCGCGGGTGCACGAGGCCACGACGATCCTGGAGGCTTGCCTCGCCGGGTCCGCCGGGCAGGCGCATCCCGGGGTCTTGCACCTCTACATCCATGCGATGGAGATGTCGGCGCATCCCGAGCTCGCGTTGCCCGCGGCCGACCTGCTCCGCGGCCTGGTACCCGATGCCGGCCATCTGGAGCACATGCCCAGTCATATCGACGTGCTCTGCGGCGACTACCGCGCCTCGGTGGTGGCCAACCAGGCCGCCGTGGCCGCCGATCGGTTGTTCGTCGCCGATGCCGGGCCGCTGAACTTCTATTCGCTCTACCGCGCCCACGATCTGCACTTCGTGGTGTACTCGGCAATGTTCGAGGGTCGGTTCCAGATTGCCCACGACGCCGCGCGCGAGCTCGCCGAACAGCTCACACCCGAACTGCTCGCCATCCCCTCGCCCCCGATGGCCGACTGGCTGGAGGCGTTCGCCGCCCTTGAGGTTCACGTCCTGGTGCGGTTCGGCCGGTGGTCCGATCTGATCTCGCTGCCGGTGCCCGAAGACGCTGCGCTCTACTGCACCACCACCGCGACGGTGCACTACGGCCGCGGCGTCGCCTACGCCGCGACCGGCCAGCTATCTCAGGCACACATCGAACGTGATGCTCTCGCAGCCGCTTACGCGCTGATTCCCGATACCCGCTACCTGTTCAACAACACCAGCCGCGACATCCTCGCCGTCGGAGTCGCCATGCTCGACGGCGAAATCGCTTATCGGGAAGGGCGATTCGACGAAGCGTTCGCCCGGCTCCGCGATGCCATCGCACTCGATGACGCCCTACCCTACGACGAACCCTGGGGCTGGATGCAGCCGACACGGCACGCCTACGGCGCACTTCTGCTCGAGCAGGGCCGGGTGTCCGAGGCCGCCGACGTGTACGCAGCGGATCTCGGCCTCGACAGCACTTTGCGCCGGTCGTGCCAGCACCCTGGCAACGTCTGGAGTCTGCACGGATACCACGAGTGCCTGCAACGTCTGGGCCGTGATGCAGAAGCGGCAATCATCGGCCAGCAGCTGACGCTGGCCCGCGCCCGCGCCGACGTACCCGTTCTCGCGTCCTGCGCGTGCCGCCTCGATGTCACAGCAGGGCCGGAGACGTGTTGCGAATAGGTGAATTTAGTTGGCAGTCAACGTGTCATGCAACCAACGAGGCCCCGAGCCATTATCGTGTGCGTCAGGAAAAGAACCGGGGGCCCGCGCAAGCCGAGTGCGCTCCCGCCCCTACCTGTGGAGAGGACAACGATGTCCAACGAACGCCACCTGGCGCACCTCCGTTCCAAGGACGAGCCATTGGTCGCACTGGTCGGGATGATCCGGCACGCAGTGAGCGACCCGGTCCGCTCCGCCGGCGGCAGCAAAGCCGATGTCGAGGCCATCGCCGTCGCGGCCGCGTACGCGGCGTGGTGCTGGGGGGCGGCCACCGACGAATCGGCGCCCCAACCGTTGCGCTGCGGTTGACATTCCACCCCGCTGGGTAAACTCGCCCGCGTGGCGATCACCGACGCGGACCTGGAATTCCTTCGGCGGTGTGTCGAACTGGCACGCGACGCGCTGAACCTCGGCGACGAGCCCTTCGGCTCCCTACTGGTCGACGAAGCAGGTGACACCCTGTTCGCCGATCACAATCGCGTCGGCAATGGCGACGCCACCGAACACCCCGAGTTCGCCATTGCCCGATGGGCCGCCGAGCACCTCTCCCCCGAACAACGCGCGAGCGCCACGGTCTACACCTCCGGTGAACACTGCGCCATGTGTTCGGCCGCGCACGCATGGGTGGGCCTCGGGCGCATTGTCTACGCGACATCGGCCCGGCAGCTCAGCCAGTGGAGCGCCGAGTGGGGTGCTCCCCCGGCGCCGGTCGCACCACTTCCCATCACCACCGTCGCGCCGGGTCTCGTCGTCGACGGCCCCGCTCCGCAACTGGGTGACGAGATGCGCGATCTCTACGAGCGGGCATTCCGACCATGAGCGATCCAGACTGGGTGCGCCACGTCATCTGGTGGCAGATCTATCCCCTCGGGTTCGTCGGCGCGTTCCCCGCCGATCCCGCACCGACGGCCGCCGAGCACCGACTGCTGCGGATCATCGACTGGCTCGACCACGCGCTGGAACTGGGCGCCTCCGGTCTGGCGCTCGGGCCGGTGTTCAGCTCCCGGACCCACGGTTATGACACCACCGATCACTTGCGTATCGATCCACGCTTGGGAACCGATGCCGATTTCGACCAGCTCATCTCCGAATGCCGCCGGCGAGGGCTCAGGGTGTTGCTCGACGGTGTGTTCAACCACGTCGGCACCGACTACCCGCGCTATCGCGACGCGGTCGCGGGTGGCCCGAGGGACTGGTTCCGGCATGGTTCCGGCGGTTTCGACACCTTCGAGGGCCACGGCGAACTGATCGCGCTGAACCACGGTAGTCCGGAGGTGGTGGCGCACACCGTCGAGGTGATGAACCACTGGCTCGATCGCGGTGCCGACGGCTGGCGCCTCGATGCCGCCTACGCAGTCGATCCGGAATTCTGGCGGCAGGTCTTACCGCAGGTTCGTCGCCGCCATCGCGATGCGTGGTTCCTGGGCGAGGTCATCCACGGCGACTACCCGGCGCAGGTGAGCGCCGCCGGATTCGACTCGGTCACCCAGTACGAACTGTGGAAGGCCGTCTGGAGTGCCCTGAACGACAAGAACTTCCACGAACTCGACTGGGCGCTGCAGCGCCACAACGACTTTCTGGGATCCTTTGTGCCGCTGACGTTCATCGGCAACCACGACGTCACCAGGATCGCCAGCCGCATCGAAGATCCGCAGCATCTCGAGCATGCCCTTGTGCTGCTGCTGACCACCGGAGGCACCCCGAGCGTGTACGCCGGCGACGAGTGGGCCTGGCGCGGTGTCAAGGAGGAACGCGTCGGCGGTGACGACGCGATCCGCCCCGAGTTCGGCGCGCCGCCGATGCCACCACATGACATGACGCGGCTGTACCAGTACCTCATCGGCCTACGCCGGCGAAACCCGTGGCTGCACAACGCCCGTACCGAATCATTGAGCCTGACCAACACCGGGTACGCCTACCGGGTCGCCGCCGATGATCGAGCGTTGGTGGTGGCACTCAACCTCGACGACGCCCCGTTGACGGCCGGGTTGCCCGGGACCGGGCGGGTGATCGCGGGATCCGGGGCCCCGCCCACCGAACGTGTCGACGAGCTCGTCGTGCCCCCGCACGGCTGGGTGATCGCCGACTACGACTGATCGTTCGTGGTCCACGTATAGGGCTGCTCGGGCACACCGCGATCGCCGAGCATGAACGTCCGATGCTCACGCTCGCCGCGCCCGATCGCTGCCATCCACGTCAGCACGGTGCTGACCCGGTTGTGGACACCGGTCAGGAACGCGATGTGGATGAAGCCCCACGCCATCCAGCCCAGCCGACCCGACAGTTTCACCGGGCCGACCTGGAGCAGCGCGTTGCCGCGGCTGATGTAGGCCGCCGAGCCGAGATCGCGGTACCGGTATCGGCGGCGCGGTTTACCTGCCAGCTCACGACGCACGCACGCGGCAACGTGCAGGCCGCCCTGCATTGCGTTCTCCGCGACACCGGGATAGTCGCCGCCGGCCAGGTCGCCGATGACGAAGACCTCGGGATGACCAGTCACCGACAGATCAGGTTGGACGTCGATCCGGCCGGACCGATCGGTCTTGGCGCCCAGGGCCTGCGCGGCGCGTCGGGCGAACGGCACCGCCTCGACGCCGGCGGTCCACAGGACCGTCCTGGCCTCGTATCGCTGCTCCGGTCCGCCGGACTTGGGCGTGACCGTCACGCCGTCGCGGCCGACGTCGGTGACGTGCACGCCCATGTGCAATTCGACACCGAGCGCCTGCAGGGTGCGGGTGGCCTTGTCGGTCAAGCCCGGGGCGAACGATTTCAAGACCCGGTCACCACCGTCGAACAACAGCACCCTGGCGTCCTCGGGTTGGATGCTGTGAAACTCGTTGGCCAGTGTCCGCGAGGCGACCTCGCGGATCTGCCCGGCGATCTCGACCCCGGTCGGGCCGCCGCCTGCCACGGCGAAGGTCAGCCAGCTGTCCCGCTCGCGGCCCGGCGGCAAGGTCTCGGCGATCTCGAATGCGGTGAACAATCGCTGCCGGATGCACAGCGCGTCATCGAGTGTCTTCATCCCCGGTGCCCACTCGGCGAAACGCTCGTTGCCGAAATAGGACTGCTGCATACCCGCGGCGATCACCAGGACGTCGTAATCCAGGGTGTAGGTCGATTCGTCGGGACGTAACGCCGTCACGGTCCTGGCGTCCGGATCCAGCTGCACCGCCTCGCCGAGCAGGGTGCGCACATTGGGGTATCGCGAGAGCTCCTCGCGCAGTGAATGGCTGATCTGACCGATGCTCAGCGTTCCGGTGGCGCACTGGTAGAGCAGCGGCTGAAAGATATGTCCGGCCGCACGGTCGAGTAGGGTGACCGCCGCGCCGGTGCGCCCGAGCCGGCGGGCGCAGAACAGACCGCCGAACCCTCCCCCGATGATGAGCACCCTGGTGCGTCCGTTGTTCACCCCTGCCAGGCTAGTCGCCCGGTCACTTCCTCAAGCCGCGCGCGTGACCCGCCGCAGACGGCTACGCTCACCGCTTGATGGCGATCACCAGCGAAACAATGTCAGAGCCCGGGCCCGCTGCCGACAACCACAAGCGCCGTAGGCGAAGTGCTCTGTCGCGGATGAGCATCCTGTCCAAATTGTTGATCATGCTGCTGGCGACCAGCATCCTGTCCGCCGCCGTGATCGGCTATATCGGTTATCAGTCCGGGCGTACCTCGCTGCGCGACGCGGCCTTCAACCGGCTCAACGAGATCCTCTCGTCGCAGACTCGCCAGTTGGAGGCCGAGTATCGCTATCTGCGCGAATCGTTGGTGATCTACACCCGCGGTTCCACGGCACACGAAGCCGCCCGCGAGTACACCGCGGGCTTCGACGAGCTGAGTACCGCCGCCACCACTCCCGCTCAAGACCGCGCGATCAACGACTACTACCGGGAGCAATTCGCCAAAGAAACCGCCGCGGCGACAGGGCAGGACATCGATGTCAGTGGCCTGCTGCCGACCGCACCGGCGCAAAAGTACCTCTAGGCGTTCTACACCGCGCCCTTCGACGACTGGGACGCCGCACTGCGTAACGACGACGCCGGGGACGGCAGTCGATGGTCTGCGGCCAACGCGCGGTTCAACGACTTCTTCCGGCAGATAGTGCACCGATTTCGGTTCGAGGACGCCCTGCTTCTCGACACCCGCGGCAATGTCGTCTACACCGCCTACAAAGGGCCGGATCTGGGGACCAACATTCTGACCGGACCCTACCGGGACGGCCAGCTCACCGAAGCCTATCGGGACACGCTGGAGTCCAACGTGGTCGACTACGTCGGGGTCACCGACTTCGCCTACTATCAGCCGACTGCCGAGCCCACGGCCTGGTTCATGTCGCCGATCGGTTCCGGTGGGCAGATCGACGGGGTGCTGGCATTGCAGTTCCCCACCATCGGCGTCAACCGCGTCATGACGATGGACCGCCAATGGGAGCAGGCCGGTATGGGTAGTACCGGTGAAACGTTCCTGGTCGGTCCGGACGGCACCATGCGCTCGAACTCACGCCTGTTCGAGGAGGACCGCGACGCGTTCCGAGAGCGCGTGGTGCAGGCCGGAACACCGCCGGATGTCGCCGACCGGTCGCTGCGCAACAACACCAACGTCCTGATCCAGCCAGTCGAGGACGAGGCCACCCGTCGTGCCAAACGCGGGCAAACCGGAACCATCGTCGAAACCGATTACCTGGGTAACGAATCCCTGCAGGCCTACGGACCGGTAAACCTACCGGGCCTGGACTGGGTGATGGTCGCCAATATCGACACCTCCGAGGCGTTCGCCCCAGTTGCCACGTTCACCCGGACGTTGGTGCTCTCGACAGCGGCCATCGTTTTCATCGTCTCCATCGCCTCGATGTTGCTGGCGCGCTTGTTCACCCGACCTATCCGCAGGCTAGAGGCCGGGGCCCGCCAGATCAGTTCCGGTGACTACGGCGTCACCGTACCTGTGCAGTCCAGGGATGAGTTCGGTGATCTGACGGTCGCCTTCAACGCGATGAGCCGCAATCTGGCCATCAAGGAAGACCTTCTCAACGAACAGCGCAGGGAGAACGACCGCTTGTTGTTGTCGCTGATGCCCGAGCCGGTCGCCGCGCGCTACCGCGACGGGGAGGAGACCATCGCCCAGGACCATCAGGACGTCACGGTGATCTTCGCCGGCATCGCCGGTCTCGACGAGCTGTCCGCCGAACTCAGCGCCGACGAGGATCTGTCCTTGGTCAACAACCTGATCCGCCAGTTCGACGCGGCCGCAGAGGATCTCGGCGTAGAAAAGGTGCGCACGCTGCACAACGGCTATCTCGCGAGTTGCGGGCTGACCACGCCCAGATTGGACAATGTGCGCCGCACCGTGGACTTCGCCGTCGAGATGTCTCGTATCGTCGACAGGTTCAACGCCGAGACCGGGCACAGTTTGACCGTGCGTGCCGGTATCGACACCGGCACGGTCACCAGCGGGCTGATCGGCAAATCGAGCCTGGCCTATGACATGTGGGGCGACACCGTGGATCTCGCCAACAGCATGCAGAGCGGATCGTCGCGGCCCGGGATCTACGTCACGGCAAGGGTCCACGACGTGATGCGGGAGAGCCGCAGCTTCGTCGCGGTGGAAGACAGCGCCATCGGCGAGCCGGTGTGGCGCTTGACCGAGCAACGCTCGTGAACGGACTGTTCGACGCCCCGTGGTTCTTGTGGGCCGTCGGGGTGTCAGTCGGCCTGCCGGTCGCGTTGGTGGCGCTCACCGAGTTGCGCAACGCGCTGGCCCGGCGGGGCAGCGCGCTCACCCCCGCGGTCGGCCTGGTACGCAACTATGTGGTGCCGATCGGGGCACTGTTACTACTGCTCACCGAGGCCACCGAGATATCGGCCGAAGCCACCGGTGTGCGCATCATCGCCACCGTGTTCGGCTTCGTGGTCCTGATCCTGCTGTTGTCAGGGTTCAATGCCGCGTTGTTCCAGGACGCCCCCGAAGGCTCCTGGCGCCAGCGCATTCCGTCGATCTTCCTCGACGTAGCGCGCCTTGCGCTGATCGCGGTCGGTCTGGCAATGATCCTCTCCTTCGTGTGGGGCGCCAATGTCGGCGGCTTGTTCACCGCGCTGGGCGTCACCTCGATCGTGCTGGGTCTCGCGCTGCAGAACTCGGTCGGCCAGATCGTCTCCGGCCTGCTGCTGTTGTTCGAACAACCCTTCAAGCTCGGCGACTGGCTGGACACCCCCTCCGCGCGGGGCCGCATCGTCGAGGTCAATTGGCGGGCCACTCACGTGGACACCGGTGGTGGCGGGCTGCAGATCATGCCCAACTCGGTTCTGGCCGCCGCATCGTTCACCAATCTGAGCCGGCCGCCAGGCCAGCACAGCATCTCGGTCGTCAGCGTGTTCAGCACCGAGGACGCGCCCGACGAAGTCTGCGCGATGCTCACCGAAGTGGCCGCGACGCTGCCGCAGCTACGTAGCGGAGCCCATCCGAAAGCCGTGCCCATCGGTGGACTGGAGTACCGCACCTCGATCCCGGTGCGCAGCCCCGCCGATGACGGCGCGGCCAAGGCGACGTTCCTGCGCTGGGTCTGGTATGCCTCCCGGCGTGCGGGGTTGCATCTCGACGAGCGCACCGACGAGTTCAGTACCCCCGCGCGCGTCGGTGAGGCATTACAGGCCGTCGCCGCCTCCCTGCGCCTGCATCGCAGCGAGCTGGACGGGATCGTCGAGCACGCCCGGATAACGCGGTATGGGGCCGATGAACTGGTGCAGTCCCGCGGGCAGGTCCCCCACCAGATGTCGTTCATCCTCGATGGCCGGGTGCAGTTGTACGCGCCACGCGCAGATGGCGTCGTCGTCGCGGTCGCCACGCTGGAACAGGGCGACTTCCTGGGCCAGACGACACTGACCCGGGAACCTGTTCGTGCCGACGCCCGCGCCCTCGAAGAGGTGGCCGTCCTGCAGATCGGACGCAGCCACGTCGAGGACCTCGTGATGCGAAATCCCTTGTTGCTGCAGGAGATTGGACGAATCATCGAGGATCGACGGATAAGCATGCGTGACGCCTTGGCGACGGCCGACTGACCCTGCCCGGGGGCCACCCTCGGACTGTGCGACGTTCCGGGTCTCGACGCCGAGTCGGAATCGTTGCCCAACCGCGATACACCACGCCGCGCTGGTACGCGTGTGACGCAAGTGGCCCGTGTTGAACTACCCATCGAAGAAAGCAACGGCGATTGCTTGAAGACGAAAGGTGGGTTGGTTGCCGTTATGAAGACCATCAGGAAAATCCGTGGCGGTTGGCTCCGCAGACTGGCGGTGGTTGCCGCATCGATGCTGGCGCTGCCCGGGCTGATCGGTTTCGCCGGGGGTTCGGCGACTGCTGGTGCGTTCTCGCGGCCCGGGCTGCCCGTCGAGTACCTCGACGTGTTCTCCCAGGCGATGAACCGCAACATCCGGGTGCAGTTCCAGGGCGGTGGGCCGCACGCGGTGTACCTGCTCGACGGCCTGCGCGCCCAGGACGACTACAACGGCTGGGACATCAACACCCCGGCATTCGAGTGGTACTACCAGTCCGGTCTGTCCACCATCATGCCGGTCGGCGGCCAGTCCAGCTTCTACGCCGACTGGTACCAGCCCTCGAAGGGCAACGGGCAGAACTACACCTACAAGTGGGAGACCTTCCTGACCCAGGAGCTGCCCACCTACCTGGAGACCGTCAAGGGCGTGTCGCGCACCGGCAACGCCGTGGTCGGCCTGTCGATGGCCGGTAGCGCATCGCTGAACTACGCGATCCACCACCCGCAGCAGTTCATCTATGCCGCATCGCTTTCCGGCTTCCTCAACCCGTCCGAGGGTTGGTGGCCGATGCTGATCGGGCTGGCCATGAACGATGCCGGCGGCTTCAATGCCGAGAGCATGTGGGGCCCGTCCTCGGACCCGGCGTGGAAGCGCAACGACCCGATGGTCAACATCAACCAGCTGGTGGCCAACAACACCCGCGTCTGGATCTACTGCGGTACCGGCACCCCGTCGGACCTCGACGTCGGCGCCAACACCGGCAACCTGATGGCCGCGCAGTTCCTGGAGGGCTTCACCCTGCGGACCAACGTCAGCTTCCGGGACAAGTACGTCGCGGCCGGTGGGACCAACGGGGTGTTCAACTTCCCGTCACAGGGCACCCACAGCTGGGGCTACTGGGGCCAGCAGCTTCAGATGATGAAGCCTGATATCCAGCGCGTGTTGGGAGCCCAGGCCGTCGCATGATGACGGACTGACCCGACACACCAAAGACCCAGGGAGCCTGCCGTACCCCCCGAACGGCAGGCTCCCTGCTTTGTGTCTGTTCACGAGAGTGACGTTTCTGCGCTATCCATGGCCTGGATAGCGCAGAAACGTCACTCTCACGGCTATGTGGCGCGGCTCAGGGACGTTGACAGCCGATAGTCAGAATCGCCATCTAGCATCTGCGCGTGACCCCTGTTCTGCGCGGCATGCTGCTCGACATCGCCCCGCCGCTGGTCGCCTACTACGGGTTGCGCGCCGCGGGGGTGTCCGAATACCTGGCCCTGCTCACCGCGACGCTGCTGGCCGGAGCCAAGGTCGGCTACGACGCGATCCGCGCGCGCCGGTTGGACCCGTTCGCCGGCTACCTGATGCTCAACTTCGGCCTGAGCCTGGCCGTCGGCCTGGCGACATCGGATGCCCGGATGCTGATGGTCGGCGACACCCTGGTCGGCGGCATCGGCGCGCTGATCTTCCTCGGCAGCTGTGTCCTCGGTAAGCCCTTGACCCAGGTTGTCGCCGAACGGGTGCAACCGGACGACGCGCCGGAGTCGGCGGATACCGGGGCCGCGGCCGTCCGGCGACGCATCCACGTCCTGCTCTCCGCGATGTGGGGTGTCGGGTTGCTGGTCGGCACGGGGCTGAGCCTGGGCATCATCTATTCGTTCTCGGTCGACGTCGGCAAGGGCCTCAACACGGCGGTGTCGCTCATCGTCATCGGGATTCTGACGCTGCTGACGATCGTCATCGCCAAACGGGCCCGGGCGCGAGGGCAGCGCATGGACGAGTCGGCGGTGCCGTCGGCCGATCCCCCGGCACCGCCACCCCGGTGTTCGCCCTCAGCGCAGTGACCGTGCGCCGGGAACAACCGCAGACCGCTCCGGGTTGAGTGCATCAGAATCAACTTTGGAGGATTGATGTCTGAAGCCATCACAGTCCCGGTCCTGTTCGTCAGCGAGCCCATCGTGCTGCCCGGCATGGTGGTGCCCATCGAGCTCGACGACGCTGCCCGTGCCGCGGTCGACGCCGCGCAGGCCAGCGAGACCGGCAAGCTGCTCATCGCACCGCGCCTGGATGACCGCTACCCCACCTACGGGGTGCTCGCCTCGATCGTGCAGGTGGGCCGGGTTCCCGGCGGCGGCGCGGCCGCCGTCGTCAAGGGCGAGACCCGCGCACACATCGGCTCCGGCACCACCGGACCCGGCGCCGCGCTGTGGGTCGAGGTCGAGCCGATCGCCGAGGCGGAGGTCTCCATCGAGACCACAGCCCTGGCCGGCGAGTACAAGAAGCTGCTGCTGGCGATGCTGCAACGCCGCGAGGCATGGCAGATCGTTGACGTCGTCAACAAGATCAGCGACCCGTCCGCGCTGGCCGACACAGCCGGCTACGCCTCGTACCTGAGCGATGTGCAGAAGCGTGAACTGCTGGAGACCTCCGATGTCGAGCGTCGGCTCCGTCTGTTGATCGATTGGACCGGCGAGCACCTGGCCGAGGTCGAGGTCAACGACAAGATCGCCGAGGACGTCCGGGCCGGGATGGACAAGCAGCAGAAGGAGTTCCTGCTGCGCCAGCAGTTGGCCGCGATCCGCAAGGAACTGGGCGAGCTGGGTCCCGACGGCCAGGAGGGTGAGGACGATTACCGGGCCCGCGTGGAGGCCGCCGAGCTGCCGGAGAAGGTCCGCGAGGCCACGCTGCGCGAGGTCGGCAAGCTGGAACGCTCCAGCGATCAGAGCCCCGAAGGCGGCTGGATCCGCACCTGGCTGGACACCGTGCTGGACCTGCCGTGGAACGTCACGACCGAGGACTCGGCCGACCTGAAAGCGGCCCGCGAGATCCTCGACGCCGATCACCACGGTCTGGAGGACGTCAAGGACCGCATCGTCGAATACCTGGCGGTGCGGGCGCGGCGCGCCCAACGCAACATGTCCGTCGTCGGCGGGCGTGGCTCCGGTGCCGTCATGGTGCTGGCCGGCCCGCCCGGGGTCGGCAAGACCTCGCTGGGTGAATCCGTGGCACGGGCCCTGGGCCGCAAGTTCGTTCGCGTCGCCCTGGGCGGCGTGCGCGACGAGGCCGAGATCCGCGGGCACCGGCGCACCTATGTCGGTGCGCTGCCCGGCCGGATCGTGCGGGCCATCGGCGAGGCCGGTTCGATGAATCCCGTCGTGCTGCTCGACGAGATCGACAAGGTGGGCTCGGACTACCGCGGCGACCCGTCCTCGGCGCTGCTCGAGGTGTTGGACCCGGCGCAGAACCACACGTTCCGCGACCACTACCTGGAGCTGGACCTGGACCTGTCCGATGTGGTGTTCCTGGCGACGGCCAACGTCATCGAGAACATCCCGTCGGCGCTGTTGGACCGCATGGAGCTGATCCAGATCGACGGTTACACCGAGGACGACAAGGTGGCGATCGCGCGGGATTTCCTGCTGCCCCGACAGGCCGAACGCGCGGCGTTGACCCCCGAGGAGGTCACGCTGACTGACGCGGCATTGCGCAAGATCGCCGCCGACTACACCCGCGAACCGGGCGTGCGGCAGTTCGAGCGGCTGCTGGCCAAGGCGCTGCGCAAGGTCACGACCAAGCTGGCCGCCGACCCGTCGGCGATCACCGTCGACGAGCCGGATCTCGTTGAGTACCTGGGCCGTCCGCGGTTCACTCCGGACTCCGACGAGCGAACCGCGGTGCCGGGTGTGGCGACGGGTCTGGCCGTGACGGGACTCGGTGGCGATGTGCTCTATATCGAGGCGGGTGCGGTCGATGCCGAACCGGGTCTCAAGCTGACCGGTCAGCTGGGCGACGTCATGAAGGAGTCGGCGCAGATCGCGCTGTCCTACGTGCGTGCCCATGCCGAGCAGCTCGGCGTCGACCCGAAGGCGCTGGACCGGCAGATTCACGTGCACGTGCCCGCGGGAGCGGTGCCCAAGGATGGTCCGTCGGCCGGTGTGACGATGGTGACCGCGTTGGTCTCCATGGCGACCGGGCGGCAGGTCCGCGGTGACGTGGGCATGACCGGCGAGGTCACGCTGAACGGCCGGGTGCTGCCCATCGGTGGTGTCAAGCAGAAACTGCTTGCCGCACAACGGGCCGGGCTGAAGACCGTCTTCATCCCGCAGCGCAACGAACCCGATCTCGACGAGGTCCCCGAGGAAGTTCTGGCCGCGCTCGACGTCCGGCCGATGACCGATGTCGCCGAGATCGTCGCGCTGGCGCTGGAGCCGGCCGCCGAGGCCGTCACTGCGGCTGCCTGATTTCCCGCGAGCAGACGCAAACTCGCGCATTTCCCTGGAAATAGTGCAAGTTTGCGTTCCCCCGCAAGCGGGAGGTGCCCCCAGCTCGCCATAGAGAGGTGACCACCCATGCCCCGACGCGGTGAACCGCTGCGCAAGCTCGGATTCCTGACCATCGGTCGGTTCGACGCCGCCGATCCGCGGCCCGGGCTGGAAGAGACCCTGCAAGTCGTCGAGCTCGCCGAACAGCTCGGGTTCGACAGCGTCTGGCTGCGGTGTCGGCATCTACAACCTGGCATCTCCTCACCGGTCGCGATCATGGCGGCCGCCACCCAGCGCACCTCCCGCATCGAACTCGGCACCGCGGTGATTCCGCTGGGTCTGGAAAACCCGCTTCGCCTGGCCGAAGACCTGGCCACCGTCGACCTGCTGTCCGGTGGTCGTATCAATCCCGGTGTCTCGGTCGGTACCCCGATGCTCTACGACCACTACAAGGCGGCGCTGTACCCGAGCACCCATGACACCGAGGATTTCTCGAAGGAGCGCGTGTTGCGCCTGGTGCGTGCGTTGCGCGGTGACCCGGTCAGCGACTTCTCCGGCACCCTCGGCATCGAACAATTCACCGACCACGTCCAACCGCACTCCCCTGGACTGGTGGAACGGATCTGGTATGGGGGT
Source organism: Mycobacterium sp. VKM Ac-1816D (assembly GCF_000416385.1). Taxonomy (NCBI): domain Bacteria; kingdom Bacillati; phylum Actinomycetota; class Actinomycetes; order Mycobacteriales; family Mycobacteriaceae; genus Mycobacterium; species Mycobacterium sp. VKM Ac-1816D. Next base: position 87,576 of record NZ_AOHQ01000137.1, read on the forward strand.
GGCCGGGATTCGGCCGTCTGGGCCGGCCGCCACGGCCTGAACTACCTGACCAGCTCCGTTGTCTCGATCGAGGGAACCGATTCCAGGGACTTCGCCACCATCCAGGCCGAGCACATCGACGCTTACCGGGCCGTCCACACCGGAAACCCAAGGGTGTCACAAGGTTTGGTGGTCATTCCGACCGACAGCGCCACCGATGAACAGGTGCGCCGCTATCGGAACTACGCCGCGAGTCGCTTCGAACGCACCAAGGAACCTCAAGGTCCGCGGGGGATGCTGTTCTCGCCCGATTACGTCGGCCCCTCCAGCGAACTCGCCGAACTGCTCTATGAGCACGCCGGATTTCAGCGCGCCGACGAGGTGACCTTCGCACTACCGTTCACCTTTGCGTCGGCCGACTACACCCAGATCATCAGCGACCTGGCTGCCCACCTGGGACCGGCGCTCGGGTGGACCCCTACCGTATGAGCATGGCCGGCAAGACACACAGCTACGAATTGGACATCACCTGGACCGGGAACACCGGAACCGGCACCAGCGGCTACCGCGCATACGAGCGCGCCCATGACATCAGTGGGGCCGGCAAGCCGACGATCCCCGGCAGCGCGGATCCGTCCTTCCGCGGTGACCCGCAGCGGTGGAATCCAGAGGAGCTGCTGGTCGCATCGCTGTCCCAATGCCACATGCTGTGGTTTCTCGGGCTATGCGCTCAGGAGGGCATCGTCGTCACTGGGTACACCGATCATCCGTCGGGCACAATGACCGAAACCGAGGATGGTGGTGGGCATTTCACCGAGGTGGTGCTGCGGCCGGAGGTCCGGGTGGATGATCCCCGACACCTGGATGCGTTGTCGGCGATCCATGAGCGGGCCCATCACCTGTGCTTCATCGCGAACTCTGTCAATTTCGACGTCCGCTGTGAGCCCGGTACTGCTTAGAATCTCGGCATGACAGACCTGACCATCCGGGCGGACCTGGACTGACATGGCCTACGACCTGCATCTGGCAGAGCGCGTGCGGGAGCTTGTCGGCGGGGCCGATGAGCGGCGGATGTTCGGTGGGCTGGCCTTCCTGGTGAACGGGCACATGGCCGTCTGCGTATCCGGTCAGGGCGGGCTGATGGTGCGGGTGCCCGCCGAAGACACCGGTGCCCTGCTCGGCCGCGAGCATGTCGAGCCGATGGTGATGTCGGGGCGCGAGGTCCGTGGCTGGATCCGGGTGTCGACCGCCGGTGTTTCCGATACACGCAGGCTGCAATCCTGGGTGGGTCGCGGGATCGCGCACGCGAGGTCGCTGCCCCCGAAGTAGCCGACGTTTGTGCCGGACCGCCCTGGGTACCTCAACACCGATGTCTGATTCGCAGAACAGGGCCGAGCGGCTGATCCAGCAGGCGGGTACGACGTATGCCGAACAAGCCGGCATCACGCTCAAGGACACCCCCGCCCCGCTGTTCCAGTTGCTGACGCTGGCGATGCTCGCCAGCAAGCCCATCGGCTCCGATATCGCCACCGCCGCCGCCCGCGAACTCCACACCGCGGGCCTGCGCACACCGGATTCGGTGTTGGATTCCGACCGACGGACGATGATCGACTGTTTCGGCCGGGCACACTACGCCCGCTACGACGAGAGCTCGGCGACCCGGTTGACCGAACTCGCGACCCGGGTCCGCGAGCACTACTGCGGGGACCTCCGCACGCTCGCCGAAAACTCGGGCCACGACGTGGCGACGACGAAACGCCAACTGCAGGAGTTCAAAGGCATCGGGCCGACGGGCGCGGACATCTTCCTGCGCGAGGTGCAGGTCGTGTGGCCCTGGGTGCGGCCCTACTTCGACGACCGCGCGATCGAGGCCGCACGCGGGCTGGGTCTGCCCCACGATCCGGATGGCCTGCACCGCCTGGCACCGCGCAGGTCGGCCCGGCTGGCCGCCGCCCTGGTGCGGGTTTCCCTCGACGACGAATTACGCGCCACCCTCGTAACCGCAACCACGGAGCAGACATGACCACACCAAGCTATCTGATCATCGGCGGCGGACTGGCCGGCGCAAAGGCCGCCGAAGCGTTGCGCGACAACGACTTCGACGGGAGCATCATCCTTTTCGGTGCCGAATCCGCGCTGCCCTACGAGCGTCCGCCGCTGTCCAAGGACTACCTGCTCGGCAAGGCTGCACCGCCCGATTTCACCGTGCACGACGCGGATTGGTTTCGAGAACACGATGTGCAGTTGCGGTTGGGTACCGAGGTCAGCACCATCGACCCGGCCGCACATGCCGTCGGGTTCGACGAAGGCCGGCATGAGCATTACGACAAACTGTTGTTGGCCACCGGATCACGGCCGCGCCGGTTGGAGATCCCGGGCGCCGATGCCGATGGTGTGTATGTACTGCGCACGGTCGCCGATGCCGATGCCCTGCTGTCGGCGCTGCAGCACGGACAGCGACTGGCCATCATCGGCGCGGGCTGGATAGGCCTGGAGGTCGCCGCGGCAGCGCGGTCCCGTGATCTTGCCGTCACCGTCGTCGAGAACGCTGACTTGCCGCTGCTGAAGGCGCTCGGCCCGGAGAACGCCAAGGTGTTCGCCGGCCTGCACACCGGGCACGGCGTCGACTTCCGGTTCGGCGCGACCGTCGAGGGCATCACCACCACTGCCGGTGGACCGGCCTCCGGAGTGCTCCTGGGCGACGGTTCCACGGTCGCGGCCGACGCCGTGCTGATTGCGGTGGGCGCGCAACCGAATCTCGAACTGGCCGAACGCGCGGGTCTGGACATCGCCGACGGTGGGCTCGCGGTCGATGCGTCGCTGCGCACAAGCGACGTGGACATCTACGCCGTCGGCGATATTGTCGCAGCACAGCATCCGCTGTACGGCACCAGGATTCGCACCGAGCACTGGGCCAATGCCAAGAAACAACCCGCCGTGGCCGTCGCAGGGATGCTCGGCAAGCCGGGCGTCTATGACGAGCTGCCCTACTTCTACACCGACCAGTACGACCTCGGTATGGAGTACGTTGGTCACGCACCGGACTACGAGGCTGTGATCTTCCGCGGCGATGTCGACGGTCGCGAGTACACCTCGTTCTGGCTGGACGAGAAGGACCGCGTGCTGGCCGGGATGAACGTCAACATCTGGGAGGGCCTGGATGACATCAAGGCCCTCATCCGATCCGGCACGAAGATCGACCGGCAGAGGCTGGCCGATCCGTCGGTGCCACTCGCGGAGTTGTCCGACTGACCGCGCAGAGGCGCGATTAGGGTGGTCGGCATGTCCCCCACCCCCGTCACCGTCGCCGTCACCGGCGCCGCGGGCCAGATCGGCTACGCGGCGTTGTTCCGGATCGCCGCAGGTGCGATGCTCGGTCATGACACACCGGTTACGCTGCGGCTGCTGGAACTACCCGATGCGGTGCGTGCCGCCGAGGGTGTGGTGATGGAGCTCGACGACGGTGCGTTCCCACTGCTGGCAGGCACCGAGATCTACGACAACCCGGTGCGGGGATTCGACGGAGTCGACGTCGCGCTGCTCATCGGCGCCCGGCCACGGACCAAGGGCATGGAACGCGCCGACCTACTCGGCGCCAACGCGCAGATCTTCGCCAACGCCGGTGCGGCGCTCAATGCCGGCGCGTCCGACGATGTGCGGGTGCTCGTCGTCGGAAACCCCGCGAACACCAACGCCCTGGTGGCATCGGCGCACGCACCCGATATCCCGCGTGACCGATTCACCGCGCTGACCCGTCTCGATCACAACCGGGCCGTCGCCGCGATGGCAAGGCATGCGCGGGTGCCGGTCACCGAGATCAGCCGGATGACCATCTGGGGCAACCACTCCCCGACGCAGTACCCCGATATCTTCCACGCCGTGGTGGGTGGCCGGTCCGGTGCCGACTATGCCGCCGACACCCATTGGCTTGCCGACGATTTCATCCCGACGGTGGCTCGTCGCGGCACCGCGATCATCGAAGCACGCGGCGCCAGCTCGGCGGCCTCGGCCGCCAACGGAGCCATCGACCATATCGACGACTGGGTCCACGGCACCCCGGCCGACGACTGGACTTCCGTGGCACTGCCGTCGCCGGGCGCCTACGGCGTCGACGAAGGTCTGGTGTCCTCGTTCCCGTGCCGGTCGGTCGGCGGCCGCTGGGAGATCATCGAGGGACTCGACGTCAACGCGTTCTCCCGCGCCAGGATCGACGCCTCGGTGGCCGAACTACGCGAGGAGCGCGACGCCGTGGCGGCACTGGGCCTGCTGTAGGTCAGCCCAGCGTCGCCGTGCCGTCGGCGCGCACGGTGACCTTCGCCCCGGCGATGTCCTCGTCCACGCTGGCCCGCGCCTCGGAGCGATCGGTGAGCACCGCCAGTGTGCGCGTGTCAGCGGGGGTGCGCACTGCCAGGAACGCCTTCTCCGGTTCGCCCTCACGATCGAACGGCGTCGTCCACGTCTCCACCGTGCCGACGCCGGACCACTCGACCTCGGCGGCCCGGGTGGGTTCGGCGTCCACCTTCTGCTGCACGTCCTCCCAACGGAATTCGTGGCTCGGCGGCTCGGTCCCGTACACCCCGAAGCTGTGCTTGGTGAGATAGCCACCGTTGGCGGTGATCAGGCCCCGACTGCCCGGTTCGGCGATCAGCCGCTCGGCCATCGTCGCGATCGAATGTGTCACGTAGTTGTTCCACGGTCCGCCGGCGAAGGTCAGCCCGCCGGTCACGGTCAGCGGCCGGCGCGGGTCATCGAGAGCCAGTCCGAGTTCGTTGGCCGCGACCTGCACCGCCGACGGGAAGCACGAATAGACGTCGACCAACGCGATATCGGCGAGATCGGTCTGCGCCAGTTCCAGCGCGGTCAGTCCCCCGATCCGAATAGCAGGTGAGCCATGGAACTCGGCGCGGTGGCTGATCTCGTAGGTGTCGTGCGCGTCGGTGCCGGCGTACGGGAAAACCCAACGCTCGGTGGGTATCTGGAGATAGGTGGCCTTCTCCGCGGACATCAGGATCAGGGCGGCACCCTGATCGACCATATTGTTCGAGTTCATCAGCTTGGTGTAGGGCGTGCTGATCATCCGGTTCTTCGGTCCCGGGTTGGCAATCTCCTCGGCGGACAGCGGCTCCCGGTTCCAGGCGTGCGGGTTGGTCGCCGCGACCGCGCTGAAGCGTGACCACAGTTCGCCGATCCGTCGCTGGTGCTCGACTGGTGCGGCGCCGGCGGCGATGCGCAAGGCCTGCTCGAACATCGGGTACACGAACGACGGCCGGTCCAGATGGATGCGCAGCTCGCCGGGGCCGGCAAGCGCGAACTCCTCATCGGAGCCCGGCGCGAGCGGCACCGACTCGTCCTGCTTTGTGCCGGTGAGCTTTTCACCGCGGGCCCGCAACCGGGTTCGGCTGCGCCACGTTTCACCGCCGCTGATCAGGACCACATCGTTGCGCCCCTGCTGGATGTCGAGGCACGCCTGGTTGACCAGCGACTGCGGCACGTTGCCACCGATCGGGGTGTAGCGGGTGGCCGCCGAGGCCGCCCCGATGCGCTGCGCCAACAGCAGACCGGGATCGCGGTACCGCCAGGACAGCAGGTTGACGATCCGTACCGAGTCGACGGCGGCCAGCACGCGCGGGTCGGCGGCGGCGCGAGCGGCGGCCTCCATGAGGTCGACGGGCTCGGTCGTCGCGCTCTCCTCGCGCTGGTTGGTCTGGCCGAAACCGACGAGCACCGGGGTCCTGGGATCAATGGTCATGCGTGCATTCCTCTCCACGAGCGTGCGGAAATTTCAGTGTCAGAGCTGCGTGTCGGGGTACAGACACGCGCGCTCGTCGGGTTCCGGGTTGGGGATCAGGCGGGGCCGACGCGGTAGATCGACTTGAGCACCTGATAGGCGGCCAGCCCCTCGGGTCCGAGCTCGCGACCCAGGCCGCTGGCCTTGACGCCCCCGAAGGGTGCGTTCACATCGAGCTGATACTCGTTGACGCCGATGGTGCCGGTGTGGACGGCGCGCGCGATCTCGGTGGCGCGTTCGACATCCTGGGACCACACCGTGCCGCCGAGGCCGAACTCGCTGTCGTTGGCGATATCGATAGCCTCCTGGTCCGAGCCGTACGGGATCACCGTGAGCACCGGGCCGAAGATCTCCTCCTGGGCGATGCGCGCCGAGTTGTCGACGTCGGCGAACACCGTCGGCGCCACGAACCAGCCCTGCGGTTGATCGGCCGGAACCGCGCCGCCGGCAACCAGTTTGGCCTCAGACCGGCCCACCTCGATGTACTCCAGTACGCGCTGCTGCTGACGCTTGCTGACCAGCGGCCCGATATCGGTGGACTTCTGCAGCGGGTCACCGACCACCAGTCCGTCGGCCAGGGCGGCGACGGCGTCGACCACCTCGTCGTAACGCGAGCGTGGGGCCAGGATCCGCGAACTCAGGTGACAGGTCTGACCGTTGTTCACGAACGAGGCCGAACGCAGACCTTTGACGGTGGCTTCCAGGTTGGCGTCGTCGAGGATGATCGCAGCCGATTTGCCGCCCAGTTCGAGCGTGACCGGACGCAGCAGTCGGCCGCACGTCTCGGCGATGGCCCGCCCGGCGGCGGTCGAACCGGTGAAGGCGACCTTGTCCACCCCGGGGTGTGACACCAGATGCGCCCCGGCCTGCGGCCCACCGGCCAGCACGTTGAGCACCCCTGCAGGCAACCCGGCCGCTCGGGCCGCCTCGGCGAACACCAATGCGTCCAGGGCGGTTTCGGGAGCGGCCTTGAGCACCATGGTGCAGCCGGCGGCCAGCGCCGGCGCGATCTTCATGGCGGCGAGGGCCTGCGGATAGTTCCACGGTGTGATCGCGGCGACCACCCCGACCGGCTCGCGGCGCACGATGGTGTGTCCGATGGCTGCGGGCCTGGTCTCCTCGTCGGCACCGCGGTCGACGAGGTCGGCGTAGTAGCGCAGCAGCAGCGCGGGGTAGAGGCCATTGGCACCCTTGGACAACCGGATGGGCATCCCGTTCTCGCGCGAACACAGCGTGTGGGTGTCGGGTCCGCGCTGTTGCAGGGCGTCGGCAAAGCGCCGCAGGATCGCCGCGCGTTCGGTGGCCGGTGTCCGTTGCCATCCGATCAGCGCGGACCGCGCCGCCGCCACCGCGGCGTCGACCTCGGATTCGGTTGCCGCCGAACCCAGTCCGAGCTGTTGCTCGGTGGCCGCCTCGATCACCGGGGTCGACTTCGATGCCGAACGGAACTCGCCGTCGATGAAGATAGATGCGGTGCTCATAACGTGTTCCTCGCGTCGGTGGGGGTGGCGACCGGTGCGCTCTCGAAGAGAACACCATCGGCGATCAACCGGTCGATCTCGGATATGTCGAGTCCGAGTGCGCGGTGGGCGATATCGCGGGTGTGCTGCCCCGCCGTCGGCGCCGGGCGCAGCTCGCCGCGCGGTATCCGCCGATAGGGCGCGGGCCCGGTCTCGCTGGGCATCGGTTCGTCGAACAGCGGATGCTCCAGATCGGTGTAGAGCGACCGGAATTGCAGCTGCACATCGTCGAGGACATCGGCGGGGCGGTTCATCGGCCCGGCCGGGATGCCGGCCCGCTGCAGTTGCTCGGTGAGCTCGTGCTTGTCACGCCCGCTGGTGTAGGCACCGAGAATGGCCGTCAGCGCGGCCGCCTCGGTGGGCAGGTCGATGCCGATCAGCGCGGCCAGCGTGTCGCGGTCGGTCTGATCACGCACCGAGATGACGCACCATTCGTCGTCGCCGGCGCAGGGGCACACCGCGTGCACGGCAGGGTCCGCGGTGAGGGCGAGCCCGGACCGGGCGGCGGCCTCAGCGACATAGGCCACCGCGAGTTGGTTGATCGCCACCTCGGCCTGCGAAATGTGCACATGCGCGCCGGTGCCGGTGCGTTCACGGCCGATCAGCGCGGCCAGGGTGGCGATGGCGGTGATCCTGGCGGCGACGTGATCGGGGAACACCGTGGTGGCATCGAAGAACGCCGCAGAACTGTCCTCCCGGCCCCCGGCGGCGCGCCAGAGCCGGGTGACACCGGTGGTGGCGCGCACCAGCGGCCCATAGCCCATCTGGGCACTCCACGGCCCCGTATCGCCGAACGCACTGCTTTCCGCCAGCACCAGTCGCGGGTTGATCTGCTGCAGCTTCTCGAACGAGAAGCCAAGCCCGGCAAGGGTTCCCGGTTTGAAGTTGGCGAACACCAAATCGGTCCGACTGACCAGCTTGGTGAAGATCTCGGCGCCCTCGGGGGTGCGCAGATCGACACCGAAGCTGAGCTCATTGCGGTGGGTCAGCGCCCAGGATGCACTCATGGGCTGCCCCGGTGCGGTTTGGCGCAGCCCGTCGGGATAGGCAGCGCTTTCCACCTTCACCACACGCGCGCCGAGATCGGCATACAGCCGCCCCAGTTCGCCGCCGGCGACGATGACGCCGAGGTCCAGGATCCGCAAACCGTCGAACGGCCGCACACCCTGCTTCTGCGGGCGCCCCAACGCGTTGGGTGCACCGAGCCACTGTGCCCCGGCATCGGCCACCGCGGGCCGCCTCAGCCCGCGGTGCTGCCCGTCGACGACGAAGGGTCCGACCGGCACCGTCACCGACGCGTCGGGGGCCACCGACAGCGATGTCAGGGCTCCGACGGTGCGCAGATGATCGGATGCCAGCGCCTCGGCCGGAGTCTGCACCGCCGCGATGGGCACCCCGCGCGATTGCCCCTGCTCAACCAGGTGGGCCATCGTGTGCTCGGCGAACAGCGCACCGATCAGCGCATTGAGCCGTTCGGTGGCGGCGAACCGGGCGGCGATCGAGTCGAACTCGGGGTCCGCGAACTCCGCGGGCTCGCCGAGCCAGGCCCGCATCCCGCGCCACTGCCGAGGCGAGAGAAGGCAGATGCGGACGTAACCGTCGCGGCATCGGAACGTCGGGTAGATCTGCTGGTTTCTCGGGCGTCCACGCCATCCGCCGGTGCGTTTGAGTCCGGCCGCGGCCTGTCCCTGGGAACCGAAGGGCGGATCGAGGGCCTGGACCACCGCCTCGAATCGGGAGAAGTCGATGTGCTCGCCTCCACCGTGGCGCAGGCGGTGGTAGTAGGCGGCCAGTACCGCCCAGGCGGCCTGAGCGGCGGCCGTCGCCGAAGCGATCCCCACCGGCGGAAGTACCGGGGTGCCGGTGGCGGGTCCGGAGCGCGACAGCGCCGTCGACATCGCGTAGAAGACCGCGTCGGTACCGGACCAGCTCCGGTACGGTCCGTCGGCACCGAAGTCGGTGATCGTCATGGCCACGAGGTCGTGGTGGCGATCGGCGAGTTCGGCGGCGGTGGCGCCGAACTCGGCGGCGAGTCGGCCGTCGGCCACCAGGATGTCGGCCCCCGCGACCAGCTCGTGGAACCGGTCGCGGTCGGTATCGGCCGCCGGATCCAGCGACAGGCACCGCTTGTTGGCGTTGTCCAGCGTGTGCGGGACACTCAGGGATTCCACCAGGGGCGGTGCCAGACTGTCATCGCGACCGGGCACATCGACCCGCAGGGCGTCGACCTTGAGGACGTCGGCACCCAGATCGGCGAGCAGCCGGGTGACCGCTGCACCGTCGGGCCCGGCGGCGTCGAGAACGCGGACTCCGTCGAGCAGCACCTGCCCCGCCGTCACAGTGTCTTCTTCCGCACGACCGACACCTTAGCGCGTCAGTTCGCTAACTTAGGTAGACAACACCACCACGTACACTGACAAGCGATGTCTGACGCCGGCGCGGTGGTTTCACCGATCGATTCGCCTGCCCACCCGCTGGTTGGGCAGCCTTCTGCGTTGCAGCGCTTCCGGGTGTACATCGACGTGGGAATCGTCGTCACCGTTCTGGTGGCCACCAATCTCGTCGCCCATTTCACCACCCCGTGGGCCAATATCGCGATCGTCCCCGCCGCCGCGGTCGGCCTGGTGATCCTGGTGCGCTCCCGGGGGCTGGGCTGGTCGGAGCTGGGTCTCGGGCGCGAACAGTGGCGCTCGGGCGCCGGCTACGCACTGGCCGCCGTCGGGATCGTGCTCGCCGTGATCGCGATCGGTGTCGCGCTGCCGTGGACGCGACCGATGTTCATGAACAACCATTACGCCACGTTGTCCGGCGCGCTCATCGCGTCGATGGTGATCATCCCCCTGCAGACCGTCATCCCCGAGGAGCTCGCCTTCCGCGGGGTGCTGCACGGGGCCTTGGATCGCGCCTGGGGTTTCCGCGGCGTCGCAGCTGCCGGATCGCTGTTGTTCGGCCTCTGGCATATCGCCAGCTCGTTCGGCCTGACCAGTGGCAATGTCGGCTTCACCCGCATCCTCGGCGGCGGCGTGTTCGGCATGGTGGCCGGCATCGTCGGCGCCGTGATCGTCACCGGCGCCGCGGGTTTCGTGTTCACCTGGTTGCGGCGCCGCAGTGGCAGCCTCATCGCACCTATCGCGCTGCACTGGTCGCTCAATGGGATGGGCGCCCTGGCAGCGGCGCTGGTGTGGCACGCCTCCAGCTGAACGGGTCAGCCGGCGTGCTCCAGATCTACGGGAAACAGGCAGCTGTCGGCCAGCTCGTCCAGCGACACCGGTAGCACCCGCGCCAACGCGGCCACGGTGGTGAATGCCGGCGTCGCCAACCGCCCGGTCTCGATCTTGCGCAGCGTTTCCGGTGAGATCCCGGCCGATGCCGCCACCTCGGCCAGCGTCCGCTCGCCACGTGCGTGGCGGAGTTGCTCGCCGATGCGTTTACCGGCGGCGAGCTGTTCGGCTGTCAGCGGAAGGCGCACCATGCGGCCAGCCTAGCGCGCCCGGTATGAAAATACCGGGATGATCGGCTACCGTGATCCCCAGCCGGTATTTTCATACCGGCTTCGACGATCACGGCGGGGTACAGGCGAACATGGTGGAACTGAAGACAGCACAGGAAGTCGACGCGATGGCGGTCACCGGGGCGTTCATCGCCGCCCTTCTCGACGACCTCGCCGGGCGGGCCCGGCCCGGAGTCAATCTGCTGGACCTCGAACTGCGCGCCCGCGACCTCATCGCCGAACGCGGCGCGCAGTCCTGTTACTGGGACTACGCACCCTCCTTCGGCCGCGGACCGTTCCGCAATGTGATCTGCCTGTCCGTCAACGACGCAGTGCTGCACGGTCTTCCGCACGACCACACCCTCGCCGACGGCGACCTGCTCACCATGGACATTGCGGTATCGATCGATGGCTGGGTGGCCGACTCGGCCCGCAGCATCATCGTCGGCACCCCCAGGACCGAGGACCTGCGGCTGATCGAGGCCACCGAGCGCGCACTGGCCGCCGGTATCGCTGCGGCCGTGCCGGGAAACCGACTCGGCGACATCTCCGCGGCCATCGGGAGCGTCGCGGCCGACTACGGCTACCCGGTGAACACCGACTTCGGCGGACACGGGTTGGGCCGCACCATGCACGAGGACCCCCACGTGCCCAATATCGGCCGGGCCGGGCGCGGCCTGAAATTACGCCCGGGCCTGACATTGGCGCTGGAACCGTGGCTGGCCGCCGGCACCGTCCGGATCGTCTACGACCCGGACGGTTGGACCATTCGGTCCGCCGACGGCTCCCGCACCGCGCACAGCGAACACACCATTGCCGTCACCGACGGCGCGCCCCGGGTGCTCACCGCGCGCAGCTGAAACGGCTACGACTTCTTGGTGACGAGCCCGACGATCCACAACAGGATCACCGAACCCAGCACCGCGGTGAACAACGTGAACCACCATCCGCCACCGGCGGTGTCGAGGAAGAAGCTGAGCAGGAAACCGCCGATGAGCGCACCGACGATGCCGATGACGATGTTCATCAAGATCCCGGATCCGGTGCCCTTGACGAGCTTTCCAGCGATCCAGCCTGCGATGGCGCCGATGATGATGTAGCCGATCCACCCCACGCTCGTCTGGGTGGTCGAGCGGGCCAGAACTTCTGTTGCCGCCAGCATGTCCATATCAACACTCCTGCCTAGATCCCCCGGATGGGCTCCCGTAGCGGGATTCACAGCCCCTTCAGGCCGTGCTGTTCTCCGGTGTACCCCGGTCAGATGACGATCACGCCCTCAAAAGGGGCACGATCGTGCCAAAGTCGGCGGCCGGGACAGTGTGGATCAGGCCGGCGGCAGCATCCCCGGAGCTGAGTTCGGATCCACCGGGACCGGCACACCCACGGCGGGACGCGGCGGCGGCGCATTCGGGTCCGGCGGCGGCGCGTTCGGATCCGGCGGCGGCGGAGGCGCGTTGGGGTCCGGCGGCGGCGGAGGCGGAGGTGGCGACCACGGCCTGATCGACTGCGCGAGATTCACGGCAGCCGCCTTGTCGACCGGGTTGTTGGCCGTTCCCAGCCACACGACGAACCAACGCTCGGGAGCACGCTGCCCACGGGTGCCCGCAGCCACCGGCGTGCCGACGACCCCGGACCAGATCTGCCCGTTGGGCTTGTTGGTATCGGTGAATTTGACCTCGTAGTAGGACGCGGACCCGGTGAGATCACCTGCGGTCAGCGGGGCGCTCTCCTGGCCGAGCCGGGTCCCGGGGAAAGGCATGAAGAATTCACCCATATCCGAGGCCAACCTGGTCGCGGCCTTGGCATTGTCGGCTTCGGAACCGGCGAAGAGCTTCAGGTCGAGCCTGCCGAGCAGCACGCTGGTGTCATTGGCCGGCTGTTCGGTGCCTGCCGGCGGAATCTTGGTCAGCAGCGCCTGGCCGTACGACAACTGGGTGGCGTCGGCGACCCTCCAGCCCTCGGGCACGACATAGCTGAAACCGCCGGCCGCGTTGTCGACCCGGCCGGGCTCCGGTGCGGGCGGCGGTGGCGCATTGGGGTCCACCGGCGGCGCGTTCGGATCAGCGGGCGGTGGTGGCACCCCCGGCGGCAACGGGGTCGGTGCGGGCGCCCCAGGAGCCGGTGCGGGCGTGCCGGGAGCCGGCGCCGGCTCGGCAGGTACCGGCGGCGGCGGCGCAGGAACAGGTTCGGCATGCGAGACCGCCACCGGCAGCGTCAGCGCGGCGGCTGTCGCCCCGGCCGCGGCAGCCGCGAGCAACCCGGCGGTGCGGCGCCTGCGGTGTGAGGAATTCACGTCCGACTGATCCATGGAGAAGAAAATACCGTGTTACAGCCGTGACGCAAGTGTGAGTTGCTCTAATAGTGTTTTGCTGAAAGATAGCTACCAGTGCCAAAACACGACGCAAATAGACCCTGCCCACGTTGCCGACATCGGCCGTCGATCACGGGTGCACCGATCGTGCGCGGTGCACGTTCGGCGGGTCTCACCGATGTTTCGCGCGAGCACACGCTTGCGTTACCACACTGCTCCCGAGTGGGCGCGTCGGATTTCACCTCCTAGCTACTGTCCAGTAACATCGCTGGTATTCGCTGTCTCAGCGCTGAACCAAGGAGGGTTCGATGCACGTGTTGCTCACCGGTGGCGACACCGACCTCGGCCGTCAGATCGCCGGAGGTTTCCGGGAAGCCGGCCACGATGTCCTGATCGCCGGCTCGCGGCGCGCGGAGCTCGAGGTGGCCGCCAAGGAACTCGACGTCGATTTCGTCGTCCTCGACAACATCGATCCGGCCAGCCTCGAAGCCGCGCGCGGATCCCTCCCCCAGCATCTGGACGGCATCGTCAACGTTCCCGCACCGCGCTGGGACGCAGGCGATCCTCGGACGCACTCGCTGGCCGAGCGCGCCGCCACCTGGCGGCATGCGCTGGACACCACAGTCCTCTCGGCGGTGCTGACCGTGACCGTCCTCGGCGATCAGCTGAGCTCCGGCGGATCGATCCTCAATATCGTTCCCGAGAACCCAGCAGAGGGCAGCGCCGACGCCGCGATCAAGGCCGCCCTGTCGAACTGGACCGCGGGCCAGGCCGCCCACTTCGGCATTCGCGGCATCACCATCAACACCATCGCCGCGGGCCGCAGCGCCGAGGCAGGCTACCCGGGGGCCGACCCGGAGCCGGGCTCGACTGCCGCCGAGATCAGCCGGCTGGCACTGTTCCTCACCACACCGGCCGCCCGCCACATCACGGGCGAAACGCTGCACGTGAGCCAGGGCGCGCTGGCACAGTTCGGCTGAAATATTCCGCGTTCACCCCAAGCTGAAACGGGGTGACCACTCCGCTTCGCTGTGGTTTGGTGAGTTCATGGCGATTCGACTTGGACTCCAGATCCCCAACTTCTCCTACGGCACCGGCATCTCCGAGCTTTTCCCGACCGTGATCGCGCAGGCCCGCGAGGCCGAAGATGCCGGTTTCGACTCGGTCTTCGTGATGGACCACTTCTACCAACTGCCCGGACTCGGCGCCCCCGAGGAGCCGATGCTGGAGGCGTACACCACCCTCGGCGCCCTCGCGACGGCCACCGAACGGGTCCAGCTGGGAACGCTGGTCACGGGCAACACCTATCGCAATCCGACGGTGCTGGCCAAGGAGATCACCACGCTCGACGTGATCAGCCAGGGCCGCGCCATACTCGGTATCGGCACCGGGTGGTTCGAGCTCGAACACGACAGCCTGGGTTTCGAGTTCGGCACCTTCACCGATCGGTTCAAGAAGCTCGACGAGGCGTTGAGCATCATCATCCCGATGATCAAGGGTGAGCGTGTCACCGTCGACGGCACCTACTACCGCACCAACGAAGCGTTCGCCAATCCCCGTTTCCGCGACCACATTCCGCTGATGATCGGGGGCAGCGGCGAGAAGAAGACCATCCCGTTGGCCGCGCGGCACTTCGACCACCTCAACATCATCGCCGGCTTCGACGAGCTACCCCGCAAGCTCGATGTCGTGCGGGCCAGATGCGAGGAGATCGACCGCGACCCGGCGACGCTGGAGACCAGCATGCTGGTCGTCGCGCTGATCGGCGAGCAGTTCACCGCCGACATGATCCCGGACGATTTCAAGCAGCAGGCCGTGTTCGGCAGTCCCGAGCAGATCGCCGAACAGCTCAAGGAAAAGGTGTACGACGTCGGGGTCGACGGCGTCATCCTGAGCCCGGCGACCATGGGCGGATACGTCCCCGGCGGAGTCACTGGTGTGGCCGAGGCGCTGAAACCCCTGATCTCGGGGTAGAGCTCTCGATGCGATCTCGGTCCAAGGGATGAATTCTCGGTCCGGTGTGCCATCTCACCGCGCTGCTGGGATGGCCACCGACTACCCTGGGGTTGTACTGACAAAGCACTTCGCTAGGAGCAGAGATGAGCCATCCCGGAGCTACGGCATCGGATCGGCACAAGGTCGTCATCATCGGGTCGGGTTTCGGTGGTTTGAACGCCGCGCAGGCGCTCAAGCGCACCGATGTCGACATCAAGTTGATTGCGCGCACCACCCATCACCTGTTCCAGCCGCTGCTGTACCAAGTGGCCACGGGCATCATCTCCGAGGGTGAGATCGCTCCGCCGACGCGGCTCATCCTGCGCAAGCAGCGCAACGCGCAGGTCCTCCTGGGCGACGTCACCCACGTCAACCTGGAAAAGAAGACCGTGGAGTCGGTGCTGCTTGGGCACACCTACAGCACCCCCTACGACACCCTGATCCTGGCTGCCGGTGCCGGTCAGTCCTACTTCGGCAATGACCACTTCGCGGAGTGGGCGCCGGGTATGAAGACCATCGACGATGCGCTGGAACTTCGTGGACGCATCCTGGGCGCCTTCGAGCAGGCCGAACGCTCCAGCGACCCCGAGCGCCGCAAGAAGCTGCTGACGTTCGTGGTCGTGGGCGCCGGTCCGACCGGCGTCGAGATGGCCGGTCAGATCCAGGAGCTCGCCGATCAGACCCTCAAGGGCAGCTTCCGCCACATCGACCCCACCGAGGCCCACGTCATCCTGCTGGATGCCGCACCGGCGGTGTTGCCGCCGATGGGCGAGAAGCTGGGGCTCAAAGCCAAGGAACGGCTGGAGAAGATGGGTGTCGAGATCCAGCTGAACGCCATGGTCACCGACGTCGACCGCAACGGGATCACCGTCAAGGACTCCGACGGCACGCTGCGCCGCATCGAGTCGGCCTGCAAGGTGTGGTCGGCGGGTGTCCAGGCCAGCCCGCTGGGCAAGGACCTGGCGGCACAGTCGGAGACCGAGATCGACCGCGCCGGTCGCGTCATCGTCAACCCGGATCTGTCGATCCCGGGACACCCGAACGTGTTCGTGGTCGGCGATATGGCCTTCGTGCCCGGCGTGCCCGGCATGGCGCAGGGTGCGATCCAGGGTGGCAAGTACGTCGCCGCGATCGTGAAGAACGAAGCGGCAGCGCGCGCCCACGGCACCAAGCCCAAGCCGCGGGTGCCGTTCAAGTACTTCGACAAGGGCTCGATGGCCACCGTGTCGAAGTGGAACGCGGTGGCCAAGGTCGGCAAGCTGGAGTTCGGCGGTTTCATCGCCTGGCTCGCCTGGCTGGGCCTGCACCTGATCTATCTGGTCGGCTTCAAGACCAAGATCGCTACGTTGTTGTCGTGGGCGGTCACCTTCCTGAGCCGACAGCGAGGACAGCTGACCATCACCGAGCAGCAGGCCTACGCGCGGATCAGGATCGAGGAACTCCAGGAGATCGCGGCCTCGGTTCAGGAGAGCGAGAAAGCCGCCAGCTGAACAGATCTCACCGCCCATGTGATCCACCGACCGTAGCCGCACAACGAAGTGCGCGAACGGTACTATGGCGCGGTGACAGACAGCGGCTTCCCGTCCCAATATCCCCATAATCCCGACATCCCTTACGGAGCACCGACTCCCGGTCCCGCGGGCCTCCAGGTTCCCGAGCAATGGCGTAGCCGCTTCGAGTTCTTCTCCCGCTACGGGCATCCGGCCTCGACGCCGGCCGCGCAGGCTGCGTTCAAGCAACTGTCATTCGGCCAGCGGATGCGGTTGGGGGCCAACGGCCCGGCGTTCTTCTTCGGACCGATCTACTTCGCCATCAAGGGACCGTGGCGGAAAGGGTTGAGCCTATTCGGCATCTCGTTCGTGCTGGCGGCGGTGATCAGCGTGATCGAGATCGCGCTGAACTTCACCTTCTCCTCGGCGGCGTACGGCGCCGCGATCGGCGTGCTCTACTCCAGCACGGCGAACTGGGCCTACTTCCTGCACGTCACGCGCGCCAGCACCAGCTGGAACCCGTTCGAGGGCGCGCCGATGTTCCGCGGAAAGCGCTGAACCGATTCGTGCGGGTCAGGTCGGCGCCCCGTCGAGTCGTAGGCCTTGCCAGGTCGACAACGCGCCGCCGGCGGCAAGGCTGAGCACCGTCCCGGCACCGGCGAAAGATGCCTGCGGATAACGTAACTCGCTGACGCACGCGCGCGGCGCGGCGATCTGATCATCGTTGACCGATGCGGTGCCCAACTCCACCCGGTGCCGCAGCAACGGTGCACCGTCGATATCGGCGCGCAGCGACCCGGTCCAGTACCCGTCGTATTCACCGTGCCTGCCGATCTGGATGCGTTCGCGCACCCGGATTCTCGCGTCGGCGGCCATCCGGACTCGGGTGGCCGCCGAATGCCGGGAGCTGCCCGCGATCACGGTCGGCTCTGGGTCGAAGTCCAGCTCGCCGCACACCTCCGCATCCCACGTGCTGTGCGACTCGGCGGTCGCGGCACCGGGCAGCACGACGGTGGCTGCCACCGACCGCACCGCCAACCGTGCCCCTGCCTCCACGATGATCCGCACGGTGATGACGTCGCCGCCCAAGGGTGTGGCAGCCGCCGAGAGCAGGTGCACTGTCTCGGCACCGGTGCGCCGGGCGGTGATGCCGCCGGTGCATTCGATATGCGCGCCACGACCGGGCCGCGCCACCAACAGGACGTCCGAACGCACGATGTCAGCCCGACACCGGCACCTGGAGTTGTTCACGAACCCACGCCAGCACCGGCCCCGCGGTGGGGTCCTCGGTCAGCGAGATGAGCACGAAGGGCCGATCCCCGCGCACCGTCGTCGAATCCCGGCGCATGACGTCCAGATCCGCCCCCACCATCGGCGCCAGGTCGGTTTTGTTGATCACCAACAGATCCGAGAAGGTGACCCCCGGGCCGCCCTTGCGCGGCACCTTGTCACCGCCGGCGACATCGATGACGAAGATCTGGACGTCGATAAGGCCGGAAGAGAATGTGGCGGTCAGATTGTCGCCGCCGGATTCGACGAGGATCAGGTCGAGGCGCGGATTCGCGGCGATCAGATCGTCGATCGCATCGAGGTTGGCCGTGATGTCATCGCGGATGGCGGTATGCGGGCAGCCGCCGGTCTGCACCGCGGTGATGCGCTCGTCGGGCAGTACGGCGTGGCGGCGCAGGAAGTCGGCGTCCTCGGTGGTGTAGATGTCGTTGGTCAGCACGGCCAGCGAGAGCTCATCGCGGAGCTGCCGGCACAATGCGGCGGTCAACGCGGTCTTACCCGACCCGACCGGCCCGCCGATCCCGATGCGCAGCGGTTCGCCGGGACGGCGGACCCGCTTCGGCCGGTCGTGATGGTGATCGTGCGGTTCGCCGTCGATCAGATGTGGTGGCATGTCATTCCTTCGATATCGGTCGGTCAGGAGGAGAACAGCGGGCGCTCGCGCGCGGCGTGATGTTCGGCCAACACGTCGAGCAACGGGTCGGACAGATCGGCAAGGCCCTCGAGCGCCTGCGCGGCGGTCTGTGCGCACAGCGCGGACAGCTCGAAGGTCACGGCGGCCACATCGGCCGGGTCCAACGCCAGCAGGCGCTGCGCGGCGGTCGCCGACCCCGTCATGGTCGTGTAGACCATCGACAGCGCGGTGTGCTCGGGAGCGATCCCGCTGATGCTACCCACCAGGCCGGCGACCACCGGCAGGTGCGGTTTGGCACCAAGCGGGGCCCAACCCGTCTCCGGTTGGGGATCCGACCATACGCGTTTGGCCAGCCGCAGGAGTCCGCGGCCCTGGGCCCGCGAAGCGGCGCGGGCGGCCGGCGACGGTGTGCGGGCATCGGTTTCGGCGTCGGCCAGCTCGACAGACAGCTCGCCGCGGTGAACAGCAGCGGCCAGCGAGGCGCTCACCAGACCCTGGGTGCCGATCCGGCGGCGCAGATACGCGCGCAGCGTGGGCAGATCGTTCACCCGGCCCGTGGTGATCGCCTCTTCGATGCCACCGGAATGCACATGCCCACCGGTGGGCAGCCGGGAATCGGCGAGCGTGAGCAGCGTGGCCAATCCGTGCGGAGCCTGGGCGAGCATCAGAACAGGAAATAGCGCTGCGCCATCGGCAATTCGGCGGCGGGTTGTTCGGTCCACACATCGCCGTCGATCCGGACGGTGAACGTGTCGGGGTCGACCTCGATGCGGGGCATGGCGTCGTTGAGCGGCATCTGCGCCTTTCCGACCTGACGGACGTTCTTGACCGGCACCAACTTTCGCCGGATTTCCAGGCGATCGGACAATCCGCCCTCGACGGCGGCGGGAGCGACGAAGTGCACCGACGTGGCGGCGGCGGCCACCGGGTCCGCGCCGAACATGGGCCGCGGCAGCACGGGCTGCGGGGTCGGGATGGACGCGTTGGCATCCCCCATCGCCGCCCAGGCGATCATGCCGCCCTTGACCACGGCGTGCGGGCGCACCCCGAAGAAGGCCGGTTCCCACAGCACCAGGTCGGCGAGCTTGCCGACCTCGACCGACCCGATCTCATCGTCGAGGCCGTGCGCGACCGCCGGGCAGATCGTGTACTTGGCCACGTACCGGCGGGCCCGGTTGTTGTCGGCTCCCCCGGGGCCGGATCCGTCGCCTTCGAGCGCTCCCCTGCGACGCTTCATGACATGCGCGGTCTGCCAGGTCCGCAACACCACCTCACCGATACGACCCATCGCCTGGGCGTCCGATCCGATCATCGAGATGGCGCCGATATCGTGCAGCAAGTCCTCGGCGGCGATAGTCGACGGCCGAATCCGGCTCTCCGCGAACGCGAGATCCTCGGGGATGCGCGGATTGAGGTGATGACACACCATCAGCATGTCGAGGTGTTCGTCGAGGGTGTTGACGGTGTGCGGGCGGGTCGGGTTGGTGGAGCTGGGAAGCACATTCGGGTGCGACGCGACCGTGATGATGTCGGGCGCGTGCCCGCCGCCCGCCCCCTCGGTGTGATAGGCGTGGATGGACCGGCCCTTGATCGCGGCCAGGGTGTCCTCGACGAAGGCCATCTCGTTGAGGGTGTCGGTGTGGATGTTGGCCTGCACTCCCGCGGCGTCGGCGACGGTGAGGCAGGCGTCGATCGCCGCCGGGGTGGTTCCCCAGTCCTCGTGCAGCTTGAAACCCGCTGCACCGCCGCGCAACTGCTCCCACATCGCCTCGTGGCTGACGGTGTTGCCCTTACCGAGCAGGGCGATGTTCAGCGGCCAGGAGTCCAGGGCCTCCAGCATCCGACCCAGATGCCACGCCCCTGGGGTCACGGTGGTGGCCTTGCTACCCTCGGCCGGACCGGTGCCGCCTGCCACGATCGTCGTGATGCCGCCGCCGAGCGCTTCGGCCATGATCTGCGGGCAGATCAGGTGTACGTGACAGTCGATGGCGCCCGCGGTCACGATGCGGCCGTTACCCGCGATGATCTCGGTGGAGGGCCCGACCACCAGATCGGGGTGCACCCCCGACATGATGTCCGGGTTACCCGCCTTACCGATGGCCACGATGCGGCCGTCACGGATGCCGATGTCGGCCTTGATGATTCCCCAGTAGTCCAGGATGATGGCGCCGGTGATGACGGTGTCGGGAGCGCCCTGTGCCCGGGTGACCCGGGACTGACCCATCGATTCGCGCAGCACCTTGCCACCGCCGAACACGGCCTCGTCGCCGGCCAGCCCCGGTCCACCGCTGCGGTCCTCGGTGATCTCGATGACCAGATCGGTATCGGCCAACCTGATCCGGTCACCGGCGGTGGGTCCGAACAGCGCGGCATACCGGTCGCGGGACAACGAACTCACAGAGACGGATCCAATCTTCCTGGCGGATCGAGCGACAGTCCGTGCACCTCGCGCGTGCCGCCCAGCGGGACCAACGACACGGTCTGGGCGATACCGGGTTCGAACCGCACCGCGGTTCCGGCGGGGATGTCCAGGCGATGGCCGCGCGCGGCGACCCTGTCGAATTCCAGCGCACTGTTGGCCTGCGCGAGGTGCACATGACTGCCGACCTGGATCGGTCGGTCGCCGCCGTTGACCACCGGCAGGGACAGCCGCGCGGCACCGCGGTTGAGCTCGACATCGCCGTCGCCGTAGAGGATCTCACCGGGAATCATCGTGACGGCCTCAGGAGATCGGCTGGTGGACGGTGACAAGCTTGGTGCCGTCGGGGAAGGTCGCCTCGACCTGGACATCGTGCAGCATCTCGGGGATACCGTCCATGACCTGATCACGGGTGAGCACCTCGCGGCCGGTGACCATCAGTTCGGCCACCGTGCGCCCGTCACGGGCACCCTCGAGGATGTGGTCGGTGATCAGCGCGACGGACTCCGGGTGGTTGAGCTTGAGACCACGGTCCTGACGGCGGCGCGCCAGATCGGCGGCGTAGGAGATGAGCAGCCGTTCCTGTTCATGCGGCGTCAAACGCATAGTGCGCGATCCTGCCACGCCGACGGAGTTTCGGCAGCGCTGCGGTCAGTCGGCCATGTTCTGCAGCCGGACCTGACCGCGTGCGACGGTGCGGTCGTCCTCGTCGGTGATGGTGATCAGCCACAGCTGCTGGCGACGGCCGCGGTGAATCGGTGTCGATACCGCTGTGACGGTGCCGGATGTGATGGCACGCAGGAAGTCGGTGTTGTTGTTGACGCCGACGACGGTGCCGCCGCCGTGCTCGGCGAGCCACACGTGACCGGACACACTGGCCAGGCTCTCGACGATGGCGCAGTAGACGCCGCCGTGCACGATCCCCCACGGCTGCTTGACCTTGTCGCTGATGACCAGTTGGGCCCGGCCGCCGTCGGGAGTCACCTCCAGGTACTGCAGTCCCAGTTCGCTGTCGAAGCCGGCGCCGAGGCCGGGAGGCAAGGAAGAAGTCACGATTGATGTGTCTACACCGTCGCGCGAAGGCGGCGTCGACCCACTGCACCCCGCAGATGCGGAAGGGCCCCACGCGTATCGCGTGGGGCCCTTCCTTCGAGTGGACCGGGGGTCTCTGCAGCCCTCAGGACTCCGGCTCGGTCCGTTAGTCTCGCATGATCATCATAGGCAAGGCTTGCCTAATTAAGCAAGGCTTTCCCCGCCGAGAATCTGCTCGCACCGCGCACCGGCAGCCCGAAGCCCACCAATGCATCGAGAATTGCCTGCCCGCGGCTCATGCTCGTCAGTTCACTGGACCCCGCGAGCAGGGGCACCTGCGTCGAGGCGCCCACCACCGCGGCGCCGACGATGTTCCACATCGACGCGATGGAGATGGCGCCGTCGCTCACCTCGTGAAGCTTGGCGAACAACGGGGCCAGCGCGCGATGGCTGCGATGGGCGACCCAGGTCGTCAGCGCCGCCTCACTGGGCAGTGCCACGATGCCGTCGCGCCGGGTACGCACCGAACCGACACTGCGGCGTTGCGCCAGGTGCGGATCGTCGGGAAGGGCGCGCAACGTCGGATCGACGACGCCGACCCAGTCGATCGCACCCTCGGAATCCACGTGCACCCACAGGTTCTCCAGCCCGACATCCCAGGCCCGGCCCTCGAGCGCCACCAACGGGACGACCCGGCCGATCACCACGTGTGAGAGCGTCGCCGCCAATTGCTGGGCGACCGCGATCCGGCTGTCGGTCTCGGCAACGGCCGCATCGAACATCAGGCGCAGCCGGTCGGTCGTGACCATTTCGATCAGCGGCCACCAGCGACGCCGGGACAGATCGCCCATCACGGCCACGCCGTAGACCCGCGGACATTCCGGATACAGCTCGCGCAGCCGGCGACTCGACTCATGCAGCGGTAAAGCCCGCCGGATCGACATACGGGCGATCAGCGGATCGTCGACCACGACCGTCATCGGCACCTCCTCAATCGGTTAGGTTAGCCTTACTATAGTCACGACCTACCAACGGGCCAAAGCGTGTGACTGGACTCACAGGATCACGCAAAACGCCCCGTGACCGGCGCGGGAAGTTTCTTCGCCACGCGGAGCGGCAACCCCGGTGATTGGATACGACGCACGGTAGTAAGCGCGTAGTACGCTGTTTTCATTGCTCAGGGAGTGAACGGAACATGGCCAAGTTGACGCGGCTCGGGGAACTCGAGCGCGAAGTGATGGACCACCTCTGGACCTCGCGCGAACCACAGACGGTGCGCCAGGTCCACGAGGCGCTGGCCGCACGCCGCGATCTGGCCTACACCACGATCATGACGGTGCTGCAGCGGCTGGCGAAGAAGAATCTGGTCGTCCAGCACCGCGACGACCGGGCCCATCGGTATGCGCCCACGCACGGACGCGACGAACTGGTTGCCGGCCTGATGGTCGACGCACTCGACCAGGCGGCCGATTCGGGTAGTCGCGAAGCCGCCCTCGTGCATTTCGTGGAACGGGTCGGTGCCGGTGAGGCCGCCGCGCTGCGCCGGGCACTGGCCGAACTGGAAGCCAAGCACGCGGCGGTCACACCGACTGGTAATTCCGGTACCGACTGAGAGACACTAGCGGCGTGTCCGCGCTGGCTTTCTCCATCGTCGCGCTGGTGCTCGTCGGTCCGGTACCCGCACTGTTGGCGCGGGCCCGCTGGCCGCTACGGGCGCCACGTGCGGCGATCGTGCTGTGGCAAGCCATCGCACTGGCCGCGGTGCTCTCGGCGTTCTCCGCGGGAATCGCCATCGCCAGCCGACTGTTCGTGCCCGGGCCCGACGGACGTCCGACCGCCACCCTGACCAGCGAGATCGCGGTCCTGGGCTGGCCGCTGTGGGCGCTGTACGTGGTGGTCTTCGCGCTGACGCTGATGATCGGCGCCCGGCTGATCGTCGCCGTCATCCAGGTGGGTGTGGCCACCCGCCGCCGCCGCGCGCACCACCGCATGGTCGTCGACCTGGTCGGTAAGTGCCGCGATCAGATCAGCACCCCGGCGCGCCGACCGGCCGGCCTGCGCATCCTCGACGTCGCCCAGCCGATGGCCTACTGCCTGCCCGGTGTGCGCAGCCGGGTGGTGGTCAGCGAGGGAACCCTGACCTCGCTGTCGGAGAACGAGATCTCGGCCATCCTCACCCACGAACGCGCCCACCTGCGGGCCCGCCACGACCTCGTGCTGGAGATGTTCACCGCCGTGCACCGGGCGTTCCCGCGGTTCGTCCGCAGCGGCAACGCCCTCGACGCGGTGCGCCTACTGATCGAACTGCTTGCCGACGATGCCGCCGTCCGGGTCGCCGGACCGACACCGCTGGCGCGGGCGTTGGTGGCGTGCGCAGGCGGACGCACCCCCTCCGGTGCGCTCGCCGCGGGCGGACCGACCACCGTGGTCCGGGTTCAACGCCTGTGCGGTGAGGGCAACAGCCTGGCCCTGGCGGTGGGCGCGTACACGGCGGCGGCCGCCATCCTGATCGTGCCCACGATCGCGCTGGCATTGCCCTGGCTGACCGAACTCCATCGCCTGTTCAGCAGCTAGCGATCACCCGGTTCCGCGGTCGCGATGTGGTCAGGGAATGATCGAGAAGGACGCACACCGACGCGAAAGGCTCCCGCATGACCAACTCGGGCAACACCGGTAAAGCTCAGATCGGGGTCACCGGCCTCGCGGTCATGGGATCCAATATCGCGCGCAACTTCGCCCGGCACGGTTACACCGTTGCGCTGCACAATCGTTCGATCGCCAAGACCGACGCGCTGCTGGCCGAGCACGGCGGCGAGGGCAACTTCGTGCGAAGCGAGACGATCGCGGAGTTCCTCGACGCGCTGGAGAAGCCGCGCCGAGTGCTGATCATGGTCAAGGCCGGCGACCCTACCGACGCCGTCATCAACGAGCTCGCCGACGCCATGGAGCCGGGCGACATCATCATCGACGGCGGTAACGCGCTCTACACCGATACGATCCGCCGCGAGAAGGCGATCCGCGAGCGCGGCCTGCACTTCGTCGGCGCCGGGATCTCCGGCGGCGAGGAGGGCGCGCTGAACGGCCCGTCGATCATGCCGGGTGGTCCCGCCGAGTCCTATGTGTCGCTCGGCCCGCTGTTGGAGGAGATCTCCGCGCATGTCGACGGTGTCCCCTGCTGCACCCATATCGGCCCCGACGGCGCGGGCCACTTCGTCAAGATGGTGCACAACGGCATCGAGTACTCCGATATGCAGCTCATCGGCGAGGCCTACCAGCTGTTGCGCGACGGACTCGGTTTGGCCGCCGCCGATATCGCCGACGTCTTCGCCGAGTGGAACAAAGGCGATCTGGACAGCTACCTGATCGAGATCACCGCCGAGGTGCTCAAGCAGGTCGACGCCAAGACCGGCAAGCCGTTGGTCGACCTGATCCTCGACGAGGCCGAGCAGAAGGGCACCGGCCGCTGGACGGTCAAGTCCGCGCTCGACCTTGGCGTCCCGGTCACCGGCATCGCCGAGGCCGTCTTCGCCCGCGCGCTGTCCGGGTCGGTCGCCCAGCGCAAGGCCACGACCGGGCTGGCGTCCGGGGAACTCGGCGAAAAGCCGGGAGATGCCGCGCAGTTCACCGAGGACATCCGCCAGGCGCTGTACGCCTCGAAGATCATCGCCTACGCGCAGGGGTTCAACCAGATCCAGGCGGGCAGCGCCGAGTACAACTGGGATATCACCCCCGGCGACATGGCGCGGATCTGGCGCGGCGGCTGCATCATCCGGGCGAAGTTCCTCAACCGGATCACCGATGCCTTCGACAACAACGCCGAGTTGCCGACGTTGATCGTCGACCCGTACTTCCGCGATGCCGTCGAGGCCGCGATCGACGGTTGGCGTCGTGTCGTGATCAAGGCCACCGAGCTGGGCATCCCGATCCCCGGATTCAGCTCGGCGTTGTCGTACTACGACGGCCTGCGCACCGAACGGCTGCCCGCGGCACTGACCCAGGGCCTGCGCGACTTCTTCGGCGCGCACACCTACGGGCGCATCGACACCGACCGCGACAAGCGGTTCCACACGCTGTGGAGCGGTCAGCGCAACGAGATCGAGGCCTAGCCTTCCCGCGAGCAGACGCGTTTACCCCTGTCATGGGTGGGTTTCGGGGGTAAAAGCGTCTGCTCGCGGGAGAAACCGAGCCCACTAGACTCGGGGTATGCGTTTCCTCGACGGCCACCGTCCCCCGTACGACCTGACCTACAACGACGTCTTCATCGTGCCGGGCCGCTCGGAGGCCGCCTCCCGCTTCGACGTCGACCTGTCCACCGTCGACGGGTCGGGCACCACCATCCCGGTCGTGGTGGCGAACATGACCGCGGTCGCCGGCCGGCGGATGGCCGAGACGGTGGCCCGGCGCGGCGGCATCGTCGTTGTGCCCCAAGACGTTCCGCTCGCGGCCGTGCGGCACACCGTCGACTTCGTCAAGAGCCGTGACCTGGTCGCCGACACCCCGGTTCAGCTGGCACCCGACGACTCGGTCTCCGATGCGCTCGCCCTGATCAACAAGCGGGCCCACGGCGCGGCGGTCGTCGTCTCCGACGGCAAGCCCGTCGGCGTCGTCACCGAGGCCGGGTGTGCCGGGGTCGACCGGTTCGCCCGGGTACGTGACGTGGCCACCAGCGATTTCGTCACCGCGCCTGCCGGCACCGACCCGCGCAAGGTGTTCGACCTTCTCGACCACGCGCCGATCGATGTCGCGGTGCTCACCGACGGTGCCGGAAACCTGGCCGGGGTGCTGACCCGAACCGGTGCCGTGCGCGCAGGCATCTACTCCCCCGCCGTCGACGGCGCAGGACGGTTGCGCATCGCCGCCGCCGTCGGCATCAACGGTGACGTGGCGGCCAAGGCCCGCGACCTCGCCGAGTCCGGTGTCGATGTGCTCGTCATCGACACCGCGCACGGGCATCAGGTGAAGATGCTGGACGCGGTGGCGGCCGTCGCCGCCCTGGACCTGGGGCTCCCGCTGGCCGCGGGCAACGTCGTCTCGGCAGGGGGCACCCGCGACCTGATCAACGCCGGTGCCTCGATCGTCAAGGTCGGCGTCGGCCCCGGCGCGATGTGCACCACTCGGATGATGACCGGCGTCGGCCGACCGCAGTTCTCCGCTGTCGTCGAATGCGCCTCGGCGGCAACCGAACTCGGCGGGCACATCTGGGCCGACGGCGGCGTGCGTCACCCGCGTGACGTGGCCCTCGCCCTGGCCGCCGGCGCGTCCAATGTGATGATCGGTTCCTGGTTCGCCGGCACGTACGAGTCCCCCGGCGATCTGCTCCGCGACCGCGACGGCCGGCCGTACAAGGAGAGTTACGGGATGGCCTCCAAGCGGGCCGTCGCCGCCCGCACCGCGGGCGACGGCGCATTCGACCGGGCCCGCAAGGCGCTGTTCGAAGAGGGGATCTCCAGCTCTCGGATGAGCCTGGACCCCAACCGTGGCGGTGTCGAGGACCTGTTGGACCACATCACCTCTGGTGTGCGCAGCACCTGCACCTACGTCGGCGCGCGGACACTGCCCGAACTGCACGAGAAGGTCGTCCTCGGCGTGCAGTCGGCCGCCGGTTTCGCCGAAGGCCATCCGCTGCCGACGGGTTGGTGATGCTCGGCGCCACGCAGCGGGCAGTTAGGATGGACCGGTTCCGCCGCCCGAAGAATGCCGCGACTGCGTCGCGCCGAAGACCAGAGAGGGACCCTGTGCCACAGGCACCCGTGGAGGCTCCGGGTTCACCGCTGGGCGCGGGAATCCCACCGGGCACCGCCACCCCACCCGGCGAGGCGTCCGACGCCGAACCGTCCTCTAGTCAGCCGGGCACGCGGCCCGGCAGCCATCCGGTGAGGTGGCCGTGACTCTCACCATGACCCTGCTCAGCCTTCTCGCCTTCATCCTGTTGACCGCGGGCACCGCGGTCTTCGTGGCGGCAGAGTTCTCCCTGACCGCCCTCGAACGCAGCGTCGTCGAGGCCAATGCCCGGGCCGGCGGACGACGCGAGCAGTTCATCCGCAAGGCCCATCGCACCCTGTCCTTCCAGCTGTCGGGCGCCCAACTGGGCATCTCGATCACGACATTGGCCACCGGTTATCTGGCCGAGCCCGTGATCGCCCGGTTGCTCTACGCACCGTTGACCGCGATCCGCATCCCGGCCGACTGGGTCAGTGGCATCGCGCTGGCGCTGGCCCTGCTGATCGCCACCTCGGTGTCGATGATCTTCGGTGAGCTGGTGCCCAAGAATCTCGCGGTCGCCAAACCACTGGCCACCGCCCGGTTCGCGGCCGCCCCGCAGTGGTACTTCTCCAAGCTCTTCACCCCGGTGATCAAGGCCACCAACGGCACCGCCAACTGGATCCTGCGGCGGATGGGCATCGAACCGGCAGAGGAACTGCGTTCGGCCCGCTCACCGCAGGAGCTGGTCTCGCTGGTGCGCACCTCCGCGCGCAGCGGCGCACTCGACGCCGACACCGCGGTACTGGTGGACCGATCACTGCAATTCGGCGACCGGTCCGCCGAGGAACTGATGACACCGCGCTCGAAGATCGAATCCCTGGAGATCGAGGACACCGTGGCCGACCTGATGGCCGCCGCGATCCGCACGGGGCACTCCCGCTTCCCGATCGTCGACGGCGACCTGGATCAGACCGTCGGCATGGTGCACGTCAAGCAGGTGTTCGAGGTGCCCGCCGAGCTGCGCGCACGGACGCCGCTCTCCCGGCTCGCGGTGCCCGTACCGACCGTGCCCTCGACCCTGGACGGGGATGCGGTGATGACGCAGATCCGCGCGAACGGCATCCAGACCGCCATGGTCGTCGACGAATACGGCGGTACCGCGGGCATGGTCACCGTCGAAGATCTGATCGAAGAGATCGTCGGCGATGTGCGCGACGAGCATGACGACGCCACCCCGGATGTGGTGCAGAGCCGTGCCGGTTGGCAGGTGTCGGGACTGTTGCGCATCGACGAGGTCGACTCTGAGACACCGTTTCGCGCCCCCGAGGGTGACTACGAGACCATCGGCGGATTGGTACTGGAGAAGCTGGGACACATCCCCGCCGTGGGCGAGACCGTCGAGTTGACCGAATTCGATCCGGACCGCCCCGGCGACCCGGCGATGCGATGGCATGCCCGCGTGCTGCGGATGGACGGCAGGCGCATCGACCTGCTGGAGCTGGTGCAGGTCGATGCCGACCCCGAGGAGAACTCCCGTGGGTGGTGATCTGTTCGGGGTCGGTCTTGCCGTGCTCCTGCTCGCAGCCAACGCATTCTTCGTCGGCGCCGAGTTCGCGCTCATCTCCGCTCGGCGTGACCGCCTGGAAGCACTCGCCGAGCAGGGCAAGAAGCGCGCCGTCACCGTCATGCGTGCCGGCGAACACCTGTCGCTGATGCTGGCCGGAGCCCAGCTCGGCATCACGATCTGCTCGATCCTGCTGGGCCGCGTCGGCGAACCCGCGGTGGCCCACCTGCTGGAGAAGCCCGCCGCGCTCATCGGTATCAGTGACGCGATGCTGCACACGGTGTCGTTCGTCATCGCCCTGGCCGTCGTGGTGACCCTGCATGTGCTGCTCGGCGAGATGGTGCCCAAGAACATCGCCATCGCCGGGCCGGAGAGCACCGCGATGCTGCTCGTCCCGCCCTACCTGCTCTACATCCGGGCGGCGCGACCCTTCATCGCCTTCTACAACTGGGCCGCCAACACGACGTTGCGGGCGCTGCGCGTGGAGCCCAAGGACGAGCTGGACGTGACCGTGTCCACCGTGGAGCTGTCCGACATGATCGCCGAATCGCTCTCGGAGGGTCTGCTCGACCGCGAGGAGCACACCCGCTTGACCCGCGCCCTGCAGATCCGCGACCGCCACGTGGCCGACCTGGCGATACCGCTGGATCGGATCTTCGCGGTGCCGGCCGCCGAGCCCGGTGCGGGCCCGACCATCGCCGCCATCGAACACGCGCTCTCGCAGACCGGCTACTCGCGCTTCCCGGTCGCCGGCGCCGACGGCAATTATCTTGGTTACCTGCACATCAAGGATGTCCTTCCGGTGCTCAGCGAGGACCTCACGGTGCTTCCCGCCGATATGGTGCGCCCACTCATCCAGGTGCCCTCGTCGATGTCCCTGCCCGACGCCCTGACCCGGATGCGCCGCACCAAGAGCCATCTCGCGCTGGTCACCAACGGCGGCCGAGTGACCGCGATGGTGACGCTGGAGGACCTGGTCGAAGACCTCGTCGGGACCGTGCGCGACGGGACCCATCGGGTGTGACCGCACTCGCTCAGGACGTCTGGACGGCACGCGAGGCCGCACATCGGCGGCGCGTCGAGACATTCGTCGCCCCGCATCTGCAACGCGCCCGGCGCGGTGAGCCGCATCCGGTGTGGGACTTCCTGTTCACCTATTACAGCCTGCGCCCACGCCAGCTGCGCCGCTGGCATCCGGGGTTCGGGGTGGCCCTGTCCGGGCCGGACGCCCGGCGATTCCTGGACCGCACCGGCTACACCGAGCGCGACGGACTGGTCGGCGTCTCCGACGAGCTGCTGCGCGCGCGGCGCGCCACCGTCGAATTCGTCGCCACCCTGTTGCGCGGCACGGCACGGCGCCCGGCCCGGTTCAACTGTTTCGGGCTGCACGAATGGGCGATGGTGTACCGGTCCGACGAGGTCCGGCACGGCGCGGTGCCGCTACGACTGGGTGCGGCGGGCACCGATGCGGTGGTCGAGTCGATGCCGCTGCGGTGCAGTCACTTCGACGCGTTCCGGTTCTTCACCCCGGCCGCCGCGACCCGCAACGCCAAGCAGCTCACCAGGGACGGCCAGCTCGCCGCCGAACAACCGGGCTGCCTGCACAGCGGCATGGATCTGTACAAATGGGCCTACAAGCTGGGACCGCTTGTCGAGTCCGAACTGGTGGTGGACTGTCTGGAACTGGCCGCCGACGCCAGGCTCTTGGACATGTGTGCCAGCCCATACGACCTCACCGACTATGGTTTTGCACCGGTGGCCATCGAAACCGCCGCCGGCCGTGCCGAGTACGCCAAGGCACAGCAGGACATCGCCGACCGCGCCGTGCCGTTGCGTGCGGCGCTGCTGGCCCGGTGTGACGCGCTACTGGCACGGCTGCCCGCGCCCGTTCGCGCGTAGTTACCGACGGGTAAACTGGGTCGACTGTTAAGGGAGGAATCATGACCGAGCGCGTGACCGTCGGCAACCTGCGGGTCGCCAAGGTGCTGCACGATTTCATCACCAATGAGGCGTTGCCGGGCACCGGCGTGGATCCGGACACCTTCTGGGCGGGTGTGGACAAGGTCGTCGCCGACCTCGCCCCGCAGAACGAAGAGCTGCTCGCCCGCCGCGACGACCTGCAGGCCCAGATCGACAGGTGGCACCGCGCGCGCGTCATCGGTCCCTTCGACGCCGCCGAGTACAAGCAGTTCCTCACCGATATCGGCTACCTGGCACCCGAGCCCCCCGACTTCACCGTGACCACCTCCGGAGTGGACACCGAGATCACCTCGACCGCCGGCCCGCAGCTCGTCGTGCCGATCCTCAACGCCCGCTTCGCGCTGAACGCCGCCAACGCCCGGTGGGGCTCGCTGTACGACGCGCTCTACGGCACCGACGTCATCTCCGACGAGGGCGGCGCCGAGGCCGGGACGTCGTACAACAAGGTCCGCGGCGACAAGGTCATCGCCTACGCCCGCAACTTCCTCGACGAAGCGGTGCCGCTGGCCGAGGGCTCGTGGGCCGATATCACCGAGGTCAAGATCGAAGACGGGCAGCTGGTTCCCTCGTTGGCCGATCCGTCGGCATTCGTCGGATACACCGGCGAGCTGGGCGCGGCCTCCTGGTCGGTGCTGCTCAAGCACAACGGCCTGCACATCGAGATCCTGATCGACCCGTCCTCGCCGATCGGATCGACCGACAAGGCAGGCATCAAGGATGTCGTCCTGGAGTCGGCGATCACGACCATCATGGACTTCGAGGACTCGGTGGCCGCCGTCGACGCCGAGGACAAGGTGCTCGGCTACCGCAACTGGCTGGGACTCAACCGCGGCGACCTCTCCGAAGAGGTCAGCAAGGGCGGCAAGTCGTTCAACCGGGTGCTCAACCCCAACCGGGAGTTCACCACCCCGGACGGGTCCGGCGAGCTGAGCCTGCCCGGCCGCAGCCTGCTGTTCGTCCGCAACGTCGGACACCTGATGACCAACGACGCCATCGTCTTCGACAATGACGGTGCCGACGGCGCCGAGGTGCCCGAGGGCATCCAGGATGCGTTGTTCACCGGCCTTATCGCCATCCACGGTCTCAAGGAGGGCGAGCAGAACGGCCCGTACCGCAACTCGCGCACCGGCTCGGTCTACATCGTCAAGCCCAAGATGCACGGCCCCGACGAGGTCGCGTTCACCTGCGAACTGTTCTCCCGCGTCGAGGATGTCATCGGCGTGCCGCAGGGCACCCTCAAGGTCGGCATCATGGACGAGGAGCGCCGCACCACGCTGAACCTGAAGGCGTGTATCAAGGCCGCCGCCGACCGGGTCGTGTTCATCAACACCGGCTTCCTGGACCGCACCGGCGACGAGATCCACACCTCGATGGAGGCGGGCCCGATGATCCGCAAGGGCGCGATGAAATCGCAGCCGTGGATCAAGGCCTACGAGGACGCCAACGTCGACACCGGCCTGGCGACCGGGCTGGCCGGACGCGCCCAGATCGGCAAGGGCATGTGGGCGATGACCGACCTGATGGCCGATATGGTCGAGCAGAAGATCGGCCAGCCCAAGGCCGGCGCCACCACCGCGTGGGTGCCCTCACCCACGGCGGCCACCCTGCACGCGATGCACTACCACCAGGTCGACGTCGCCGCGGTGCAGTCCGAACTGGCGGGCAAGAAGCGCGCCACCATCGACGAGCTGCTGACCATCCCGCTGGCCGGTGAGCTGGCCTGGTCCCCCGACGAGATCCACGAAGAGGTGGACAACAACTGCCAGTCGATCCTCGGTTATGTCGTGCGCTGGATCGACGCCGGTGTCGGCTGCTCCAAGGTGCCCGACATCCACAATGTGGCGCTGATGGAAGACCGTGCCACGCTGCGCATTTCGAGTCAGTTGCTGGCCAACTGGCTACGCCACGGCGTCATCACCGAGGGTGATGTCAAGGCAAGCCTGCGCCGGATGGCCGCCATCGTCGACGAGCAGAACGCCGGCGACGCGGACTATCTGCCGATGGCACCCGACCCCGAGGCCAGCATCGCCTTCCAGGCGGCCCAGGAGCTCATTCTCTCGGGTGCACAGCAGCCCAGCGGCTACACCGAGCCGATCCTGCACCGGCGCCGTCGCGAGTTCAAGGCGCGTGCCGCGAACCAGTGACTAGACTTCGGCGGGGTATTCGACACGACGAGACAAGAGGGTAGGGATGGGCAGGCACAGCATTCCCGATCCCGACGACCAGCCTGACGAGCAGTTCGGAGTCTTCGGCGATCCCCGCCGCGACGAACCCGCTGCCGGGTCGTCGGCCGGGCAGCACGAACAGCCCGAGTTCGGTTACGACGCAGACGATTACCGGCACGACACGGCAGCCGACTACGACGAGCCTCGCCAGCACGACTACGCGGACCGTACGTACGAGGATCCGGATCCGGATCCGGCTCCGCGCGGTTTCCCGGCGGTCGCTGACGAGGACTCCCCGACCCAGGCGTTCTCGGTCACCGGCCGGCAACGCACCTTCGAGGGCGGGGAATGGACCGGTTCGCACCGGGCCATCACACCCGGCCGACGCACCGTCAGCCGGGGTGTCGTCATCGCACTGATCACCGTGGTCGCCGTGGTCGGTGCGGTCATCCTGTGGCAGTTCTTCGGCAACGCGCTCTCCGACCGCAGCCAGGCCTCGGCCGACCGGTGCGTCGAGGGCGAGGTCACCGTCGCCGTCGTGGCCGATCCGGCCATCGCAGAACAGATCTCGGCCCAAGCCGAGGATTATGTGGGGACCAACCCGCGCGTCGGTGATCGCTGTGTGAAGGTGGCCGTCACTTCCGCCGATGCCGATGCCGTCGTCGCGGGGTTCAAGGGCGACTGGCCCGGCGAGCTCGGTGAGCGGCCCGCGGTGTGGCTCCCCGGCAGTTCGTCGGCGGAGTCCCGGCTGGAGGCGGCCGCGGGACCGGAGTCGGTGATAGACAGCCGTTCCCTGGTCAGCTCGCCGGTGGTGCTCGCCGTGCGACCGGAGCTGAAAACCGCGTTGTCCGATCAGAACTGGTCGGCGCTGCCGAACCTGCAGACCAATCCGGCCGGTCTGGACGGACTGAACCTGCCCGGCTGGGGCGGATTGCGGTTGGCTTTGCCGACGGCGGGCAACAGCGATGCGGGCATCCTCGCGGCCGAGGCCGTCGCGGCGGCGTCTGCGGCCCCGAACGCGCCGGTGACCTCCGGTGCCGGTGCCGCGCAACGGCTCATGGGCGCGCAGCCCGAACTCGCCGACAAGCAGGCGTCCACTGCACTCGATGCGCTGGTCGATGCCGCCGACCCGGCCGCGGCGCCGGTACATGCCGTGGCCACCACCGAGCAGCAGGTGTTCCGGCGCGGAGCAGATATGGCCGATGCGGACCGCAAGTTGGCCGCCGTGATTCCGGCCGGTGCGACCCCGGTGGCCGACTTCCCGGTCGTGCTGCTCAGCGGTGACCGGCTGGCCAAGGAACAGGTCAGTGCCGCCAGCGAATTCGACCGCTTCATGCGCAAACCCGAGCAGCTCGCCAAACTGGCCGAGGCCGGTTTCCGCGCCGACGGCGCAACTAATCCGGAGAGCGCGGTGACCGACTTCCCGGCCGTGACCGCACCGCTGTCGTTCGCAGATCCGGCCGACCGGGCAAGTCTGGCGGCCCGGTTGGCCGCACCGGTGCAGGACGGCACGGTCACCGTGATGCTCGGCCAGTCCGCGCCCGGGCTGACCGACGTCGCAGCCGGACTCAACGACCGGTTACAACAACTGCCGCCGTCAGCGGCCGTGGGTCTGTGGACTTTCGACGGGGTGTCCGGCCGATCGGCGATCACCACCGGTCCGCTGGGGGACGATATCGGCGGAACCCCGCGGTCCGCGGCGCTCGGTTCGAGCCTGCAGTCCCAGGGCGGATCTGCCAGCGGTGCGGTGTCGTTCACCACGCTGCGCCTGGTCTACGGCGACGCAGTCGCCGGTTTCCGTCCCGACCAACCGAATTCGGTACTGGTGGTGACCGCAGGCCCGCACACCGACCGCAGTCTCGACGGTCCCGGATTGATCTCCTACATCCAGGGCGCGGTCAATCAGCAGCGTCCGGTGGCGGTCAATGTCATCAACATCGGCGACGACCCGGATCGGGCGACGTGGGAGGCGGTGGCCCAGGCCAGCGGTGGTCAGTACCGCAATGTCACCGGTGCCGCCGATCCGGCGTTCGGCGCTGCCGTCAGCGAGTTTCTCGGCTGACACGCTTGAGCGTGCACTGCACGCCGAAGTGATCCGAGGGGAAGATTCGCGGCAGCTCGGGTGCGACCGGTTCACGTCCGAGCAGCTGGACGGAGTGCGCCGTCCAGGTGTCGGCTTTGAGCAGCACCCGATCGAATCGGACGTGGCGGTGCTTGTCCTTCATGTCATAGCGCATGTGGTTGATCGTGGTGTCCTCGGTGAATCCCGGCTCGTCGGGACGCAGCATCGGCCAGACGTCTGCGAAGTCGGCGGGCAGGATGGCGTTCTCGGCGTCGCGCAGGTTGAAGTCCCCCATGATCGCGACATTCGCGTGGCTGCGCACCGAG
This sequence comes from Mycobacterium sp. VKM Ac-1816D, assembly GCF_000416385.1. Classification (NCBI taxonomy): domain Bacteria; kingdom Bacillati; phylum Actinomycetota; class Actinomycetes; order Mycobacteriales; family Mycobacteriaceae; genus Mycobacterium; species Mycobacterium sp. VKM Ac-1816D. The sequence continues at coordinate 123,324 of NZ_AOHQ01000137.1, forward strand.
TCGACGACCAGCCTCAGCTGGCGGTCGCGCACCGCGGCTGCGGCCTTGCCGCTTTCGAGGTGCAGACCCACGACGGTGAAGGCCCGGCCGCCGATGGTGTAGCGCGCCGTGAGGTACCCGCGGGACAGGTTGGACGGCAGCCGCGTGTAGCTCACCCGGTCGACCGGGATACGCGATAACAGCAGCATGCCGTAGTGACCGAGCCTGCCACCGCACACCGCGGCGCTGGAGTAGTGCGCGCGGACCCAGGGTTGGGCCAGCAGCACGGTCAGTGCCGGCTCGGTGACCTCTTGGAACACCATGACATCCGGGGCTTCTGCGGCCAGGATGGCGGCGATCGCCTCATACCGCTGCCGCGCGAACAGTCCGTTGAACCAGATGTTGTAGGTCGCCAGCGACAGCCGGTCCAGGTCAGCGCCGCCGCCATGGCGGTCTGCGGTACGGGTCCAGCCGGAGTCGAACCATCGCACCGGCATCGACGTGGTCCTGCGTAACACCGAGGGCCACACCCGCTTCATGACACCCCAACGTACGCCGCCGGGCCCCGATGTCACTGCAGCGACAACAGATTCCTGACCTGCGCGGCGAACCGGATGGGCACCTCGACCTGCGGGTAGTGCCCGACATCGCGCAACTCGACCACGTCGGCGGCCGGCCGCAGATCACGCAGGCCGGCCAGTACGTCGACCGTCGCGACCGGATCCTGCAGCCCCCACAGATAGCTCAGCGGTTTCGGCCAATCCGCGATCGCTCCGTGCCAGCGCGACGCGTATCGCTCACGCTCGTCCAGGTATGCGCACAGCAGATGCATGATGCGATGACCGCCGTTGTGGGCCAACAACGCCCACTGTGCCTCGGCCTCGTCGTCCGTGAGCGGGTGCGCCGGGGCGAACAGCCGAGCGAAACCACGGGTGAATGCGGCGCGACCGGTCAGCCGGGACAGCAGCGGTCCCAGCGGCCCGCGCAATACCTTCTGCGACGGACGCAGACTGGCTCGCTCCAGGATCACGCTGCCATTGGTCAGCACCGCACCCCGCAGATCGAAGGTCAGGCGCCCCTGCGCATCTCGGGCCAGCAGTTCGGTGGCCACCGAGGTGCCCATGTCGTGGGCCACCAGGACCACCGGACCGGTCGTCGTCTGCGCGAGCACATCCTCGACGATGTCGGCCTGCTCCAGCAGGCTGTACACGCGCGGGCTGCGCCGACTCCCCGGTCGCTGCGCTCCTGCCCACCGAGGCTTGTCCGACAGCCCGAACCCCAGGAAGTCCAGTGTCAGCCAGCACTGCCCTGCCAGCTCGTCGACGACCCTGCGATAGTCGAAGGAGCTGGACGGAAACCCATGCAGCAGAAGCAGCGTCGGGCCCGCACCGGGTGCGGACCGGACGAAGATCCGACCCGACGGGGTGGTCAGGAATCGACCACCGTCCGCCCAGTCCCGCACATCTGCCGGTAACACCCGGTCAGGCTAAGCGAACGCCTCCACCGGCGGGCACGAACAGACCAGATTGCGGTCGCCGTAGGCGGCGTCGATGCGGCGCACCGGCGGCCACACCTTGGGACGGAAGCCCTTGCCCAACGGGTAGGCGGCCTCCTCGCGGCTGTACGGGTGCGCCCATTCGTCCACCAGCAGCGACTCGGCGGTGTGCGGGGCGCCGCGCAACGGGTTGTCATCGGCAGGCCACACCCCGGACCCGACCTTGTCGATCTCGGACCTGATCGCGATCATGGCGTCACAGAACGCGTCGACCTCGGCAAGGCTCTCGCTCTCGGTGGGCTCGACCATCAGCGTGCCGGCTACCGGGAAGCTCATGGTCGGGGCGTGGAAGCCGAAGTCCGCCAAGCGTTTCGCGACATCGTCTACGGTCACCCCGGTCGCCTTGGTGATCGGGTTGAGATCGAGGATGCATTCGTGGGCAACCATGCCGCTCTCACCGGTGTAGAGCACCGGGAAGTACTCGTCGAGCCGGCGTGCCACATAGTTGGCCGACGCGATCGCGGTCAGCGATGCTGCCCGCAGCCCGACCGCGCCCATCATCCGGATGTAGGTCCAGGTGATCGGCAGGATGGACGCCGACCCGTAGGGAGCCGCCGACACGGTGTAGCGATCGCCGAGCTCGTCTGCCAGCGGATGGCCGGGCAGGTACGGCGCCAGGTGGCTGCGCACCGCCACCGGCCCGACACCGGGACCGCCACCACCGTGCGGGATACAGAACGTCTTGTGCAGGTTCAGATGGCTGACATCGCCACCGAACCGGCCCGGGCGGGCAAGGCCGACCAGCGCGTTGAGGTTGGCACCGTCGACGTAGACCTGACCACCGGCGTCGTGCACCGCGGCGCAGATGTCGGCGACGTCGTGCTCGTACACGCCGTGGGTGGAGGGGTAGGTGATCATCAACGCCGCAAGTCGCTCGGCATGCTCGGACACCTTGGCGCGCAGGTCATCCAGGTCGACGTCGCCATTGGCCCGGCATTTCACCACCACGACCCGCATCCCGACCAGGGCCGCCGAAGCCGCATTGGTGCCGTGCGCGCTGGATGGGATGAGGCAGACATTGCGTTCGGCGTCACCATTGGCGCGGTGATAGGCCTGGATGGCCAGCAGGCCGGCGTACTCGCCCTGGGACCCCGCGTTGGGCTGCAGCGAGATCTCGTCGTAGCCGGTGATCCCGGTCAACCAGGTCTGCAGATCCGAGATCAGCCGACGCAGACCCGGATTGTCCGATGCGGGGGCGAACGGGTGCTGCTTGGCGAACTCCGGCCACGTGATGGGCTCCATCTCGGCGGCCGCGTTGAGCTTCATCGTGCACGATCCCAGCGGGATCATGCTGCGGTCCAGCGCGATGTCCTTGTCGGCCAGCGAGCGCAGGTACCGCATCATCGAGGTCTCGGTGCGGTACAGGTGAAACGCCGGGTGGGTCAGGAATTCCGTTGTGCGGGTTTCGATATCGACCCCGGCGGGCTCGGCGGCATTCACACCGAAAGCGGCCAGCACGGCGTCGACGTGCGCGTCGGTGGTCGCCTCATCGCAGGCCACCGACACGTGGTCGGCGTCGACGCGCCACAGGTTGATCCCGGCGTCCTTCGCGGCGGCGACGATATCGTCGGCGCGGCCGGGGACACGGGCCAGCACGGTGTCGAAGAACGCCTGGTGCACCAGCGAGGCACCGAGGCCGGCGGCGAGCCTGGCCGCGTGCGCATGCACCCGGCGGGCGATGCCGGTGAGGCCGGCGGCACCGTGGTAGCTGGCGTACATGGCGGCGATCACGGCCAGCAGCACCTGCGCGGTGCAGATGTTGCTGGTCGCCTTGTCCCGGCGGATGTGCTGCTCGCGGGTCTGCAGGCTCAACCGGTAGGCCGGTGATCCGTCGGCATCCAGCGACACTCCGACCAACCGGCCCGGCAGCTGGCGGGCGTGCTTGGTGTGCACGGCGAGGTAACCGGCGTGCGGACCGCCGAATCCCATCGGCACGCCGAACCGCTGCGTGGTGCCGAAGGCGACATCGGCACCGAACTCCCCCGGCGGGGTGATCAGCGTCGCCGCCAGCAGGTCTGCACCGACGGCAACCAGCGCACCGCGCTCGTGCGCGGCGGCAACCAGGTCCGACCAGTCCTGGATGCGCCCGCTCGCGCCGGGCAACTGGACGATGACACCGAAGAAGTCACCCTCGGGCAACCCCCTGCTCAGGTCGGCGGTGACGATCTCGATGCCCAGCGGTTCGGCGCGGGTGGCGAGCACGGCGGCGGTCTGGGCGTACACATCGGTGTCCACGGCAAGCCGGTTGGACGGACCCTTCACCGCACGGTGCATCAGGGTCATCGCCTCGGCGGCGGCGGTGCCCTCGTCGAGCATCGAGGCGTTGGCCACATCCAGCCCGGTCAGGTCGGCGACCATGGTCTGGAAGTTCAGCAGCGCCTCAAGACGTCCCTGACTGATCTCGGGCTGGTAGGGCGTATAGGCGGTGTACCAGGCCGGGTTCTCCAGGATGTTGCGGGTGAGCACCGGCGGGGTGAGTGTGTCGTAGTACCCCTGCCCGATCATCGACACCGCGACGGTGTTGGCATCGGCCAGCGCGCGCAGTTCGGCGAGCGCCTCTTCCTCGGTGGCCGGGGGCGGCAGCTGTTCCAGACCCGGGGCGATACCGTCGGCACCGACCGCGTCGAGGATGCCGGCCGGCAGCGCCTTGCCTGCCAGTTCGTCGAGCGAGCCGACGCCGATCACGCTCAACATGGTGGCGATGGCGTCGGAATCGGGCCCGATATGGCGGGCAACGAAACCGGACGAGGTCGAAGGCACATCAGGTGACACAGAAGTCTCCCCGGGTCGAGGTGTGCGCCGCGAAGCGCGTCCTCTCCCTCTGTCGGGGTGCCTGAGAGATTCAGCCCGGATCCGGGCCTTTCCCCATGGGCGGGTGCGCGCGGCACCGCTTTCCAGAGGCATCGTGGCCGCGCGCGGTCCGGGGGCCTGAGAGGTTGACGGAGAGGTGTTGCTCCTTCGGCGTCCGTGGCTGGCGGCCACGGAACTCTCCCGCGCATGGGCGATACGCGCTCGATTCTAGCGGTTCACCCGATCCGACGGCGTTCACGCCGGGAGCGGCCTGAATCAGCCGATCTTGCGGTCGCGGCTCTTGCGCCGGGAAGCCAATTCGTCCTCGGGGGCGGCGATGGACTCGCCACCGTCGGCGCGCTCGCCGGGGAAGTCGGCGATCGCACCGGTCAACTCGCGCATCGCACCGGACACCGCGATACCGAACACGCCCTGGCCGCCCTGCAAAAGGTCGACGACCTCCTCGGCCGACGTGCATTCGTAGACGGTGGTGCCATCGGAGAACAGCGTGATGTTGGCCAGATCCTGCACGCCGCGCTGGCGCAGATGGTCGACTGCGACGCGGATGTTGTGCAGTGAGATGCCGGTGTCGAGCAACCGCTTGACGATCTTGAGGACCAGCACGTCCTTGAAGGAGTACAACCGCTGACTACCCGATCCCGCGGCACCGCGGATCGACGGGACGACCAGCGAGGTCCGTGCCCAGTAGTCGAGCTGGCGATAGGTGATCCCGGCGATCTGGCAGGCACTGGGACCGCGGTAACCGACAAGTTCGTCCGGGATCGAATCATCCGGGAACAGGCCGCCCTGGACGGGTTCTCCGGATGCGCCGTTCGCGGGCGGTGTCAGCCCGCCGGCAGAAGACAGATCCAACTCCCCCTGATGTGGCGTGTCGCCCACAGTCCATCCTCTCGCCGTCGCCCACGGGCACACGTGACATCACGCTGGAACCCGAGTTCGAATATGTCGAGCATACGCTCAACACATTGCCGCTACTGCTCGTCGTCGATCAAAATTATGGCTGTCCGTGCGGCACGTCGCCGACACAGAAACCGCGTGTCGACATCACGAGACGCATCCGTGATCTTGGTCAGGTCGCTTTGAAATCGTCGGGCGAGATGCTGTCGAGGAACTCCTTGAACTTCTCCACCTCGTCCTCGCGGACCGGCTCGGCGGAGTCCTCATCGGTCTCGTCGGGAATCAGCAGGCCGGCCTCCGCCAAGACGGATTCCTCGACATAGATCGGGACCCCGACCCGCAGGGCGATCGCGACCGAGTCCGACGGGCGGGCCGAGACCTTGATATCGCGGTCGAAGATCAGGTCGGCGTAGAAGGTGCCCTCCTGCAGATCGACGATGCGCACCTCTTTGAGCGAATGTCCCAACGCCGCAATCAAATCGCGGATCAGATCATGGGTCTGGGGCCGAGGTGCCTCGATGCCCTGCTGTTCGTGCGCGATGGCCTGCGCCTCGGGCTGACCGATCCAGATCGGCAGGTAGCGCTCGCCGTTCGCCTCGCGCAGCAGCAGCACCGGCTGGTTCTGCGGCTGCTCAACGCGAATACCGACAACCCGTACCTCACCCATCAGCGCCTGCCCTCCGCGAAGAAGCCGTCGTCGAAAATTCTAGTCCTCACCGGTCGAGAACGTCGCGCACGGCCGATTTGATCAGCGACGTGTGCAGTGTGATTGCCAGGGCGGCAACCTCGCGGGCCAGATCATCGGCCCGGTCGCGGGCACCGGCCTTGCCTGCGGCCGCGACCGGTCCCGCGATCTGGGCGATCAGGTCGGACTGCCGGTCGGCCGCCGAGCGGAACGCGCGTAGGTGGCGTGGCTCGACGCCGTAATCCGCCAGGGCCTTGGCACATTGGGCGATGGTGACCGAATGCTCATCGAAGAGTCCGGCCGGGCCGGGCTTGATCACACCCGCCGTCACCAGGGCCGACAACATGGTGTTGTCGATCCCCGACCGGGCCACCAGATCCTCCCGGCTGAGCCGGACCTGGGTGGGGGCGATGGCTGCCGGGTCTCCTGCCGAGTCACCGTCGGCGACCTGGACCAACCGCGGCGTCGAATAACCCGCACTGGCAGGCAACTCGTTGTCGGGCTGGGCATCCAACTGCGCCTTGATCACCTTCAGCGGCAGATACTGGTCGCGCTGTGCGGTGAGCACGAAGCGCAATCTGGCGCAGTCGTACGCGGTGAAGCGCCGGTACCCGGCCGCCGATCGCTGCGGCGTGACCAGCCCTTCGGCCTCCAGGAACCGGATCTTGGAGATGGTGACATCAGGGAAATCCGGGCGCAGCAGATCGAGCACCGCTCCGATGGACATCCCGGCTGGCACCGGGTCCGGTTGGGTCATCTGGTCCTCGCGCGAGCGCTCCGGCGACTCAGCCGGCGTCGTCGGTCTTGGGACCGGTCAGGAACACCAGCCGGAACTTGCCGATCTGCACCTCGTCACCGTTGGACAACACGGCCGAATCGACCGGTTCCCGGTTGACGTAGGTGCCGTTCAGGCTGCCGACATCGACGACCTGGAATTCGCCGGACTCCAACCGGAACTCGGCATGCCGACGGCTGACCGTCACATCGTCGAGGAAGATATCGCTGTCGGGGTGGCGGCCCGCCGACGTGGTGGCCTGATCCAGCAGGAACCGCGAACCGGCGTTGGGGCCACGCTTGACGACGAGCAGCGCCGAACCCGCAGGCAGACCCTCCACGCCCGATACCGAGCTCTCGGTGCCGGTGCTGGCCGGGGCGTCCAGTTCGTTGAGGAAATCCGCGCGGAAAACCGAGGTCGTCTCTACCGTCACCTCGTCGGACTGGTCTGCCTGAAAGTTGCTGTTCTCCGTCACCCGCTGCTCCTCTGCTGGCTGCTGTGGCGTGCCTGGCCGATGCCCGTCAGGCCATTCGGCAGCCCAACGGACCGTGGTTGCGTCTCATGTCGACCGTACCGCGCCGGGCAGACCATTGGGTCCACCACCGCCGGATCCGCCTGACACGGGCTCGGTCACGCCTGTCCTTGATGAACGATCGGCAAAACCCTAACAACACCTACTCGGGAAGGATTGCCCGGTAGCCGTCAGCGTCCAGCAGATCGGGCAACGGGCCCGGCTCGGGGGCCGTCTCGACCTGCAGTTCGACCAGCCATCCGGCGCCGTAGGGGTCGGAGTTGACCAACTCCGGATTGCCCTCCAGCTCACCGTTGACGGCAACGACTTTCGCCGTGATCGGTGCGTACAGATCCGACAGCGACTTCGTCGATTCGACCTCACCGAAGCTGTCGCCTGCGCTGACCGCGGCCCCCACGTCGGGCAGCTGCACGAACACCACGTCACCGAGGGCGGCCTGCGCGTAGTCGGTGATGCCCACGCGGACGGTGTCCTCGCCGGTGCGTCGCACCCACTCGTGCTCGGCGGTGTACTGCAGATCGGACGGGATCTCGCTCACGGGGCTCCTTTGACGGATACAAGCGGACTTACTTGACGGGCTGAGCGTATTGGCGAGGTTTCGGTTGCCGCAAGGCGGTCACATCGATGACATCGGCCTGGGCCACCGTCATCGATCCGCCGACCCGCTTCACGCTGTCCATCGCACCGCCGGGGATGTTCATCGCGGCGGCCAGTGTCGGCGGATCACCAATCGCCAGAACCGAATACGGCGCCCCGATGGTGACCCCGTCGACGATCAACGCGCCCGGCGCCCCCACCACCCAGGTGTCGACCCCGACCCGGATACCCGCCGCATCCCGTCCGGCCCCGCCGGCGCGGGTCCCCCGCACCTCCATGGCCTCGGCACCGGCGGCCCGCAGCTCGTTGATCACGTCGAGCATGGTCTCCGGCGACACACCGGCCGCCGCATCCTCGATGGTGATCGTCACACCGGGGCCCACCGCGGCGACCGTGCCGATCATGATCGACAGCGCCGCCAGCCGGGCCTGCGCATTCTCGATGGCGGCCTGATCGCTGCTGCCGGACTGCTGTAATGAGCTCAACGTCTCCTGCAGCTCGGCAACCTCGCTGTTCAGCGCGGCCTCACGCTGCTGCAGCGAATCGAGCAGCACCAGCAGATCCGCCGGGCGGGCCGAGTCCAGGGAATCACCGGTGCTGGTCTGACGGACCTGCGTCGCGATCGCGATACCGAGCAGCAGACACAGCAGCACGCCGAAGGTCCCGAAGATCACCTGGGACCGGGTCCGCCGCGCCCGGCCGGCACCGCCCGGCGGCATCTCGTGCCTGCCATGCTCGGGCTCGCTCGATTGGTGATCGGTGTGCTCGCTGTGCTCACCCATACCTCAGGCCCCGAACAGTCGACGGCGCAGGGCCGCGGCATTGCCGAAGATCCGGATGCCGAGCACCACGATGATCGCGGTGGACAGTTGTGTACCGACGCCGAGCTGGTCACCCACGTAGACGATCAGGGCGGCCACCAGCACGTTGAAGACGAAGGAGACGACGAACACCTTGGAGTCGAAGATGTGCTCCAGGTAGGCGCGCAGACCACCGAAGACGGCATCCAGCGCGGCGACCACGGCGATGGGCAGATAGGGCTGGATCGCCTCGGGCACACCCGGGTGGAAGACGAGCCCGAGCACGATGCCGACGACCAGTGCGGCGATTCCGATCATCGCTCGATCATTTCAGCAGCAGCCGTCACGGCTTCATCTCCTTGGCGAAGCGGATCTCGCGGACCGAGCCAGCCGGCACGTTCAGCGCCTCGCCGGTACTGACCGTAACCCCGACACCGTAGGACCGCTGCAGCAGCATCAGTCGCTGCATACCGGGGCTGCGGTTGAACACATCCTGGATGGCGTGCGGCGGACCCAGCGCGATCACCTCATACGGGCTGGTGATCGGGCGGTTGTCGACCAGGATGCGGCCACCGGCCTGCCGGATGGTGACGCCGGCGCCCACCCGCACCCCGCCCACCGACACCGCTTCGGCGCCGCCGACCCACAACGAGTTGACCACCAGCTGCAGGTCGCGATCCAGGATCACCTGCCGGCTGCCCGCGACCCGCTGCTTGCTCACATCGGTCAGATCGCGGGACACGCCGGGGTCGGTGACGGTAACCGTGACGCCGGGGCCGATCGCCGGGGTCACCGCAGCGGCGAATTCGGCGGCGTCGAGATCGGCGAGCAGCGCCCGGCCCTGTTCGTCGCCCGCCAACCTGCTGCGGCGTTCGGCCTCCACCTCGGCGGCCAGCCCGTCACGGGTGGCCTCGATTGCTGCCGTGCGGGTTTCGGCAGCACGGGCGCTCTCGGAGAGCACCTGCTGGGTCTGGCGATTCGCCGGCGCGAGCGCCTGCGCCTGCGACGCGGCGGCCGCGAAGACGGTCGCGATGATCAGCCCGGCCAGCAACGTCCAGCCCCATTGCCGCCCGCGCGGTGGCGGTCGATCCGGGCGGGCGGCGGCGGCCGCCGCGTAGCCGGGATCGAGGTGTTCGGTCAGCAGCGAGCGCAGCAGGGAGGGGACCGGAATTCGTTGGGGTGCACCGGCTTGGTGGGCGCTCAGCCCCGCCCGCGGGTGATAACCGCCCAACGAATTCGATCGCTCAGCCACCGGTAACGCGCCCCCGCGGTGTCGCAGGCGCGCGCGGCATGGATCGCGCCACCATGGACACCTGCATCAGGTACAGCACGGCCGACCAGAGGTAGAGCGCCAGACCCCAGATCAGGAACGCCCACCCGCAGGCCAGGATCACCCGACTCCACAGGGCGTCGAACTGGCCGAGCAGGACCAAGGGCAGTCCCGACATCAGCGCGAAGGTGGCGCCCTTGCCGAGGTAGGTGACGGGCAAGGCGGTCAGACCGCGCGAGCGCAGCAGCGGAAGGGTCGCCGCCAGCACCAGATCCCGGCCCAGCAGCACGATCACGAACCACCACGGCACCACGCCGGCCGCGGCCAGTGCCAGCGGGACGACGATCATGTAGATGCGGTCCACCAAGGGGTCCAGCAGCTCGCCCAGCCGCGAGGACTGGTTGTCGACCAGCCGGGCGATCTTGCCGTCGGCCCAGTCGGAGAACCCGCTGAACATCAGGACCGCCACCGCCCACCCGGTCTGTTCGGCGACCAGCAGCAGGTACAGGAAGACCGGCACCAGGATCAGTCGGATCGCCGAGAGCACGTTCGGGATCGTCAACACCCGATCACCGATGCCGCTCGGCACCGAATCCTGTGGACGATCCCCCGCCGCTCCGCTCGCCCGGGTCATGGCTAGAAACCTAGCGGAACACGCCGGGCAGACTCAGCGCCGACATGACATTGTCGGCCAGTGGATCGTCGTGGATCATGTACGTCCACGTCGAGGTGGGCCGCGCCAGCCTGGTCAGGTCCAGCCCGGCCACCCCCTCCTCGTCATCGACGATGGTGGCGGTGTCGAAGGTCTGCTGAGCGGCCTCGATCGCGTCGGCGGCCAGCGAGGCGAACGCGTCCACCGCCATCCGGTGGAACTCGTCGAGCGGATTCTGGTTTCCCAGGGCCCGCAGGCTGATGCTCTCCCGGATATCGGCCAGGTAAGCCAGGTGGTCGGCCCACCCCCGGTCCAGGTGGTACAGCATGATCAGCCGGCAGATCTCCTCGAGGCGCTCCTGCGGAATCGTCTCGGCGAGTTCCTCGTAGCGCTGCGGAGAGCGTTCTTCCAGCTCCTCCCGGGCGGCCGCGGTCCGCAGCAGGGTGTCCCGGCGCTCGACCAGGATTGCGCGTTGCTGCGCGGTGAGCTGGTTGTAGCGCCAGGTGTTGGCATGCAGGTCGAGCGTCTTGCCCTCGGCCACCCGTTGCGCGTGGTCCAGCAGGGCGGCGGCCCGGTTGCTGGTGATCCGGCCGTCGCCGTCGGTGGCCAGTGGGAGCTTGTTGGGCTCTACGAAGGACACCACCACATCGTCCTCCCAGCTGGAGAAGAACACCGAGGACCCGGGATCGCCCTGCCGCCCGGCGCGCCCGCGCAGCTGGTTGTCGAGTCGTTCGGTGTAATGCCTGCCGGTGCCGATGACGTGCAGGCCGCCGAGTTCGGCGACCTCATCATGCTCGGCTTCATCTGAGCCGCCCAGCCGGATGTCCGTCCCGCGGCCGGCCATCTGGGTCGATACCGTGACCCGGCCCCGCGCGCCGGCCTCGGCGATGACGGCGGCCTCCTCGGCATCGTTCTTGGCGTTCAGCACCACCGCCGGAATGCCGGCCTTGACCAACCGCTCGTGCAGTTCCTCGGATTCGGCGACGTCGCGGGTGCCGACCAAGATCGGCTGGGAGGTGGTATGCACCTCGGCGATGTGCTCGACGATGGCATCGTTCTTGGCGGCGATGGTGATGTAGACCCGATCGGCCTCGTCCTCGCGCATGTTGGGCTTGTTCGGCGGGATCGGGGACACCCCGAGCTTGTAGAACTGGCGCAACTGCTCACCGGCGGCCAATGCGGTGCCGGTCATGCCGCACACCCGCGGGTACCGGTTGATCAGGGCCTGCACCGTGATGGTGTCGAGCACCTCACCGGTCTCGGTGATCTCGATGCCCTCCTTGGCCTCGACGGCCGCCTGCAGGCCGTCGGGCCAGCGCTGCAACGAGGCGATGCGCCCGCGGGACGCATTGATCAGGTGCACCGCGTTATCGCGCACGATGTAATGCACATCGCGTTCCAGCAGCACGTGCGCGTGCAGGGCGACGTTGATCTCGGTCAGCGTCGAGCCGACGTGCTCCTCGGAGTACAGGTCGATACCGCCGAGGGCGGCCTCGAGTCGTCGCGCGCCCTTGTCGGTGAGCTGCACGTTGCGCTTGTCGGCGTCGGTCTCGTACTCGACGCCCTCGCGCAGCTCGCCGACCAGCCGGATGATCTCGACCCGCGGGGTCTCCCGGTGCGACGTGCCCGCCAGCACCAGCGGCACCAGCGCCTCATCGACCAGGACCGAGTCGGCCTCGTCGATCAGTGCGATGTCCGGGCTCGGTGAGACCAGGTCGTCGACGGAGATCACCAACTGATCACGCAGCACGTCGAAGCCGATTTCGTTGACCGAGCCATAGGTGATGTTGCAGCCGTAGGCCTCCCGGCGCTGTTCGGGAGTCGAGTCGGCGGTGATCCAGCCGACGGTCAGCCCGAGCGCACGGTGCAGCGGTCCCATCCACTCGGCATCGCGACGAGCCAGATAGTCGTTGACCGAGATGACGTGCACGCTGCGGCCACCGATGGCATATCCCGCTGCGGCGATGGCGCCGGCCAGCGTCTTGCCCTCACCGGTGGCCATCTCGACGACGTCACCGGCCAGCATGCGCAACGCGCCGAGCAACTGAACATCGAACGGCCGCAGCGCGATCGACCGCTCGGCGGCCTCCCTGACAAGCGCCAGGAACTGCGGGATGTCCGACGAGTCGGCAAGGTCGTCGAGGTTGAGTAGCCCGGCGGCCTTGAGCAGCTGATCATCGTCGAGACCGGCGGCCTTTTCCTCGAACTTGGCCGCGGCATGCACCTGCGTCATCGAGCGCGCCTGGTCCTTGTCGGTGCTGGCGCCCAGCAGCTTCCAGAACCGGTTGCTCAACCGTCCTGACTTCGCACCGCCGGACTTGGACACCTTCGAGGTCTTGGAACTCACAGCCACAGTCATACGGTACGCGGAGCAGGTCGGGCTCAGGGGGACCACGGCCCGGTCGACACACCGACCGCACTCGCCGGTCGGGCTGATGCCATCAGCCGCGCTGCGACCAGCCTCAGCCTGTACCTTGCCCGCATGGACATGTTCACCCCGACGCTGGACTGGGGCAGTGAGCTGGGCACCTCACTGATCTGGATCGCCAAGGCCTGGACGATAGCGGCGGTCAGCACCGTGATCGTGCTGATCCTGCTGGCGAAGTTCACGGTCTGGGGGCGGCAGTTCTGGCGCATCACTGGCGCCTACTTCACCGGCCGGGAGTCGGTGAAGGCGTGGCTGTGGCTGGGTGCCATCCTGCTCTCGATCATCTCCGGTGTGCGCTTGGACGTGCTGCTCAGCTATTACGGCAACGACCTGATGACCGCCGCGCAGACCGCGGTGCAGGGGGTGGCCGCCGGCGACGACGCGGTCCGCCAATCCGGTATCGACGGGTTCTGGTTCTCGATCCTGATCTTCGCGGTACTGGCCACCATCCACGTCTGCCGGGTGCTGCTCGACATCTTCATGATGCAGCGGTTCATGCTGGCCTGGCGGGTGTGGCTGACCGGTCGGCTGACCGATGACTGGCTCGACGGCAAGGCCTACTACCGCAGCCGGTTCATCGATGACACCATCGACAACCCCGACCAGCGCATCCAGGCCGATATCGACATCTTCACCACCAACGTCGGACCGCTGCCGAACACGCCGAACAACACCAGTGGCTCCACACTGTTGTTCGGGGCCATCAGTTCGATCGCGTCGGTCATTTCGTTCACCGCGATTCTGTGGAACCTGTCCGGAAATCTGTCGGTGTTCGGCGTCAACATCCCCCGCGCGATGTTCTGGATAGCCATCGTCTACGTGTCCGTCGCGACCATCATCGCGTTCTGGATCGGCCGCCCGATCATCCGATTGACCTTCGACAACGAGCGGTTCAACGCCGTCTTCCGCTACGCCCTGGTGCGGCTGCGCGATTCGGCGGAGGCGGTGGCGTTCTATCGAGGCGAGATCGCCGAGCGGGTGCAGTTGCGCCGACGCTTCGAGCCGGTCGTGTCGAACTACAAGCGCTATGTGAACCGGTCGATCGCCTTCAACGGCTGGAACCTGACGGTCAGCCAGCTCATCAACCCGTTGCCGTGGATCATCCAGGCGCCCCGACTGTTCGCCGGTGAGATCAAACTCGGCGACGTCTCGCAGACCTCGTCGGCGTTCGGCAACATCCAGAGCTCGCTGTCGTTCTTCCGCAACTCCTACGACGCGTTTGCCGGCTGGCGCGCCTCGATCATCCGCTTGCACGGCCTGGTGGTGGCCAACGAGGAGGGCCGGGCGCTCAACGAGCTCACCGTCGAACCGTGCGGCAGCTGCCCCGTCGAGATCCGCGATGTCGCGGTGAGCACGCCCACCGGCGAGATCCTGGTCGAAGACCTGAACCTGCAGATGCAGTCGGGTGACACGCTGATCGTCACCGGCCAGTCCGGCGCGGGCAAGACCACCCTGCTGCGCAGCCTGGCGCAACTGTGGCCGTTCGCCACCGGAACCCTGCGGTGCCCCGAAGGTGCCAACGAGACGATGTTCCTGTCCCAGATGCCGTATGTGCCCCTCGGCGATCTGCGAGCGGTGGTGTCCTACCCGAAGGGTCCCGACGAGTTCACCGACGAGGAGCTCATCACCGCACTGGACAAGGTGGCGCTCCCGCAATGCGCCAGACGCCTTGCCGAAGTGGCGGATTGGGTCAAGGTGCTCTCCCCCGGCGAGCAGCAGCGCGTCGCCTTCGCCAGGGTGCTGCTGACCAAGCCGAGGGTGGTGTTCCTCGACGAGGCGACCTCTGCCCTCGACGAGGGCCTGGAGTTCACGATGTACGACCTCGTGCGCCGCGAGCTGCCCGATACCATCCTGGTCAGCGTCACCCACCGCAGCACCGTGGGCCAGCATCACGAGCAGCACCTGCACTTGTTCGGCGGGGGCAAGTGGGTGCTCGGCGATGTCGATCCCGAGACCGGAAAACCCAAATCACCCCTGCCTAACTGAGCAGAGAGCGGGTCAGCGCGCGGCGGCGTGCCTGCCCGCTCGGCGGCCGAAGAACGAACCCTCGCCGAGCTGGACACCGCTGGCATATCCCTTGCCATCGCGCGCGATATTGGATGCGCACGCACCGGCGGCATACAGACCCGGGACCACCGCGCCGGACTCGTCGAGGACCTCACCGTCCAGCGATACCGTCAAACCGCCCATGGTGAACCCGGAGTACATCGCGACACCGAGGGTCAGGTCGAATGCCGCGAACGGCCCGGTGTCCTGCGGGGCAAGGTAATCCGGCTGCTTGTGGAAGTCGGGATCGACACCGGCAGCCGCATCGGCGTTGTACCGCTCCAGCGTGGCGGCCAGGTTGCCGGACGGAATACCCAGTGCCTGCTCGACTTCGGCGATGGTCTCGTAGCCGTCGATGAATTTGATCAGCGGCATCTCGGGCATCTGCATGTGTGCCTCATCGACGATCAAGTAGGCGGCGTGATCGGGTTGTTCGAGCACGAACGCCGATGTGCGCGAGTGATAGGAGTCCTCGGCGACGAACCGGCGGCCGTCCTTGTTGACGATGACACCGGTGAGCAGGATCTCCGGCGGGTAGGCCGCGGCGGTGATGAATGCCTGATCCAGATTCTTGGCAACACCGCCCGCGGACACACCGAGCTTGATGCCCAGGCCGTCGTCGTTGGGGTTGCCGAGGATGTAGGGCGCCACCAGGCCGTGATGCTTGGTCTTGCGCTCCTGACCCAGTTCCGGCGTGTAGTGCGCCACCATCTCGGCGTTCATCGCGAAGCCGCCGGCGGCGATGATCACCGATTTCGCCTTGACCGCGCCGGTTTCGGTGAAGTGCTTCCAGGCCACCCCCTGCACCGCACCGTCGGCGACCACGAGGTTCGTCGCACCGGTCTCGTAGCGGAACTGCACCCCGAGCTCCGCGGCGCGTTTGAGCAGTAACTGGATCACCATGTCGGCGCCGCCGAGTTCGCCGGGAACCGGCACCGAGTGACCGCGCGGTGCGGGCTTGGCCTGATCGATGAAGGGCCACACCTTCTCGTTGCCGGTGTAGGACAGACCCTCGGTGCCCGGCGGGACCACCACCTTGCCCGGGTAGTAGCTTCGCTCGAACTGAAAGCCAAGGGACTCAAGCCAATCGAAGTGCTCGACGCTGTGGTCGCAGTAGGCGCGGATCTTGTCCAGTTCCGGGTCCTCGGTGACGGCGACCAGGTATTTGTACATCTCCTCGGCACTGTCCTCGTGTCCGGTGGCCTGCTGTACGGCCGTCCCGCCGCCGAGGTAGAAATGCCCGCCGGCCATCGACGTGGTACCGCCGGCAGCGGCCGCCTTCTCCAGCACCAGCACCCGAGCCCCGTTCTCGGCCGCGGTCACCGCCGCACATCCACCGGCGATACCGAAACCCACGACGACGACATCGACGTCATCGGACCAGGAGCTGACGTCGGCCACGCCGATGGTTGCCGGGATCTGCTGCAGGGTCATCGTTGTCTCCTCGGGCGCATCACTGCTGTTGTTGTTTCACGTGGTCGAAAAAGGCCTGGATTTCGGGCGGTATGTAGGCGATCTCCACGAACGGCACGCCGGCGTCGGCGCCGCTGACGTATCCGAAGTGCATACCGCCGGGCATCACACCCCTGGTGACGACCGGCGCACCGGCTGCCGCCGCATCGTCCAGCGCGGCCTCGAAGGCGTCCACATCCGGCACGGCAACGCAGATGTGGTGCAGCCCCGCACCGTGTGCGGCCAGGAATTCGGCATAGATGCTCTCTCCGCGTACCGGCGCGATGAGTTCGAGCTGCAGGTCACCGGCGTAACTGAGCGAGATGTCGGCGACGAAGTCTGCGGGTTCCCCGCGATGGGTGCACGTATCCGGACCGAAATGCACGTCGGGCATGCGAACCCATGTTCTGGCACCCGACAGCGCACTGAGCATCTGCTCGGTGGCAGTCAGGTCTGCGGTCACCCAGGCAACCTGGACAGGTGTCTGATCATGCATCGCAGTGAGGATATCGCCAGCGGCCGACAACCGCTAGAACAGGTTCTAGTTTGCCGGGAATTCGCTGCTCACCATGCGCACGAACATTCCCAGCTGAGCATCGAAGACCGCGCCGGGATCACTGAGCGTGTCGGCTCCGTACTGCCCGAAGATCTCCAAGCTGATCGCGCCGACCACGGTCGCCCAGGTCGACAGACAGGCCAGCATCAGCCGGTCACCGCCGGGGAACCCGAACTCCGCGCGGATGCCCTCGAAATCCGACGAGATCGGTTCACCCATCGAGTCGTCCGGGCTACCCACGGCCCCGCTGCGCACCCCGTCGGCAATGATCGACAACAAGGTGGCGACGACCCGGGTTCCCGGACCCACCGTCAACTCCGGGGGCGCGTGATATCCGGGCACCGGGCTGCCGTAGAGCAACGCCCACCGCGCGGGCTGAGCCACCGCCCACGCGCGAACCGCGCGCGCCAGCGCGACGAGCCGGTGATCCCAGTCCCCTGCCAGCGCGGCGGCGTCCACCGCATCCGCGAGGTCGTCGTAGGCGTCGACGAGAAGCAAGGTCAGCAGGTCATCTCGACTGGCCACGTACCGATACACCGCCGAGGACACCATGCCCAGCTCTCGGGCGATGGCGCGCAGCGACAGCCCGGCGGCACCGTCGGTGACCAGATGACGGCGGCCGACCTGCACGATCTGCGCCTCGATACGGTCCCGCGCCTCCTGCCGCTTACCCACGGCACCAGTCTGCCACAAACGAGAACAGTGCTCTTGCTTTTTCGCACCCAGGGTGCCATCGTCAAGAGAGAGCAGTGCTCACATCATCTTTGGAGGAACGATGACCGTTCGATACGACGAACCCGGCCGCGTGGCCCGGGCAGCCAATACGCTGATCCGGCAACTCGCCGAACTGGGCATCGAGATCGCGGGCAGCCGCGCGTTACGCGTCCGCGGCCGCAGCACCGGACAATGGCGGACGGTGGTGGTGAACGTCTTGACCGTCGACGGCCGCGACTACGTGGTCGCCACCCGGGGGAACACCCAGTGGGTCCGAAACGCCCGGGCCGCCGGCGAGGTGTTCACCGGGCCGCGATGGAGGCGCAGACGCCGGAGCGTCGTGGAGATCGTCGACGCCGACAAGCCCGAACTCCTCCGGCGCTACCTGGATCGCTGGTACTGGGAGGTCAAGGGTCACGCGGGCGGGTTGACACCCTCATCGAGCGAGTCCGAGGTCAGGGAGATCGCGGCCTCGATACCGGTGTTCGAACTGGCCGGCTGAGTGGCGACCGCCTCGCGGATCCGCGGCACCGTGGCCTGCCAGGACACCGCGGTGGGCGCACCACCCCAGGTGCTGTTGAACAACCCGACGATGGCAGCCCTTCCGTCGGAAGTAAGGACGTAGACCGGACCTCCGGAGTCGCCCTTTTGGCTGACCACACCGTCTTTCATGGTGAACCAGCCGTTGTTGACCACGCCGACCGTGCCGCAACTCTCTCCGGTGACGATGCCGAAATGACAGACGGGCCGACCTGGCTGCTGGACCGCCAGCGCCTGGTCGAGAACCAGCGACCGACCGCCGGGAAGCACGGTGTTGACCTCGACGTCCGGGTTCAGGGTGATCGCCCCCCAGTCGGCCAGCTGATGATCACCGGTCACCGTCGCGCCGTCGGGGGTGTTGTCGTCGAAGAGGGCCATCTCGCCGAGGGCATTGCCGAATCGGTCGGTGACGGGCCCCGCGCCGCGGCAATGCCCGGCAGTGAAGGCCACCCGCGCCGCGGGGTCGACGAACCCGAGAGTGCACATGGTGGTGCCCTGCCGGATTTCCATGCCCGGGTGCACGGTGACTGCAGGTCCGGCGGCGACAGGTCCGGCGGCGGCAGGTTCGGCGGCGGCAATACCGGCCGGGGACACACCGACCGCGGCGGCCGCGGCGATCATTGTCAGGAAAAGCCGTGCGCGCATCCAACCCTCCGATCCTCCACCCCTCCGGGACGAAATTACCGGGGTGCTGACGGGTGAATCGGATAACGGTCAGATCTCGTTACATCACAAGTCGTGTAACGACCCGCGTGTCACAACAGTCACACCAGTAACATGGCGTAACGTTCGGCGGCCCTACGGAAGGGTCAAGATCTGACCAGGATGGACGAGGTCGACATCGATCAAGCCGCTCGCTTCGGCGATGCGCTGTTGCTCGCTGCCGTCCCCGTAGAACCGCTCGGCGATGCCCCACAGCGTGTCGCCGGACACCACGACGTAGGTCCGTGGGCGTGGTGGCGCTACCGGCGAGCCCAGTGCTGGTCTCTTGGCGCGCTGAAGTCGAATCCCCATGTCGTTCTCCCCTCGTGGCCCCAGCCTAGAGACCACGAGGGCAGTCACGGGAGGTATTTGCACACTGCGGCCGGACCGTCAGGAATCGAAGCCCAGCCCCAGCTTGTCCAGGGTGCGTAACAGCACATTGCGCCGGCCCGCGGAATGGTCGGCGCGATCCAGTGACCACCGCGTCGCCTGGATCCCCACCGATGCGAACGGTTCCGGCGGGAATGGCAGCGGTTTCTTGCGGACCATCTCCAGTCGGGTGCGCGGTGTCGGCGTGCCATCCAACAGATCGAGACAGACGTCCGCGGCAAAACGCGTCGCGCCCACCCCCAGCCCGGTGAACCCGTTCACGTACGCGACCCTCCCCCGGTGCGCGGTACCCCAGTGCGCGCAGAATCGGGTGTTGGTATCGATCGCCCCCGCCCAGCGGTGACTGAAGCGGACGTCATCGAGCTGGGGGAACGTGATGAAGAAGTGCTCGGCCAGCCTGCGATAGGTCTGCGGCCGGTCTTCATAGGTGGGATCGACCCGGCGACCGAAGTGATACACCGCGTCGTAGCCGCCCCAGACGATCCGGTTGTCCGCGCTGAGCCGGTAGTAGTGGAATTGGTTGGCACTGTCGCCGACGCCCTGCCGACCGGTCCAGCCGATCCGCTCCAGTTGCGCTGCGGTCAGCGGCTCGGTGGACAACACGTAGTCATATACAGGAACGGTGTACCAACGATTGCGGCGCAGCAGACTGGGAAAGACGTTGGTGGCCAGGATGACCCGGCTCGCCGTCACCGTGCCCGAGCCGGTGCCCACGCGCAGGGCACCATCGGCGGACTCCAGCGATAAAGCCCGTGTGTGCTCGTGCATCTGCACGCCGGCGGCCAGGCAGGCCCTGGCCAGCTCCATGGCGAGTTTGGCCGGGTGCACCAGTGCGCAACTGTCCGGCTCGTAAAGCCCGGCCCGATAGGTCGGCGAGTGGACCTCCGCGCGCACCTGCTCCTGGTCGAGGAATCGTCCCTCGCCTGCGGCGGCGGATTCGGTGAGCCAGTCCACCTGGTGCGGCTCGGTGGCCACCGAGAGCATCCCGGTCCGCTCCCAATCGACGTCCAACCCGAGCCGTTCGATATCGGCGGCCATGCCATCCAGGTTCGCCATTCCGAGCTCGGTGAGGGTGTCGAATTCGGCTGCCCACCTTGATCGTCCGTTCTCGGCACCGTGGGTGAGGCTGGCCTCGACGAAACCACCATTGCGGCCCGAGGCCGCCCAGCCGATCCGGTCCGACTCGACCAGCACGATGCGGCGGTCCGGATACCGTTCGGCGGCGTGCAGCGCCGCCCACAGCCCGGTGTACCCGCCACCGACGACCAGCAGATCGCAGCTCTGCGACCCGACCAGAGGTGGATGGTCCGGGCGTGCGATATCAAGCCACATCGGGGCGAACACGCTTGCCGCCAGCGACCGTTCGACCAGCGCGGGGTCGACAGGGGCATCGAAGACTGTCCTCACCAGGGCGACACTACGTGGTGAACGGGCGGTTCAGTGCGCAGCCGACCCGACCGACTCGGTGCTGCGGGTCGGGGTCCACCCCGGCGGACCGAAGACGTATCCGAGCTTGTCTCGCAATCCGCGGGCGCTGCGCACCGCACGGGCGATCTTGACGTACTCATGGGTCTGCAGTGTCCAGATGTTGAAGGTGTCGACCTGCGTGGTCAACCCGTAATGCGGTCGGAACAGCTCATCCTGGTAGCTGCCGAACATCCTGTCCCACAGGATCAGGATCCCGCCATAGTTCTTGTCGAGATACTCGGCATCCATGCCGTGGTGCACCCGATGGTGCGACGGCGTGTTGAAGACGAATTCAATTGGTCGCCAAAGCTTGTCGATGCGTTCGGTATGCACCCAGAACTGGTAGACGAGGTTCACCGAGAAGCTCGCGAACACGATCCACGGCGGAACACCGAGCAAGGGCAGCGGAATCCACATCAGGATCTCGCCGCTGTTGTTCCACTTCTGACGCAGGGCGGTGGCGAAGTTGTAGTACTGGCTGGAATGGTGGGCCTGGTGGGTGGCCCAGATCAGTCGTACCCGATGCGCAGCCCGGTGATAGGCGTAGAACAACAGGTCCACGCCGAGCAACGCGATCACCCAGGTGTACCACCGATCCGCCGGGAGCTGCCATGGCGCCAGGTAGGCGTAGATCGCCGCGTAGCCCAGCAGCGCCGTGGCCTTCCACGCCGCGGTGGTGACCACCGAGACCAATCCCATCGACAGGCTCGTCCAGGCGTCGCGACGCTGGTAAGCGCCCGCGGGGCTGCGCTGGTCTGCGCCTGCGGCGCTGCGCTGGTGTGCGTCTGCGGCGCTGGGCCGGGCTGCGTGGGGCTCGGACTCGAGGTGTTCGAGCCGGCGCGCCGCCGCCCATTCCATGACGAGAAGCAGCAGGAAGAACGGGATGGCGAACAGGACCGGGTCGCGCATCTGCGCGGGCAGCGCGGAGAGCAATCCCATGACGGCGTCCATCCACGGAGCCTAACCGCAGCGGTGCCGGATCAGCGGAAGCTCAACACCTCGGTCCCCCAGGTGCTGCGCTGGATATGGTCCGGATCGAACGCCAGCTGATCATCGCGCCCGATCAACAGATTGACGCGGTTCTTTTCGTCATATGGGCGCCACCGCGGCCCCTCGTCGGCATCCGGTGACCCACCGCGCGCGAAATTGCACCAGCGCTGCCGCATCCTGTGTGAGACCTCGGTGCCTGCGCCGAGACCACCGAGCTTGAATGTCGGGTCACGACGCCCGGCCACCAAATTGCCCCACACGTAGGGCAATTCGGTGGCATGCGCGCCGCCCAATCCGAGAACACGGAGCATGGGGGTGGACCAGTCGAACCGGTACATGTACACCGGCGCGACCACGCTGTGGCCCTCGGCGAACCAGATCGAGGGCATCCGGAAGCCGATGTCACGTGCGACGCCGAGACCGGGTTTCTTGCCGCGCCCGCGGTAGACCGCCGCGATCTGGGCCGGGGTGGGGATCTGCAGGTCGGGTTGTTCGGAAGCGATCGCGGTGAACATCTCGCTGATGGCCTGCCCGCTGATGGGTAGCAGCGGCGAGCGCATCCACCGGAACAACGCCGCCTCGTGCTCGTTGGTGCCGATGATCAGCGGAACCGGCAGCGTACGGCCCGATCTGGCGACGTTCACCGGGTAGTCGGGCACGATGTCACCGTCGACGATGGGGGCGAAGCCCAGGGTGCCCGGCGCCAACCGCGGCACATCGTTGAACAACTCCTTGGCCGCGGCGATGATGGCAGTCACCGGCAGCTCGCTCAACTGGTCCGATTGCCGTGCCGTCATACCGAGCTCGCCCAGGAACTGCTCACCGATCCGCTGCGCGCGCTTCTGGTCGTAGACCGAGGTGACCGGCGAACTCTGGGCGATCGCGCGACTGAACAATCCCTCCGCGGCGGGGCTGGCCAGCAGCGTGGTCACCACGCCCCCGCCCGCCGACTCACCGAACAGCGTGACCCGATCCGGGTCGCCGCCGAAATTGGCGATGTTCTCGCGCACCCACCGCAACGCGAACAGCACATCGCGCAGGCCGGTGTTGGTCTCGAAACCCTCGCCGAGCCACGACAGGTCCAGGAAGCCGAACGGGCCGAGCCGGTAGTTCACCGTCACCACGACGACATCCCCGCCGGCGGCCAGTTCGCGCCCGTTGTAGAGCGGCTGGGCACCCGAACCCAGGATGTAGGCGCCGCCGTGCACCCACACCAGGACCGGCTTGTGCGCATCTCCCTCGGGCCCATCTCCCTCGGGCCCATCGCCGCGGGTCGGAGCCCAGATGTTCACCGTCAGGCAATCGGCTCCCTGCGGCGCGCCCAGATCCAGCGGGATCCGCGGGTCGGTGGGCTGCGGGCACACTGGGCCGAGCACGGTGGCATCGGCCGGTTCGGTCCACGGTTGCGGCGGTTGGGGCGCACGCCAGCGCAGCGGACCGACGGGCGCGGCGGCATATCGAACCCCCAACCAGCGGGTGACGACGCCGTCGCCGGTGCCACGCACCGGGCCGTTAGTGGTCTCGACGACCGCGGTGTCGTGCATCGAGAATCTTGTATCGGTCACATCCTCCATAGTGGCACCGCCGATCTCGGGTGCACCGATACGTGACGGGGTCCATATCTCCCGCTCGCACGTCGCCACCACCACCCGACACCTGCCGCAGGCCGGGCGCACCGCTAAGTTGGCGCCGTGCGTAAGTGGGCTCTGCTGGGCGGAGCGATCACGACAGAGGTCGGCGGAACACTGTCGCTACGTGCCTCACAGGACCATTCCGGTTGGCTGACCCTGGTGGTCGCCGGCTACCTGTCGTCGTTCATCTTGATGGCCGCGGTCCTCCGGACCGGGATGCCCGTCGGGGTGGCCTACGGAATCTGGGGCGCGACGGGCACCGCCGTCACCGCCGTCGCCGCGTCCCTGATCTTCGGTGAGGCGTTCACCTGGCCGCTGCTGGCCGGCATCGCGCTGATCATCGCCGGCGTCCTGCTGGTCGAATTCGGCTCCCACGACGGGCCCTCCGAGGTGACCCCGTGATGTGGCTGGCGCTGGCCGGGGCCATCGGGACGGAAGTGCTCGCCACCTTGTCGCTGCGGGCATCCGATGGTTTCCGCCGCCGCCGGTGGATCGTCCCGGTGGCGGCCGGCTATCTGGCGTCCTTCTATCTGTTGTGGGTCTCGCTGTCGTTAGGGATGCCGGTGGGGGTTGCCTATGGCATCTGGACCGCGTGCGGTGTCGCGCTGGTGGCCGTCGCCGCACGGGTGCTCTTCCGTGATCCGCTGACCTGGCGGATGGTGGCGGGCATCGCCCTGATCATCGCCGGTGTGCTCACGATCGAGATGGCCGGCGTGGCGCACTGAGCACGCCGGGCACACAGGTCAACACGGCGACCAGTAGTCCCACCGCCGGCACCAGCAGCAGTCCCACCCGCAGCCCGGCAGCATCGGCGATCAGCCCGATCACCGGCGGCGAGGCGACGAACCCCAGCCGCATCAGCCACGCCACCGCCGTCAGTCCGGTACCCGGCCGCAGCCCGGGTAGTCGATCGGCGCCGTGCATCGCCGCAGGCACCAGTGTCGCCACCCCGAGGCCGACCGCCGCAAAACCGGCGATCGTGCCGGGTACCGACGGAAACGCAAGGGCCAAACCCATACCGGCCGCCATCACGAGTCCCCCGGTCCTGGTCACGATGCGCTCGCCGAACCTGTCCACCAGGCGATCACCTGTCAGCCGCCCGACGAACATGCACCCGATCAACGCGACGTACCCGAACACCGCGACCGCCCCCGGCGCGCCGAGCCCATCGCGCAGATAGAGCGTGGCCCAGGTGCTGCCGACATCCTCGATGACGGCCCCCGCGATGGCCACGACCACCAGAACCGCCAGCAACGCATACGCCGGAAGATGGGCCCGCCGCCCCAACCCGGTGGAACCGCCGCGGTGATCGTCGGCTCGATCGGGTCCCGGCAACAGGAACGGATAGGCCGCCAGTGCCACCGCCGCGAACACTGCTGCGGCGATGGCCAGGTGCACTGAGCGCCCGAGCCCCAGGGCGATGGCGGCGGCGCCCATGGATCCGCCGAGGATGCCCCCCGCGGCCCAGACGGCATGCAGCGAATTGATGATCGAGCGGCCATAGGTTTGTTGAACCCGCAGGCCATGCACGTTCTGCGCGACATCGGTCACGGCATCGCAGGCGCCGGCAAAAAAGAGTGCGGCGGCCAGGAACGCAGGCGTGCTCGCCGAACCGGCGGTCGCGATCAGCACTGCCAGGAGTACAGATGACCCCACCGCAGTGCGGGCCGATCCGAACCGCCGGACGGTTGCGCCGGCGGCCAGTCCGGCGACCAGCGCACCGGCGGCGAAAGCCGCCACCACCGCCCCGTAGCCGGCATTGGACAGCGCCAGATCGCTCTTGATCTCCGGGTACCTCGGCAGCAGGTTGGCGAACATCGCTCCATTGGTCAGGAACAGCGCTCCCACGGCGATCCGGGCCCGCCGGGCCGGGTCGGTAGTGGCTCCTGGCGGCATGCCCGCCGACGATACTGACACCACGCGCAACGGTGCCCACCGGTCCGGCGGCGACGCGGCGGATCCGGCAAGATTGCGAGCATGACCGAATTGGCCGAGCTCGCACAGCGGTACGCGGTGGCAACGGAGTTCGTCGACTGGCGTGGCCGCAGCGTTCCGGTGCCCGAGCACACGCTGGTGTCCGTGCTCGCCGCGCTCGGGGTGCCGGCCGATACCCCGGCCGACCGGGAGCACGCCGCGCGGACGCACGACCGTGAGTATTGGGGCGATGCCCTGCCACCGACGGTGGTGGCCCGCTCGGGCACCGCGTCGTCGTTCTGGGTGCATGTCACCCACGGCCGGCCGGTCGATGTCTGGGTCGAGCTGGAGGACGGCTCCGTGCGCACCGAGCTGCGCCAGCTCGAAAACAATCGTGCGCCATATGATCTGGACGGGCGGACAATCGGCGAGGCCACCTTCGAGCTGCCTGCCGATCTGCCGCCCGGATATCACCGCCTGCATGCCAGGACCGACACCGGCGAGACCGACACCACCGTGATCGTCGCACCCGCCGTGCTGGCGCCGCCGCGCAGGCGGCACTGGGGTCTGGCCACCCAGCTCTACAGCGTCACCTCCGAACAGTCTTGGGGCACCGGCGATCTGACGGATCTGACCGATCTTGCCGTCTGGTCGGCGGCTCGCCATGGCGCGGGATTCATCCTGGTCAATCCATTGCACGCCGCCGCACCGGTGGCGCCGATGGAGCCGTCGCCCTATCTGCCGACCTCCCGCAGGTTCGTCAATCCGCTGTATCTGCGGGTCGAGGCCATCGACGAGTACGCCCAGCTGCGTAGGCGCGGGCCACTACGCAAGGCCCGCGCCGAGTTGGCCGGCCGCGCCCGACGCCGCGACGGTATCGACCGGGACGCGGCGTGGAAGGTGAAACGTGCTGCCTTGCAACAGGTGTACCGGGTGCCGCGATCCGCGGGCCGGGACCTGGCGTACGCGGCATTCCGCGATCGCGAGGGCCGCAGCCTCGACGACTTCGCCACCTGGTGCGCACTGGCCGAAGTGCACGGGCCGGACTGGCACACCTGGCCGCAAAAGCTGACCCATCCCGACAACCCCGAGGTCGCGGCTTTCGCCGCCGCCAACGAGGCGGCCGTCGACTTCCACCGCTGGCTGCAATGGCAACTCGATGATCAGCTGACCACCGCCCAGGCCCGAGCCACCCAGGCCGGCATGGGCCTGGGCATCATGCACGACCTCGCCGTCGGGGTCGATCCCGACGGCGCGGATGCCTGGGCATTGCAAGATGTGCTGGCGCGCGGGGTGAGCGCCGGGGCGCCGCCGGACGAGTACAACCAGCTCGGCCAGAACTGGTCACAACCACCGTGGCGGCCCGACCAGTTGCGACGAACCGGCTATGCGCCGTTCCGCGCCCTGGTCAACGCGGTACTGCGCCATGCCGGCGGGGTCCGGATCGATCACATCATCGGGTTGTTCCGGTTGTGGTGGATCCCCCAGGGTGCGGCGCCGACCGAAGGCACCTACGTGCGCTACGACCATGATGCGCTGATCGGCATCGTGGCGCTGGAGGCATATCGCAGCGGCGCGGTCGTGGTCGGCGAGGATCTGGGCACGGTCGAGCCGTGGGTGCGTGACTATCTGCGCGACCGCGGATTGTTCGGTACGTCGATCCTGTGGTTCGAACGCACCGACGGGGGCGCACCGCTGCCCGCCGAGCGCTGGCGCGAGGCCTGCCTGTCCGCGGTGACCACCCACGATCTGCCGCCGACAGCCGGTTACCTGGCCGGTGAGCACATCCGGCTGCGCGAGTCGCTGGGGCTGCTGACCCGGCCGGTCGACGAGGAGATCGCCGACGATCGGATCGAACAGCAGGCCTGGCTCGACGAACTGCGCCGGCTCGGTCTGCTCGGCGAGCAGCCCGATATCGACGAGATCGTCCGTGGTCTGCACGCCTTCCTGGGCCGCACACCGTCGAAACTGCTGGCCTTGGCCTTGCCGGACGCGGTCGGCGACCTCCGCGCGCAGAACCAGCCGGGCACCACCGACGAGTACCCGAACTGGCGTGTGCCGCTGTCCGGGCCCGACGGTGAGCGCATGTCCCTGGAGGACGTGTTCACCGATCCCCGCGCCAATGCTCTTGCCGAAGTAATGAAAGCCCAGGTGCCGGCGATGGACACGTGACTGGAGTTTCTACAGGTGTGGTTCTGCGATATGTTCGCACCGCACCGCGACACCCGGAGGTCACGTGAAGAAGCTAATCGGCTTGGGGCTGGGCGCCTGCGCCATCGCATCGGCGGCGATCGTCACCGCAGGCACGGCGAGCTCGGACCCGCAGGCGGCGCAGGCCGCGTACAACGTGGTCGGCGAACCGTACGGCAAGGCCGTGGCGATCCTCAAGAGCATGGGCATTCCGTCGATGTTCGGCGGCGCGGTGGGCAGTGACATCCAACAGAGCATGTGCATCGTGGAGAAGCAGAAGTACATCCCGTCCGGGAAGATGCAGCTGATGCTCAATTGCACGCAGGCGGCTTTCGACGCCGCCGGCGCCAGCCGGTCCACCGGATCGGGCCCGGGTGGACGCACGGTCGGCGCGAACGGTGTGACCACCGTGACCCCGACCCCGATGCCGCCGGCCCAGGCCGGAGTTCCCACCTCGCCGGCGCCCGTTCCTCCGCCGGCTGGCTGAGTCCGGCGTCTAGTATTCGCCCATGCCATTGGCGCCTGGCGCAACGTTCGCCGGATACACGATCGTTCGCGCCCTCGGCGCCGGCGGGATGGGTGAGGTCTACCTCGCCCAGCACCCACGACTCCCGCGCCAGGACGCGCTGAAGATCCTGCTCGCGCAGGTGTCGACCGATGACGAATACCGCCAACGTTTCGAACGCGAGGCGGATATCGCGGCCACGCTGTGGCATCCGCACATCGTCGGTGTGCACGACCGCGGTGAGAGCGACGGTCAGCTGTGGATCGCGATGGACTACGTTCCCGGCACCGACACCTCACGCCTGTTGCGCGAGGAGCACCCACAGGGTCTGCCCCCACAGCAGGTCATCGAGATCGTCACGGCGGTCGCCGAGGCGTTGGACTACGCCCATCAGCGCAATCTGCTGCATCGGGACGTCAAACCGGCCAACATCCTGATCTGCGGTCCGGAGTCCGGCGACCGACGCATCATGCTGGCCGATTTCGGTATCGCGCGGTGGTCCGACGATGTCAGCGGGCTGACCGCGACCAACATGACCGTCGGCACGGTGTCTTATGCGGCGCCCGAGCAGCTGATGGGCAATCCCGTGGACGGCCGGTCCGATCAGTACGCCCTGGCGGCCACGGCCTACGAGCTGCTCTCCGGAACACCACCGTTCCGCAACTCCAACCCGGCGGTGGTCATCAGCCAGCATCTGTCGGCCTCGCCACCTGCGATCGGCAGCCGGCGCCCCGAACTGGCGCACCTGGACCCGGTGTTCACCAAGGCCCTGGCCAAGGAGCCCGGCGAGCGGTTCGACCGGTGCACCGACTTCGCACGCGCACTCGGCCACCAGCTGGCCGGTGACATCTCCGAGCAGACCACACTCGCACCGGCACCCAAGAAGCCCAAGGTGCGCAGGCAGCGTCCCGCGGCCGCGATCATGGTTGCCGGGGTTCTCGCGGTCCTGCTGTGCGTCGCGATCGTGGTCGCCGCATTCGAATTCGGCCGCGCCGACGACGAGCGTCCGGAGGCCGCCCCGGCCACCACCTCCAGCGCCCGGCCGTCCAGCACGGCGGCCCCCGCGCCGCCACCGGTGGCGAGCACGACCACCTCCGCCCCTGATCCGACCGTCACGGTCACCACCGATGTGACCGAACCGGCCACCGCCGCGGTGGTCGGTGCCGATTGCGGCCCACTCGGCGGCACGGGCACCACCGCCGAGGGCACGACGGTGTACTGCGAGACCCTGGCGGGCACCCAGGCGACCATCTGGTCGCTGACGCAGGGGCCGGTGGCGAGTCCCACGGTGACCACCGAGGCGCCGGATCCCAGCGAGGAGCCACTACCGGGGGTTCTGGACCCCTCGGTGCGGGTGTGCATGCAGCAGACCGGTCAGACCCGACGAGAGTGCCGCGAGCAGATCCGCATCAGCAACGGGTCGCCCTGATACATCAACCGGCCCGGCCGGCCAGCCGCTCCATCAGTTGATCCAGCAGTGGCCGTTGCCCTTTGAGCAGTTTGGCGCGGGCTTCTGCGACGGTGAACCACTGCACGCGGTCGAGTTCCGGGTACTGCCGGATACGACCGGAGCCCCTTGGCCATTCCAATTCGAAGGTGTTGCTGACCGCGTTCGTGACATCGAGATCCGCCTCGACCGCGAACGCGGTGACGATCTTGCCGCTGGGCTGACGCAGTGGCGGGAAGTCCATTCGCGCACCGTCGGGCACCGGCAATCCGATCTCCTCGGCGAACTCTCGGCTGGCCGCGGACCAGGCGTCCTCGGACTCGTCGAACTCACCTTTCGGAATCGACCATGCGCCATCGTCTTTGCGCGCCCAGAACGGGCCGCCGGGGTGTCCGATCAGCACCTCGGCCATACCGTCGGTCACGCGGTACAGCAGCACCCCTGCGCTTGCACGTGGCATCAGCGCAGCGTAGTCCACGACCGCGCCGACGGGTCTCGGCGAGCACCATGGCGGTGTCGGCGCTACAGTGACCACCGTGGCCGGCATCCGGTACAGCAGGTACGTCGCCGTGGGTGACAGTCAGACCGAAGGCCTCTGGGATGTCGACGAATCCGGGGCGCTGGTCGGATTCGCAGATCGACTGGCGCGCATGATCGCGGCCGAATCCCCTGGCCTGCAATATGCCAACCTGGCGATCCGGGGTAAGCGCATCGCCGATGTGCTCGATGTGCAGCTGCCACAGGCCCTGGCGATGCAGCCCGATCTGATCACGGTGTGCGTAGGCATGAACGACGTGACCCGACCCGGCCGGAAATTCGACCGTGCTCTCGGCGACCTGGACACCCTGCACGAGGCGTTGGCGTCATCGGGTGCCACGGTGGTGACCACCACGTTCCCCGATATCACCAAGATCCTGCCCGCCGGCCGATTGCTGGTGCCGCGGGTACTGCGCATCAACGACGTCATCCGCGGCGCTGCGGACCGGCACGGTTTCCGGCTGGTCGACCTCTACACTGCCGCGGCGATGACCGATCCCGCGGTGTGGAGCCCGGACCGGGTGCACGGTTCCACCGCCGGGCATGTGCTGTTCGCCGCGGCGGCGGCAGAAGCCCTGGAACTGGCTGGGGCCGATCATGATTGGGCTCTGGTGGCGGCCGGCGACGATTACCGATCGCTACGGTCCCGGATGACGGCGCAGCTGGCATGGACGCAGAACATGTTCATGCCGTGGATATGGCGACATATGCGGGGCCGCAGCGCCTTTCACGGGCACCAGGCGCGGAATCCGCAGCTGGTGCCGGTCCCGGCGAGCTCAGCGGCACAGGAGCAACGACATTCAGCGGCCGAACGGGTCGAAGCCGAAGATCTTGCCGTCGCCGATACCGGCCACGGCCGCCGGGCAGAACATCGAGATCGCTACGCCGGTGAACATCGTCGCGGGGCCCAATGACATGCCCGCACGATCGGCGACCGTGGCCGCGGCATTGGCGACGTTCTGGCCGGGCGCCGACAGCATCGGGCAGACCGACTGACCCAGCGCCAGCGTGTCCACCGCGTTGAGCGTGGCCGGTGCGGTCACCCCGGCGGCGTCGAGTGCGCCGAGGAAGACATCGGCCGCCGAATCCGCATGTGCCGGACCGGCGAGCCCGAGGGCAAGACCGGCCGTCGCCACGGTGGTGAGCACACAGGTGTTGATTCGACGCATGGGTGACCATGCTAGGGCACCATCGCGGCCTACCGCGCCCTCAGCTGTGCCAGGCACCGTCGATCTGCTGGGCGACGTCGATGATTCTGGCCGCCCTGGCCCCGGGACTGTCGATCTCACCGGCCACATGGGCCGAGATGAACCGCTTGATCTCGGCGTCGATACCGGCCATCACGCGCAGCACCTCGGCCCGCAACGTCCCCGACGTCACGTGGATGGCGATATCGCGGGGCCCCGGCTTACCGACATCGAGGATCAGCAGCAACGGTTCGGCGGCCCGCGCGATGGCCTGCAGCGAGATCTCCCCGAACACCAAGAAGCGCGGTTTGTCGATCCGCAGGTCGATCACCATGTTGATCTCCAACGGGATGCGGATGTCGAAGGAGATGGCCTCGCCCACGTGGCGCGTCACGCGCGGGTACTGCACGCGCACCCGAGCGGTCACCTTGGCGATACCGCCCGGCCCCTGGCCCATCGGACCCATTTCGAACTCGTCACCGGCGATCGCCCCGATGGCGTCGGCGACACGCTTCTCCGACACCGCGACGTCGAAGAAGTGGCGGCCGAACTCCTCGTAGCTGATGTACCTGGCCGACGCGCCGGTGGCGGGGTCCGCCGGTGAGGAACTGTCCATGATGATCACTACCGTCTCACGTGGCACATGCGACCGTGCGCGACACACCCATCTAGCCGGGCGCCTCGGTGAACAATCGCACCCGTCGCACCCGGCTGGGCCGGACTCCCACCTCGGTGATCAGGACTGCTGCACCGTCGGTGCCGGTCAGACTGACGACGACATGCCGGCCCGCGGTCAGGATCGTCCGCCGGCGTTTGCCCGCGAGCGCGGCCACCAGTTCGCTGGGTCGCAGCCGGCCGAGATCACCGGTGGTGATCTCGGCGTCACCGAGCCCCCGCTTGACCGTCATCTCGTCACCGGCGATCGCATCGTCGACAAGTTGCCCGATCAGCCGCCTGCCGCGGGCTCCGACACCGTTGACCCCGGCGACGAAGCCCAGTGCACCCGCCGGACCCTGGTTGGCCAGCAGGGAACGGGTCAGGGCGATGGCCGCGGGGAAGGCGGCCGGACCGTTGCGGGTGAACTTCCATGCCATCGCGGGTAGCTCCCAGTAGGCCCGTAACCGGTCGATGGCCAGCGCGTCACCGACCTCGGCGAGGTCATAGCGCAACAGTGCCGGGATGCGCATTGTCACCGACGCGTTCATCGCGACCTCCAGTACCAGGTCACGCAACACGGTGGTGCCGCAGACGATGTCGATATCGCGATGGAAGGTGATGTCCCGCGGACCGATGAAGGTGTCATAGAACTGTTCGATCTCGGACCGACCGGTGTGCGGGCGCGACCCCACCGGATCCTCGATGCGCGCCCCCGCGGTGAACAGGCCCACCCATCCCGCCCTGTCGTGCGCGGCGGCGGCCACCGGCGAGCGTTCCACCGCTGCCAGAACCGCTGATCGTGTTGTGGACATATCCTTGGGTACCACCCCTGTGCGAAGGAGGACGGCAATGAGCCAGAACGGGCCGTTCGGTATCGACCCAGAAGAGTTTGACAGGCTCGCCCGCGAAGCCGGCGAGGGACTGCGAGATGCGCTGGACAGGTTCGGCAAGAGGGCAGGCTGGTCGACGCTGATCGACCAGTTCACCGCCCAGGCCACCCCGGCGGCGCCGGAGACCACCGGGGACGCCGGTGACGGGGTGTGGGCCATCTACACCGTCGATGCCGCGGGCGGTGCGCACATCGAAGAGGTCTACCCCAACGAACTGCAGGCGTTGCGGGCCAACAAGAACAACACCGACCCGGCCAGACGGGTGCGCTTCCTGCCGTATGGCATCGCGGTCAGTGCGCTCGACGCGCCGGAATAGCCACCATCGCCCGGCCGACACCACTAGGCTTTGCCGGAATGATCGACCACGGTGAGGGCGGGACATGTTTCGTGAACTGACGGTTGCTGCTTCGACCATCGTCGCCGCGGTGGGTTTCGCTGTCCCTGCCGCCGCC
Source organism: Mycobacterium sp. VKM Ac-1816D (assembly GCF_000416385.1). NCBI lineage: Bacteria > Bacillati > Actinomycetota > Actinomycetes > Mycobacteriales > Mycobacteriaceae > Mycobacterium > Mycobacterium sp. VKM Ac-1816D. Next base: position 156,572 of record NZ_AOHQ01000137.1, read on the forward strand.
GATGACGGATCCGGCCAGTACCCCAATGATGTGCCCGGCATGAACTACCACGCGGCACTCGGTGCACCGTGCGAGAACACCCAGCTGTTCACGTTCGGCCGCGGCCGCGGTGGCCAGCCGATGAAATGCAGCTGGATCCCCAATCAATGGCCGCCGGTGTACACCGGTTTCTGGACGATGTCCTACGACCTGCACGGTGTGCAGGAGGTGGGTGCGCCGTGCTCGGTGCCCCAGGGTGCGGCCCAGACGGCCGACGGCCGGCCGATGTTGTGTCTGGGAGCCCGCGGATGGCAGCCAGGGACCCTGACCGGCGACGGGTTCTTCCCTGCCTGATGGGGGCGACCCCCGAACGGACCCCGGTCGACCGAAGCCGGTCAGGCGAAGGCGCGGCGGTAGGCGGGCGGATGACGCAGTTCGGCGCCCAGTTGCCGCGCTGCCTGCCAGACCCAGCCCGGGTTGCGCAGTAGCTCCCTGGCCAGGAACACCGCATCGGCTTGCTCGCCGGCGATGATGCTCTCGGCCTGTTCGGCGTCGGCGATCAGGCCGACAGCGCTGGTGGGGATCTCGGTCTCCTTGCGGACGCGAGCGGCGAACGGCACCTGGTAGCCCGGGCCGACCGTGATCCGCGCATCGGGGACCGATCCCCCGCTGGACACGTCGATCAGGTCCACGCCGAGCGTCTTCATACGCGCTGCGAGCGTCACGGTCTCTGCGACCGTCCACCCCGGACGCGGGTCCTCGGTATCGCCGCCGAGCCAATCGGTCGCCGACACCCGGAAGAACAGCGGTAGCTCCGGCGGCCACACCGATCGCACGGCGCCGACGACCTCCAGGGCAAAACGCATCCGGTTTTCCAGCGTGCCGCCGTACCCGTCGGTGCGGCGGTTGGATTGCGGAGAGAGGAACTGGTGGATCAGGTACCCGTGTGCACCGTGGATCTCCAGCACCTTGAAACCGGCTCGCGCGGCCCGGCCCGCGGCGTCGGCGAATGCCGTTGTGATGGAGCCGATCTCGTCGATACCGAGTTCAGCGGGAGTCGGCAGACGACCGAACGGCGCAGCGCTGGGCCCCACCGTGGGCCAGCGCTGTTCGTCGACTCCCCACGGACGCCCGGTGGAACCCTTACGGCCGGCGTGCACGATCTGGATACCCGGCACGGACCCCTGCGCGGTGACGAATTCGGCGATGCGACGCAGACCGTCGGCCTGCCGCTCGTTCCACAGACCGAGGTCGAACACGCTGCTGCGGCCCACCGGGTGCACGGCGGTCGCCTCCACCATGATCAGTGCCGCTCCGGCGACGGCACGCGAACCGAGATGTTGCAGATGCCAGTCGGTGGGCGATCCCTCGTCGGGACCCGAAGGTACGGCGGCGAACTGCATCATCGGCGACATCCATGCCCGGTGGGCGAAGGTCACCGAGCGCAGGGTGAGCGGGCTGAACAACCGTGTCATGTCCGCTACTCCTGATCCAGGCCGAGGTATGCCATGGCGGCCCGGATGATGCTGTCGCGCCCCGGACCGTGGTCGACGGCAAAGCGGGCCGGATCGGCATCGGCCATGTCGAACGGATAATCGCTACCGCAGACCACCTTGTCGGTGCCTGCGAGCGTGCAGAGCAGCTCCAGCTGGGCCGCTCCGTGCGTGACGGTGTCGAAGAACAGCTCACCGAACACCTCCTGCGGTGCACGCGCCCCGGCGGCCCGGACATCGGCACGCGCCCGCCAGCCGTGGTTCCATCGGCCGAGAAGACCTGGGGCGCAACCGCCGCCGTGCACGAAACAGATCCGCAGGCCCGGCAGTTGGTCTTTGAGTCCGCTGAGGATCAGCGCGGCCACCGCGGTGGCCGATTCGGTCGGGTTGCCGATGAGGTTGTTCAGGTAGTAGTTCGCCCACTGCGGCTGCGGCAGTTGCATCGGGTGCACCAACACCGACAGCCCGAGCCGAGCCGCCTCACGCAGCACGTGCCCGAGGGCGGGACCGTCCAGGGACTCGTTGCCCAACAGCGGTGGGACTGCCACGCCGGCAATGCCTTCGGAGCCGGCCAGCTGTGTCAGCTGCGTGGTGACGGCCGCACTGTCGGCCAGACTGACCAGTCCCAGTCCGAGCAGCGCGCCGTCGGCATCGGCGACGACCTCGGTCAGCGCACTGTTGAAGGCGCCCACGTAGTCGTCGGCGGCGGCGCCCGGTTGCAGCGGGAACGCGAAGGGCGGTGCCGACAACACCCGAACCCCGACCTCGCTGCGGCGCATATCGGCACGGATGGCGGCGATATCGCTCATCGCGTCGGCGGCGATCGACAGTGGGATCTCGCCGAGAAAGAGTTGACCGTCGCGATCGTGCATGCGTCCGTGTGGGCCGGCGCCGGGGAGGTCGAACAACTCCCGCGGCAACCAGTGCGCGTGCACATCGATCACGCCGGGCGCCAGATCTGCGCTGATCATCGATACGTCCTTTCTCGGGAGTGCTTACGAGTGTCAGCCCCACGAGGACCATGCTCAATGTCGACAGACACATAATTTCGCGCATCCAATGTGCCGGAGACCATGCGCACTCACGTGGCGGCCGGCGGCCTACCGACCGGTGGCCACGGCGTCGACGGTGAGTGCGGTGGCGAACTGCAGCACCACCGCGGGGTCGGCCAGCGTCATCTGGCACAACGCCTCGGCGCGCTGCAACCGTTGGGTCAAGGTGTTGGGGTGGATGTGCAGAGCCGAGGCAGCACCCCTGCGGTCCTGGTTGTGCGCCAGATACGTGCGGATGGTGCTGACCAGTTCCGTGCCGTGGGCCAGGTCGTAGTCGCGCAACGGCCCGAGTGTGCGCGCGGCGAAGGCGGTCAGCAGAGCCGGATCATCGAGTTGCAGGAGGAGCCCGGCGACACCCAGATCCTCCAGGGTCACCACGGTATTGGTGCGCCGCGCGGCCACCGCGATCGACAGCGCACCTTTGACGATGCGGTACGCCTCGGCGTAGGTCTGCCGCCCAGGAGTCACCCCGGCCACGGTCACCTCGACCCCGTCGGCCAGGCGGGTCAGCGCACCGTGGACGGCCGCAGCGACCGCCGCGGCGGACCCCTCACCGCCACCGGGCACCGGAACCCCCTGTGTCCACAGCACGACCACATCGTCACGGATATTCGCCGCCAGTGGCCGAAAGCGTTGTCCGGTAGCAAGATCGGAGATCAGCCCGAAGATGCGCTGGCGCAACATCTTGTCGGGCACCCCGGCCGAGCGGTCGATCCGCGCCACGATGACATCATGCGGTTGGCTCAGATCATGCCCGAGCAACTGCGCCCTGCGCAGCACGGTCTCGGGAAGGTCGGCCTGCTCGCTGAGCACCTCTGAGAGCAGTTCGCCACGCAGTCGCTGCTCCACCTCGGCCGCGGTGCGGGCGCGCAGCAGCTCCAACGACACCACCATCGACGCGTGCTCGACGGCACGCACCGTCATCGGATCGGGCTCGAGCTCGCCATCGGGAAACCAGATACGGGCCACCAACTCCCCGTCGAGTTCGGGCGAGGACACCAGGAATGATCCGTCGGCCGACCGCACCGGCCGGGAAGATCCGTCGTGGGTGGGCGCGCTCTGGATCCGCAGGTCGGAATCCGGCAGCGAGTCCGAATCCCCTGCGACGGCGAGGATCTCATGCAACGGATCCTCGATCAGCACCGGCCTGCCGATCAGATTTGACAGCGCATGGGCGACGCCGTCGAGCCCGCCGGAGCGCAGCGTCACCGCCAGCAGGCTGTTGTGGATCTCCTCCGAGCGCGCCAGGGCGTCGCGTTGTTCCCGCAGCTCGCGGTTGAGCGTGCGCAACTGGTCCAACCGGTCGGCCGAGGTCAGTGCGATCGCTGCATGGTTGGCCAGCAGGGTCATCCGCTCGGTCTCGGTCGACGTGAAGGTGTGCACCGGCATGTAGTAGCCGTTGAGCGTGCCCAGTGTGCGGCCACCCGCGATCAGCGGCACGCTGATCAGTGCCCGGTACCCCTGTTCCTGCGCCGCACCTCCCCACGGCGTGAACTCCGGATCCGCGGTGATATCGCGGATGGTGACCGACTGCGCACTGTGGAACGCACGGGCCGAGGGGGCACCGCCGTCGAGGCGGATCGGCCGATCGCCGTTGACCTGATCCACATAATCCTCGGACAACCCGCTCCATCCGGCCACGATCAGCCTGGTGCGCTCGGAGTCCGGGATCAGCACGCCACAGAAGTCGAATCCCAGCAGTGCGCGCGCGGTCGTCGCGATCTGGCCGAGCAATTCGGCGAGGCCCGCGGCCGAGGTGGCGGCGGCGCTGAGTTCACGCATGGCACCGAGCCATGTCGACATCTCGGCACCCGGCCTGCCCTCGACAGTGTCCGTCTCGGTTGAACTCACCGGATCAGCATGACACGACCATGTCCGCGCGAACATAAAAACAGCGCTCTTATGGTCCGAACTACATTGTCCAACCCTCCCGACGTGACGACACTCATAGTCACGCCGAGGAGAAGGACACCCCCACATGACCAGCAGCACCGACGCCGCACCCGTCACCGCGCCGCCATCGGCACTCGATGTCCGCGCGATCATCAATCCGGCCACCGCGAGCGTGATCACCACGGTCGCCGAGATGGGCGCCGCGGATGTCGACACCGCCGTGGCCGCCGCCAAGGCCGCCTTCGCCGACGGCCCGTGGGCCGACATGCCGCGCAGCGAGCGCGCCCGATTGTTGCTGCGCATCGCCGATGCCATCGAGGAGCAGACCGAACGGCTCTACACATTGGAAGCCGAGAACAACGGCAGACCCATCACCGAAACAAGGGCTCAGCTGTCCCGCGTGCCCGAGTGGTTTCGCTACAACGCGGGACTACTTGCCGCCCAGCGTCATTCGGTCCTGCCGGGCGATGGCCCGTACCTCACCTATCAGCAGCGGCTGCCGTTGGGCGTATGCGGCATCATCACCCCGTTCAACCATCCGCTGCTGATCCTGGCTCGCAGCCTGTCCGCGGCATTGGCCAACGGCAACACCGTGGTGGTCAAGCCTTCGGAGATGACACCGCTGACCACGCTGGCGCTGGCCGACATCATCGCCGGGACCGGGATACCGGAAGGGGTCGTCAACGTGGTGACCGGCGGACGCGAGGCCGGCATCCGGTTGACCGAGCATCCGGACGTCGCCAAGATCACGCTGACCGGCGGCACCGAGGCAGGCCGATCGGCCGCCGTGGCGACGGCAACCCGGTTCGCCCGGGTGACGGCCGAACTGGGCGGCAAGACCCCGGTCATCGTCTTCGACGATGTCGACCCGGTCGACGCCGCCGAGGGCGCGGCGTTCTCCGCCTTCGTGGCCGCCGGCCAGTCGTGTGTCGCCGGTTCGCGCTTTCTGGTGCACCGCAGCATCTACGACGCGTTCGTCGCTGCCCTGGTGCACCGTGCGCGGGCCATCGTCGTCGGCGATCCCGCCGCCCCGGAGACCCAGATGGGCCCGCTCATCAGCGCCCGCCAACGCGATAATGTGCGTCGGCTGATCCAGACCGGTGTCGACCAGGGTGCTCGCCTCGCGGCCGGCGGCGAGGCCCCCCGGCTGCCCGTGGAACTTCGCGACGGATTCTTCCTGTCCCCCACCGTCCTGGCCGACGCCACCATGGCCATGACGGTGGCCCGCGAGGAGATCTTCGGCCCGGTGGCGGTGGTCATCCCCTTCGATACCGAGGCCGACGCCGTCGCGATGGCAAACGACAACGAGTTCGGACTCGGCGCCGGGGTGTGGACCCTCGACGTGGCCCGAGCGCATCGTGTCGCCGCGCGGATCACCGCGGGCATGGTGTGGATCAACGACCACCACCGGCTGGAGCCATCGTTGCCGTGGGGTGGCGTGAAGGAATCCGGTACCGGAAAAGACGCGGGTACCGAATCCTTCGACGATTTCTCGTGGATCAAGACCATCGTGGTGCGCACTGCCGCCGAACCCGTGGACTGGTATGGCAACTTCGGCCAGCGCCGCCTGAACTGACCCCGGATCCGGACTCCTGAAAGGCTTTTCGTGAACCACAACACGACCCGTGGGCCGGCCGGTAGCGGCTGGCGACATGAGATCACCCGAGTGCAATGGCTTGTCCTTGCCGGCACCACCCTGGGCTGGGGCCTCGACGGCTTCGCAGGCAGCCTCTACGTGTTGGTCCTCGGACCCACCATGACCGAACTGCTACCCAACAGCGGCGTCGAGGTCTCCTCATCATCGATCGGGCTGTACGGCGGACTGACCGTGGCGCTGTTCCTGACGGGCTGGGCTGTCGGCGGCATCATGTTCGGGATGTTGGCCGACTACTTCGGCCGCACCAGGGTTCTCTCGGTGGGCATCCTGACCTACGCCGTGTTCAGCGCCCTGGCCGCCTTCGCCGACACCTGGTGGCAGCTGGGCCTGTTGCGATTCATCGCAGGCGTCGGATCCGGTGTCGAGGCGCCGGTGGGTGCCGCGCTGATCGCCGAGACCTGGCGCAATCGCTACCGTGCCCGCGCGGGCGGAGTCATGATGGCCGGCTACGCCGGCGGGTTCTTTGCCGCCGCTGCGGTGTACGCACTGCTGGGTGATCACGGCTGGCGGTTCATGATGCTGCTGGCCGGCCTGCCCGCGCTGCTGGTCTGGTTCATCCGACGCTATGTCCCCGAGCCTCCGGAGATCAACGCCGCGATGCACGTCCGCAAGCAGCGCAAGGCCGCGGGCACCCGGGAACAGTTCGTGCTGCGCCGCCTCATCTCACCGCCGCTGCGCAGGCCTATGCTGGTGTGCACCGCACTCGCCTCCGGCGCGCTGCTGGCCTTCTGGAGTGTGTCCACCTGGTATCCACAGATCATCCGGCAGATCAGCGCGAATGATGCTGTGCCGCAAGCGGTCACCGATCATCGGGTCGCCGTCACGGCAATGCTGTTCAACGCCGGCGGCATCATCGGCTATGCCGCATGGGGCTTCATCGCCGATGCCATCGGGCGCCGCAGGACCTTCCTGATGAGCTTCACCGTCTCCGCCGCCTCGATCGCCTGGACCTTCCCCTTCGACCGCGGGTACACCGAGTTCCTGTTCGCCATGCCGCTGCTGGGGTTCGGATTGTTCGGCGCCTTGTCGGGCACCTTCATCTACGGGCCCGAGGTGTTCCCGCCCAGCGTGCGGGCCACCGCGCTTGCCGTGTCCAACAGCGTCGGTCGATTCGTCACCGCGCTGGGACCGCTGAGCGCCGGCGTGATCGCCACATCATGGTTCGGCGGCGACCTCGGGGTGGCCACCGCCACGGTGGCGGCGCTGGGACTGATCGCCGTCGTGGGCCTGGCGTTCGCCGCCGAGACCCGCGGCACCCCATTGCCCACCGACAGTTATTTCGAGCCCGTCACCCCCACCGAGAAGAGCCACTCATGAGCGAGCACCCCCATTCGTCGGCGATCGTCATCGGCGGATCCATCGGCGGACTGACCACCGCCCTGCTCCTGCGCGACCTGGGCTTCACCGTCGATGTGTACGAGCGGACGCCCGGCCCGTTGGACGGCCGCGGCGGAGGTATCGTGCTGCAACCCGACACCGTGCGCTGGTTCGTCGAGCGCAGCAGCCAGCGGCTCGACGACCTTCACACCGCGACCTCGCACGTCCAATACCTCAACGCCGACGGCAGTATCGCCCACCGCGAGCCCGCGCGCTGGACGTACACCTCGTGGGGCACGTTCTACCGGGCCCTGTTGGCGGACTTCGGCACCGAGCACTACCACTATGGCGAGTACGCCTGCGGTTTCGACCAGGACGACACGCGAGCCACCGTGCGTTTCGTCAGCGGCCGTACCGAGAGTGCCGACCTGGTTGTGTTCGCCGACGGCATCACCTCCGCGGCGCGGCAGCGCTTCGACCCGACCGCCGAACTTGTCTACTCCGGCTATGTCGGGTGGCGCGGAACGGTGCCGCAGTCGATGCTCACCGAAGCCACCCGCGCCACGCTGCACGACGCGATCACCTATGACGTGGTGCCGAATTCGCACATCACCATGTACCCGATTCCCGGTGAGGAGGGACTCGACGAGGCGCACCGGCTGATCAACTATGTCTGGTACCGCAATGTGCCGGCCGGGCCCGACCTCGGCGAGATGCTGATCGACAAGCGTGGGTTCACCGGTTCGGTGTCCATTCATCCCGGCCAGGTCCAGGACCGCTACATCGACGAGATGCGCCGTGCCGCAACCGAACTGTTCGCCCCGGCGGTCGCCGAGGTCGTCGTGGCCACCCCGACGCCGTACCTGCAGGTCCTTTCCGATGTCCGTTCCAACCGGATGGCCTTGGGTCGGGTGGCACTGATCGGTGACGCGGCGTGCGCGTCGCGACCGCACGCCGCCGCGGGTACCGCCAAGGCAGCGGCCGACGCGTGGACGCTGGCCACCGCGCTGGCCGAGACCACCGGCGATATTCCCTCGGCGCTGGCGAAATGGGAGCCCGCGCAGTTACAGCTCAGCGATTCCCTGTTGCGACGCGTGGTCGGCATGGGCGAACGGTCTCAGTTCCACAACACCTGGGATCCCCGGGATCCCGATCTGCGGTTCGGCCTCTACGGCCCCGGCATCTGACCCGCGCGTGAACACCTCACACCCCTCCTCTGAAAGGCATATCGCATGACCGACAACAGCTTCCTGGCCGACCTGCCGCTCGCCGGTGAACTCGTCGCGGAAGATTTCGACAGCTGGCCGGACTGGCTGAAGACCGAATTCGAGGAGCACTCGCACGACGGCGCGGTCGGATCGCGGCTGCTCAGTGCGAATGACCGGGTCCGGGTATGGGAGATCAGGTTGGCTCCCGGGGAACGCTGGCATGCCCACCGCCATGTGCTGGATTACTTCTGGACGGCGGTCAACGCGGGACGCAGCCGTCAGCACACCCATGACGGGACGGTGCGCGAGGTCTCCTACGGCGCGGGCGAGACGCGGCATTTCCATTTCGGTCCCGGCGAGTTCCTTCTGCACGATATCGAGAACATCGGAGACGGCGAACTGGTATTCACGACGGTGGAACACCTCGACAGCGCCAATGCCCCACTTCCGCTGAGCTGAGGCAGCCGATCTCGACCATACGCTTTAGCCTGCAATGTATGGTCAATGTATGAGCGACGCGACTTTCAACCTGTCATCGGTCTTCGGCACCGTGGCCAGGGCCGTCGGCGACCAGACGTTCCTGGTCTGGCGGGATCGCCGGTTGAGCTACGCCGATGTCGACGCCCGGGTCGACGGCTTCGCCCACTTCCTTGCCGCGCAAGGCCTCGGTTGCCACACCGAACGCGAAGGCCTGGCGGGCCACGAGTCCGGCCAGGACCACCTGGGCATCTACCTGCGCAACGGTAACGAGTACCTGGAGTCGATGATCGGTGCCTATCGGGCCCGCGTCGCCGGATTCAACGTCAGTTTCCGCTACGTCGAGGACGAGCTGATCTATCTGCTCAACGACTCGAAGGCCCGGGCCCTGGTCTACAACGCCGAGTTCGCTCCGCGGGTGGCCTCGATCCGGGACCGGGTACCGCACCTGCAGATACTGATCCAGGTCGACGACGGCACCGGCCACGACCTGCTGCCCGGCGCAGTGGATTACGAGCAGGCCGTGCGCACGCCCGCCCCGGCCGCCGGACTGCCCGAGGTGTCCGGCGACGATCTGTACATCCTCTACACCGGCGGCACCACCGGGATGCCCAAGGGCGTGCTGTGGCGCCAGCATGACATCTTCCTGTCCTCGATGGGCGGCCGGCCGTTCGGTGCCGATCGGGCGCTGGCCTCCTATGACGAGCTGGCCGAGAAGGCCCGCGCGGGCGCGGGTGCGCTGGCCATGCTGATGATCCCGCCGTTCATGCACGGCGCCGCCCAATGGGCGGCCTACAACGCGATCACCATGGGCGGGCGCCTGGTCATCCCCGACGATGTCGAGCGGCTGCGGCCCGCCGAGGTGCTGCAATTGGCCGAACGTGAACGCGTACTGACGATTCCGGTGGTCGGCGATGCGGTCGCCCGACCACTCGTCGAGGAGATCGAACGTGGGGACTACGACCTGTCCGGGCTGTTCACCGTCACCAACGGCGGGGCCACGCTCTCCCCCACGGTGCGCGAGCGGATCCTGGCCGCACTGCCCCATGTGACGCTGCTCGATGCGGTCGGCGCCTCGGAATCCGGCGCCCAATTGAGCACATTTTCCACCTCCGGCGGCGAGACGACACCGGCGGTCTTCACCGCGCAGTCCGATACCGCGGTGGTCGCCGAGGACCTGTCGAGGGTGCTGACCGCAGGCGAGGGCGGCGGCTGGCTGGCGCGCCGCGATCTGATCCCACTGGGCTATCTCGGCGATGCGGACAAGACAGCGCGCACCTTCCCGACCATCGACGGGGTGCGCTGGTCGGTGCCCGGCGACCGGGCCGATGTCCTGGACGACGGCCGCATCCGGCTCCTCGGCAGGGATTCGGTCACCATCAACTCCGGTGGCGAGAAGATCTTCGTCGAGGAGGTGGAACGTGCCATCGCCGCCCACCCCGCGGTCTATGACGTGGTGGTGGTCGGACGCCCCTCGGAGCGGTGGGGCTCGGAGGTGGTGGCCGTGGTGCAACTTGCCGAGGGTGCTGACGCCGACGACGAGGACCTCGCGGCGGTGTGCGGACAGACGGTGGCGCGCTACAAGGTCCCGAAGGCCTTCATCCGTCATCCGAAGATCCAGCGGTCGCCGGCGGGTAAGGCCGACTACCGCTGGGCCAAGGCCGTCGCCACCGGCGAGAGCCTGCCCGCGAGCTAACGCTCGCCGAGCGTGGCGGAGAGATAGGTGATATCGCCGAAGGCGGAGAGCACCTCGGTGGACGCGGGCATCCCGTACTCGGCGAACAGTTCCGAACTCGTCCGCAGCACGGGCCGCCACCCGGAGCCGGCCAGGTAGGTTGCGGCCTCGCTGCGTTTGCCGGGATAGAACAGTTCGGCGACATCGACGTCGACCCCCAGGTCGATCCCCTTGTCCAGCCACCTCCCGCGCATCTCCTGCATGCGTTCGCTGATCATCACCAGATCATCCGAGCTGATGGTCGCGGTGTTCTCGGTGGCGATCCGGCTTCCCGGCGCACTGAGCTCGGTGATGTTGTCCAACAACCGATCCTGGGACTCCGGCGGCAGGTACACCAGCAATCCCTCGGCCAGCCACGCGGCCGGTTCCGAGCTGTCGAATCCGGCCGCGCGCAATGCGGCGGGCCAGTCGTCGCGCAGGTCCACCCCGATCGTGCGGTGCTCCGCCGCCGGGGTCGCGCCCAGATCTGCCAGGGTTCGGGTCTTGAACTCGATCACCTGCGGCTGGTCCAGCTCGTAGACCACGACATCGGACGGCCAGCGCAGCCGGTAGGCGCGGGCATCGAGACCCGAGGCCAGGATGACGACCTGCCGAATGCCCGAATCGACTGCGTCGGTGACGAAGTCGTCGTAGAAGCGGGTACGCGCAGCGATACCGTCGGCCATCCGGGATATATCGTCGGCCGCCGCACCATCGATCTCGCCACGGGCGTATCGGGCGTACGCGCCGATCCCGACGGCCGATACCAGCGGCTCGGCGTACGGATCGCTGATCCCGGCGATATTCGCCCTGGTGGCGATCGCCCGGTTCATGGCCACGGCAGTGGCCGTCACGCCGACGCTTGTTGCAAGGTCCCAGGTGTCACTGTCGACTCGTCCCATAGTTAGACAGCCTACGCTTCTGCTGTTCAGGCGATGGTGACGAACAGCGGGCGGCGCCATGGTGGCAGGACCGTCAGGGCAAGGCGCCGAGGATCGGATCGACAGACTGGGCCGGGGCAGGTTGGACCGGAGCAGGTTGGGCAGGGGCAGGTGGCGGTGGCAACAAGGGAACTGCCGGCGCCACCGCTACCGGCTGCGGCGCCATATCCGCCGGGGCCGGACCCGGGAGCGCGCCGGGGGCGGGAACAGGCTCCCCCGCCGGCGCCGGTGCGGCGGGGACGGTCAGCATCGACGCGTCCGGTGCCTGCGCCTCCGCTTCGGGGCCGGGCGCCGCGGCGGTAACGACGGGGTCGCCGAGATGCGATATCGGCTCGGGCAGCGCCACCGGCGCGGCGGGTGCGGGCTCGGCATACTCCACGGCCGGTGGCGCCCACTCCATGCTGGGAATCGTGTCTACAACGACACTCGTCGCCGGGGCAAGAGCCGCCGGTGGCACGGCAGGCAGCGCCACCGCCGGCGCGGCCACCGGTTTCGCAGGCACGATCGGAGAGGTCTGCGGTGTGGAGACGGTGGCTCGGTTTGCCAGGGTCGCCGATTCCGGCACCTCGGATCCGCCGAACTGCGAGCCGACGGCGAACAGCGCGATCACAGCTGTCACCGCGGCCGCTCCGGCCAGGGACAGCAGTCGCCCGCCCAACTGCGCGCGCAGGCGCGTGCTGCGGGCCGGCTGCTCCCCATCGGTCCGGGTCGGCACCGCGTTGGTCAGCACCAGATGTGCGGCCTGATAGGACGGCGCCTGCATGACCTCGGGATCACAATCCGAGACACGGCCCGCGCAGTCGGCACAGTCGGCGACAACGGTGTCGATCGCGGCGCCGAACAGGTCTGCAGGCACCTGCGCGGCGTCATCCGAGTCGGCCAGCTCGTCCAATTCGGGTACCGGGGGCGTGATCTGCCGGACCGGCCGGACGTCGGCCCAGCCGGCATCGCGCAGCGCCGCGAGCAGTTCGGTGGATCGGTCTTCCAGATCGGCGCTCCAACACACGCCGATCGCACCGACCCGATAACCGGCCGCCGCGGCGATACCGGCGGCCCCGCGTACCGCGGCCAGACAACGCGGCACCAGGTCGTCGAGGCGTCGGACCGCAAATCGGTCGTCATCGATGGGACGCCCCGTGGGCACGGTGGCATCGACCAGAACCCAGTCGACACCATTGGTGGTGACCGACAATCCGAGTACGGTTCTCAACCCCTGACCTCTGCTCCTGTCTCATCCCCCGGCTGCGGATCGCGACGAAGCCTAGTTTGCTCGCTTCGACTCGGCATCTCGTGAGAATGCCGTTTCCGGTGCTGTCTACTGGTTATCGCCGCCACCATGACGGGCGTTACCAGGCACGACGCCGGCAGCGGGAACTATCCGTCCGGGCCGTGAATTCACCGAGAGTTCATTCACCGATATGGGGAATACCCCCGCCGGTACCATTGCTGTTCGGTGCGACGAAGGGAGCAGACATGGTCGGCGACGAGGAAGCAATCACAGCGGTGTTGAACCGGCTACGCAGGGCGCAGGGTCAACTTGCCGGCGTCATCTCGATGATCGAGCAGGGCCGCGACTGCAAGGACGTGGTGACTCAGCTGGCCGCCGTGTCCCGCGCGTTGGACCGGGCCGGCTTCAAGATCGTCGCGACGGGCATGCGCGACTGTCTGACCGGCGAGTCGGCCGACGGGCAGCGGCCGATGACCGAAGCCGAGCTGGAGAAGTTGTTCATGGCGTTGGCCTGATACCCGGCGCCTGATCGAAGATCGCCGACGCGACGAGCGTGCCGACGATGACGATCGCGAAAACCACGGTCGCGGTACCGATCCACATCACCTCCGCATACGCGGCGGGCACGCTGGTTTGCCCGGGGGCGCGGTGATTGAGCAGCTTCGCACGTCGCCAACCGACCACGAGCACACTCAACGCCAGACAGGTGGCGATCAGCGCAAGTAGCGCACGACCGGACCCGAAGGGCCCGTGCTGACGGATGATCAGCAGCGCTCCGCCGCCAATGAAACCCAAAGCGCTTCTCTCCCAGGACAACAGCGTGCGCTCCGCCTGCAATCCAGGCTTTTGCGGCTGCAACCGTGGCATCTCACCGACCGCCTGGAGGCCAGATGACCAAGACGACGAGCACGGCCACGGTGATCGCGAAGATCGCCACACCGAGCATGGCGGGAATCAGCGTGGGCGGTAGGTCCACATCACGGCGCATCGCCGCTTGAACGCGGCGCCAGCGCCATACCGCCAGGGCGGCCAGCACTCCCCCTCCTGCTGTCAACACGATGCTCAAACCGTGCCGAACGCCGGCGATTCCGAACGACGGGACGAACTGGACGACCGCGATACCGCCGGCTATGAGGGCCAGCGCCGTGCGGATCCACGCCAGGAACGTCCGCTCGTTGGCCAGGGTGAACCGGTAATCCGGTTCCGCATCCACCCGTTCGTCATCGGATTCGGTCATTTCCGCTCCCCGGCGCCAGGCATCACCGGTCAGCGTACGTCGCACAGTCGGCGCGTTGCGCCGGTATGGCACGAAGGATTCAGGCTCCCGCTGCCCGATCGACGTTGGCGTAACGGGCCTGCAATCCGTCGATGAACGACGTGAGCGCGAGATCGAAGCTGCCTTGGTCGATCTCGTCGGCTTTTGCGGGCAGCCGGTGCGCCTGCTGCATGTGCGGATAACGGTCCCGGTAGACCTGCGCATCATCGGCGAATCCGCGCGAGAACGATCCGATGGTCGACCCGAGCACCAACGACCGGGTGGCGGCGCCGATCATCGTCGCCTCGCGAGCAGGCCATCCGGCCCGCACCAACCCGCCGTGCACGGCATTGGCGATGCGCAGGCTCTCATCGCGGTGCCTGAGCCCCAGCGCCAGGAACGGCACCAGATTGGGGTGCGCGGCCAGCGCCGACCGGTAGGAGCGCGCCCATTCGGCCAGCGCCAGGTTCCACGGCTCGTCGGCGTCGAAGGCCGAGGTGTCGACGGCACTCACGACCATGCCGGCTATCTCGTCGAGCACCTCGGTCTTGGTCGGATAGTGCTTGTAGAGCGAGGCGGCCTGCACTCCGAGATCGGCCGCGAGGTTACGCATGGACAACCCCTCCAGGCCGTCCCGGTCGATGATGGCGAGCGCACTGTCACGGATCCGCTCGCGGCTGAGAATGCGCGGCCTGGCCACCATGAGCTCCTTCGTTGCGTTGGCGAACGATGTTAGCTTATAGTGGTCGGCATTGGCTAACGCCGTTCACCGTCAAGGAAGGTTGCGATGCGCAGGGACGTCTACACCCAGGAACATGAGGACTTTCGCGCGATGATCCGGGCGTTCATCGAAGCCGAGGTCGTGCCGGTGTACGACAAGTGGTTCGAAGACGGCATCGCGCCTCGCGACTTCTACTACAAGCTGGGCGAGCTGGGCCTGTTCGGCATCGAGATCCCCACCGAGTACGGCGGATCCGGCATCGACTCCTACAAGTTCCAGGCCATCATCACCGAGGAGTGCTCGCGCGCCGCAGTGTCCTTCGGCGGCTCCAGCGTCCACATCGGATTGTGCCTGCCCTACCTCAAGGAGCTGGCCACCGAGGAGCAGAAGCAGCGCTGGTTCCCGGGCATGATGTCGGGCGAGACCATGTTCGCCATCGCCATGACCGAGCCGGGCACGGGCTCGGATCTGGCGGGAATGCGCACCACCGCAAAGCCTTCCGGTGACGGTACGCACTACGTACTGAACGGGTCCAAGACCTTCATCACCGGTGGCGTCCATGCCGACCGCGTCATCGTGTGCGCCCGTACCGCGGCACCGCGGGAAGACGACCGACGGTTCGGCATCACGCTGCTGGTCGTGGACACCACCTCCGCCGGTTACACCGTCGGCCGCAAGCTCGACAAGTTGGGCCTGCGGACCTCCGACACCGCCGAACTGAACTTCACCGACGTGACCGTGCCCGCCGAGGACGTGCTCGGCGAGGTGAACATGGGCTTCTCCTACCTCGGCCGCAACCTGCCCCGCGAACGGCTGGCCATCGCGGTCGGCTCCTACGCCCAGGCGGCGGCCGCCGTGCGCTTCGCGGCGCAGTACACCAAGGACCGCACGGTCTTCGGCAAGCCGGTCGCCGCGTTCCAGAACACCAAGTTCGAACTCGCCGCATGCAAGGCCGATGTCGACGCCATGGAGGCGGTGGTGGACCGCGCGATGAACGCCCACGACGCCGACGAACTGACACCCGCCGATGCGGCAGCGGCCAAGCTGTTCTGCACCGATCTGGCGTCCAAGGTCATCGATCGCTGCCTGCAGCTGCACGGGGGCTACGGCTATATCAACGAGTACCCGATCGCTCGCCTCTACGCCGACAACCGGGTCAGCCGGATCTACGGCGGGACCAGTGAGGTGATGAAGATGATCATCGCCAAGGACATGGGTCTGTAGTCGACGGTTGTAACCGCCATCACAACGGGCGGTCGGTGACACCGGCGTCACACCCCCGTGGTGATCGTAAATCCCTTGCGCTGTGGTGCAATTGGCCGGTGATCATGGCACCTGGGGCCGATAGCACCGAATCGGTCGACGAGGAGCCCACCAACGACCCGAAGGAACCACCGTATCGGGCGGCGGGCGCGGTCCTGCTGCTGATCGTCGCGCTGATATTCGGCCTGACCTGGGTGCAGTTCCGCGGCTACCTCGAAGACGTTGTGCCACTGGTGATCATGGCCGAACGCGCCGGGCTGTCGATGGATCCGGGTTCGAAGGTGACCTTCAACGGAGTCCCGATCGGCCGCCTGACCTCCGCCGGGGTGGTGACCGAGGGTGACGATGTCCGTGCGAAGCTGCTGTTGGATGTCAAACCTCAATACCTGGAACTGATCCCGTCCAACGTGGATGCGCAGTTGCGCGCCACGACGGTCTTCGGCAACAAATACATCTCGCTGCTCTCACCCGCCGATCCGTCATCCGAACGACTTGAGCCCGGTGCGGTGATCAACGCGTCGGCGACCACCACCGAGTTCAACACCGTCTTCGAGACGATCATGGGGATCGCCCAGCAGATCGATCCGGTAAAGCTCAACCAGACCCTGACCGCCACCGCCCAGGCCTTGAATGGATTGGGAGACAAGTTCGGTCGGTCGCTGGTCGACGGCAACGACATCCTCGGCGAGCTCAATGCGCGGATGCCGCAGATCCGTCGTGACGTGTCCGGACTGATCGCATTGTCCGACACTTATGCCGATGCCGCGCCCGACCTGTTCGACGGCTTGGATAACGCCACGATCACCGCACGTGCCATGAACGACGAACGCGGTGCGGTGGACGCGGCGCTGCTGTCAGCGGTCGGATTCGGGAACAACGCCGCGGATGTTCTCGAGCGCGGCGGCCCCTACCTGGTGCGCGGCGCCCAGGACCTGTTACCGACCAGCGCGCTGCTGGACTACTACAGTCCGCAGTTGTTGTGCAGCCTGCGCAATTACCACAACGTGGCACCGAAGTACGCCGATATGCTCGGTGGCAACGGTTACTCCCTGGTGCTGCGCGACCAGCTGGTGGGGGCCGGCAATCGCTACGTATTCCCGGACAACCTGCCGCGTGTCAACGCCCGCGGCGGGCCGGGCGGCCGTCCCGGTTGCTGGCAGCCGATCACCCGGGACCTGTGGCCGATGCCGTACCTGGTGATGGACACCGGCGCCAGCATCGCCCCATACAACCACTTCGAGCTCGGGCAGCCGATCATGAACGAGTACGTCTGGGGACGTCAGGTCGGCGAGGACACCATCAACCCCTGATCAAGCCTTCCCCGTGCGCTTGCGGTGCTTACAGCCGGGCCAGCAGCACGGTCGCCGCTTCCCCTCCTCGAGCTCCTCCTGTGTCCGCCGTATCCGGCGCTCCCGGGTCTTGTCCTGCTTGGCGTCTTCGACCCAGCAGATGAACTCGTTGCGGGCCAGCGGCGTGATGTCCTTCCACGCCGCCAGCGCGGTGCCGTTGCCGATCAGCGCGGAACGCAGATCCGCGGGCAAGGGATGCACCACCCCGCCGGGGACCTGCTGTTCTGCCATGCCGGCAATATATCCCGGGGACTACTTTCCGAAGCCCGCATTGCGCAGTGCCTCCGCCATGGATCCCGACGGCGCCGACTCGCGACGGGCGGAGTTGTTACCGCGGTTGGGCTTTCGCTGCGGATCTCGCTGGTGATTGCCACGCTGCTGGTTGCCGCGGTTCTGCTGCCCCTGTCCGCCCTTGCCGGGCCCGCGGTCACCGCTGCGCGCGGCGTCGTCGTTGAGCCGCAGGGACAACCCGATCCGCTGCCGATCGATATCGACATCGACGACCTTGACCCGCACCACCTGTCCGGATTTGACCACTTCGTGGGGATCGGAAACGAATCGGTCCGACATCGCCGACACGTGCACCAGCCCATCCTGGTGCACGCCCACGTCCACGAAGGCGCCGAACGCCGCCACGTTGGTGACCACGCCCTCGAGCACCATCCCCGCCTTCAGATCGGCGACCTTCTCGACACCGGCGGCAAAGGTCGCGGTGGAGAATGCCGGGCGCGGGTCGCGGCCGGGCTTCTCCAGTTCGGCGAGGATGTCGGTGACCGTGGGCACGCCGAACCGCTCGTCGGCGAAATCTGTCGGCGCAAGCGCGCGCAGGGCGCGCTCGTTGCCGATCAGCTCGGCCAGCGTGATGTTGGAACGGTCCAGGATGCGCCGCACCACCGGATAGGACTCCGGGTGTACCCCGGAGGCATCCAGTGGATCATCGCCGCCGGTGATCCGCAAAAAGCCCGCGCACTGTTCAAAAGCCTTGGGCCCCAGCCGCGGCACCTTCAGCAGCGCGCTGCGGCTGCGAAATGGGCCGGTGTTCTCCCGATGCGCGACGATGGCCTCGGCCAAGGTGTCGGTGACACCGGAGACCCGCGCCAACAGCGGCACCGACGCCGTGTTCAGGTCGACCCCGACAGCGTTGACGGCATCCTCGACCACCGCGTCGAGACTGCGGGCGAGAGTGCCCGGAGTGACATCGTGCTGATACTGGCCGACACCGATCGACTTCGGCTCGATCTTGACCAGTTCGGCCAGCGGATCCTGCAGTCGCCGCGCGATGGACACCGCCCCGCGCAGCGTCACATCCAGTTGTGGCAGTTCGTGCGCCGCATACGCAGACGCCGAATACACCGAGGCGCCGGCCTCGCTGACCATCGCTTTCACCGGCGCGGGACCGCCTGCGGCGCGGATGTCGGCGATCAGTTCGGCGGCCAGCGCATCGGTCTCCCGGGAGGCGGTGCCGTTGCCGACCGCGATCAACTCGACACCGTGGCGGGCGACCAGCGCCGCCAGTGTGGCCTTGGCGGTATCCCATTGCTTCTGCGGCTGGTGCGGGAAGATCGCACAGGTGTCGACCACCTTGCCGGTGCCGTCCACCACGGCGACCTTGACCCCGGTCCGGAATCCCGGGTCGAGCCCCAGCGTGGTGCGCGTCCCGGCCGGCGCGGCCAGCAGCAGATCCTTCAGGTTACGGGCGAACACCGCGACGGCATCGGCTTCGGCGCGCTGGCGCAACCGGATGCGAGCGTCGACAGCCGCCGAGATCATCAGCTTGGTCCGCCAGGCCAACCGCACGGTGGTGGCCAGCCACGAGGTGGCCGGGCCCGCAGCGGCCAGGTCGATACCGAGGCTCTGCGCGACCCGCGCCTGGTACACCTCGTCGGCCCCACCGTCGAAGTTCACCGCGAGGATCTGCTCCTTCTCGCCACGCAACACCGCGAGCACCCGGTGCGACGGCATCTTCTCCAGCGGTTCGGAGAACTCGAAGTAGTCGCGGAACTTCTGTCCGGCCGGGCTCTTCGCCGCCTCGTCGGACCACGGTCCGGTCCGCAGCGTGCCGTCGGCCCAGAATTTGGTGCGCACGTCACCGACCAGTTCGGCGTCCTCGGCCGCCCGCTCGATCAGGATGTGCCGGGCGCCGTCGAGGGCGGCGGCGGAGTCGGCGACCTGCTCCCCCACGAATTCGGCGGCAATCTCGTCCGGTACCAGGGACGGGTCCGCGAGCAGCCGATCCGCGAGCGGCTCCAAACCGGCTTCACGAGCGATCTGCGCCTTGGTACGCCGCTTCGGCTTGTAGGGCAGGTAGATGTCTTCGATGCGGGCCTTGGTCTCCGCCGTCAGCAGCGCGTTCCTCAGCTCGTCGGTCAGCTTGCCCTGCTCCTCGATGGAAGCCAGCACGGCGTCGCGGCGCTGGTCGAGTTCACGCAGGTATGCCAACCGCTCCTCAAGGGTGCGCAGCTGACCATCGTCGAGGCTGCCGGTCACCTCCTTGCGGTACCGCGCGATGAACGGGACCGTGGCACCCTCGTCGAGCAAATGCACGGCGGCCGCAACCTGGCGTTCGGCAACCGCCAGTTCCTCAGCGAGACGGGCATTTACGGTACGGATCACGGGCGCGCTCGAAGTCACGCCGAGACCCTACCGAATAGCCCTGACAGCGGTTCGGAGGGTAAGAGCGCAGCGACCGGGATGAGTATCACGCGCAGGCACGTGCGGCCAGCACCCCGATCAGGAAGCATGCCAACGGCACCCAGCCGTCGGCCCCGGCCAGCCCGTTCTTGGCGACCAGCAGCATCGCCACCCCCGACACGCAGATCAGCACCCCTGCCACCACCGACCGAACCACCGCTCGCCCCGAGCGCGCCCCGGCCGCCCCGACCGGGGCGTCCCACCACGGCAGCCTGCGGTGTTCCAGCGGGGACAGCAGCAGGAACGTCACGAACATCACGACCGCGAAGACGGCCGCACGCAGCGCCAACATCGCCCAGAAGTCCTGCGCGTGCACGTCGTAGGCGTCGAGTCCGAATGCGTTCAGCGCAAAGGTGGCGACGGCGATCGCCGGGATGTGCCACAGGTAGAGGGTCATGGCGCCCGAGTTGCCGACCGCGACCACATACCAGACCCGGGGGCGCTGCGCCCAGCGACCGACGGGACCGGCGGCCGCGACGAAGACGCAGGACATCCAGATGCAGTGCAGGGCCAGCAACACCGTGGGCGGTGACACGTTCGAGACCCCGTGGCTGCTGCCGGTGGTGACCAGCGACACCTCGTAGGTCTGCGTCAGCGCCAGCAGTACCTGGGCAGCGAAAGCGATCACCGCCACGGCCAGCGCACCGACGGGCCTGATCAGCCTGCGGGCGTACGCCACGCCGATGACCACCGGGATCAGCCAGACGAACAAGAAGTTGCCGACCCCGGCTTCGGCCGAACCGACGGCGAACCGGATCTGGTCGACACCCGCGGCGATGGCCACCAGCAGCGCCACCACGGCCGCGGCGCCGCCGGTACTGCGGATGCGGGTGAGCAGCGGAACGAAGGCGATCACGACCAGGTAGACGCCCAGAAACCACAGCAGCGCCACACATTCGCGGCCCAACCGGTCGGCCGATTCGCCACCGAGGACCAACCGCGCCACCACCAGCGCCGCCGTCCAGAACGCCAGGTACCAGAACACCGGCCGGCACAGGCGCTGCGCGCGGCTCACCAGCCAGCCGCCCCATGGGGTGCCCGGATGCCAGCCGTAGGCGGCCGCCGCTCCGCCTGCGAAGAAGAACAGCGGCATCACCTGGACCACCCAGGTGATGGGGGTCAGTTGCGGCAACTCGCCGAGAATATTGCCGATCCACAGTCCGTCGCCGTCGATGGTGGCGAGCAACAGTGCACAGTGCCCGAACATGACGACGACAAGGGCGGAGAGCCGGGCGACATCGATGGCGCGGTCACGGTTACCCGCGTCGGCGGTCACCGATCTGGGCGCGGGCAGGAGCTTGTCGAGCGGCATGGCTACAGCGTGCCGCACTCGGCGGCCGCGCGGATGAGTAGGACTACCCGAGTTCAGGCGGTGTTGTCGGCCAGCGTCTCGATGCGTTCGAGCGCCTGCTCGGCGGCCGCGACGGTATCCATCCCACCGCCCGGTCCGCAGCTGGTCACCTCGATGGCTGCATTGTGTGCCGCCACCACCAGGTTGTCGCAGTTCCACTCCGCGCTGCGCAGCGACCACAGCACCGAACCCGCAGGTGCCTGCACGGCGGGCGCCTCGACGGTGAACGTGTAGGTGCGGTCGGCCATGGTGGTCACGTCCACCTCGCTGCCCGCGCAGGATTCCACGACCCGCCGCGCCGATGCGAGTGCGTCGGCGGCCGAGAAGTCCGACGGGTACACCGCGACCATCTCCTCGTTCACCACTTCGGAGCTGCCGTTGGCCCCTGACCAGTGCCCGCCGTCCTCGGCCGCGGGCCCGTGGTCGACGAGGAACGGCGGGTCGACCTCCAGGGCCGTGCCGGCACAGCTGTCCGGAACGACGACGGCGAATCTGTTGCCATCCTGATTCTGGATATCGGGGCTGAGCAGATCGGCGACCTGTCCGGCCGCGATCGGTCCGATCGACGCTTGGGACGTGGCCCGCGGGTTGTCCACCGTCCTGGTGCAGCCGGCCAGGACGCAGATCAGAATTACCGCAGCCAGGCGCTTCGTCACGGCTGCGAGTCTAGGCGTGGTGCCAACCCTGTGCCGTCACCGCATTTTCGCGGTGCACGTGCGCGCGAGCGTGCGCGATGGCCTCATCGAGACCGTTCATCAGATGGGTTTCGTGCCGCAACGATTCGAGGATGCCGACATTGGTCAGCAGATCGTGTTGCTCGGGGTCGACACCTTTGATGATGACCATCGTTCCGCGCGACTCCAGTTGTCCGGTGATCCGACTCAGGGCATGGGCACCCGTCGCGTCGAGGTGATGCAGGCCGGACATCCGGATGATCACCACCGCTGGCCCGGAGACCGCGAGTTCGGCGATCGTGGCCGACATCCGCTCGGCGGCACCGAAGAACATGGCGCCGTCCAACCGGAGCAGCATGATGTGTTCATCGCCGGGTCGGTACGGGCCCGGCAACGCTTCGCGATGAACACCACTGCGTCGGGCCATGGCGGCCAGCGCGAACAGCGCCGCCACCAACATCCCCAGTTCCACGGCCTGGATCAGATCCAGGCACACCGTGACACCCGCGGTGACCACGAAGATCAGCGCTCCCGACCGACCACTGCGCAGAATCCTGACGATGACGCCGCCGGAGATCATCGTCACCGCCGTCACCATCAGCACCGCGGCCAGTGCCGCCAACGGGATGGCACCCACCGGCCCACTGAGCAGATAGACGACGCCGATCAGCAGCACCGAATGCGTGAGCGCGGCGATCCGTGTTCTCGCCCCGGCTTTGACATTGACCGCGGTGCGCGCGATCGCACCCGTTGCGGGCATCCCGCCGAACAGTCCGGCGGCCACCGATGCCATTCCTTGCCCGACGAGCTCGCGATCGGGATCACCGGCGGCGGTGCCCGACAGACTCGCGGCCACCCGGGCCGACAGCAGCGACTCGATGGCAGCCAACGCCGCGATCGCCAGTGCCGCACCGAACAATGCCTTCATCGCCGCGAGATCCGCCTGCGGCCAGGTCGGCACGGGCAATCCGGCGGGCAGCTCGCCGATGCGTGGGATCGGCAGCGCGGCAACGGAAACCACCACCGATGCCACGATCACCGCCACCAGCGAGGACGGGAAGGTGGGGAGCAGGCGGCGCAGGCCGACCATCACCACGATCACCACGGCCACCACCAGCAGCGCCCACCGGGCGGTCACCCCATCTGCGGTCGTCAGCGCCTCGAGCGCAGCGGCCAAGGGCCGCAACCCCTCCGGCGCTGCGGCGCCGACAGCCGCGGGCACCTGTTGCAGAAAGATGATCACCGCGATGCCGAGGGTGAACCCTTCGATGACGGGCCACGGGATGACTGTCACGAGCCGACCCACGCCCGTCGCACCGGCGACGAACACCATGGCGCCGGCCAGGATGGTCACGATGGCCACGCTGGAAAGACCGTGCTGGGCGACGACGGGCGCCAACACCACAGCCATGGCTCCGGTGGGCCCGGACACCTGCACATGGGAGCCGCCGAACACCGCGGCGACGATGCCCGCGACGATTGCGGTGACCAGTCCCGCTGCCGCGCCTACCCCCGAGCTGATCCCGAATGCGAGCGCCAACGGCAGCGCCACCACACCCACGGTGATACCGGCAAGGACATCGCGTCGCCACGATGACCGCAGACCGACGTAGTCGCGAGCACCGGGCAGCAGCGCGCGGGCCGTTGTCCACCATCGCGACGGCTTCATCGCGCCGCCGTGCCGATGGGCGGCAGTGCGCCGATGGCGTCGAGCTGGTCGCGCTGAGCCGAGAGGGTGTCGGTCAAGAACACGCGCGCGATGACGAGCAACTCGGCGATCTTGGGGTGGGCGAGTTCGTAGTACACGGCATTGCCGACCCGGTGACCACGCACGACGTGGTGTCGCTTCAGCACGGCGAGGTGTTGGGAGAGCTGCGTGGGTTCGATGTCGGTATCGGCGAGGATCGCGCTCACCGGGGTGGCTGCCGCACTGGTCGAGAGAATCTCCAGGATCCGGATTCGCGCCGGGTGCGCCAAGGCCTTGAACAGATTGGCCTTGATCTCGTAGAGCGGTCGTTCGGGTCCGCCAAGGAAACTGTCCGCCACGTCCGCCGCACCCCTGATTGATGGATTGAGATAATTCGCAATTCACAATACCGACGTTTAGACTTCGAGTCCATGCCGACTGCCACAGGGCCCGAGACGCGACCCGGCCCGCTTCAGTACATCGCCTACTGCTACGGCAAGACGCTTCCCGCCCCCATGCGGCAGTGGCTCGCCGAGGACCTGGCCGGGCCCGGCGCCACGGTTCGAATGATGGCCAGGGTGGCGGTTCCGGCCGTCGCCATCCTGGCTCCCATCTGGTTCATCCCGATGTCGCTGTACCTGCACGTCAGCATGACCCTGCCGATCTTCATCCCGTTCGTGTTCTTCTCACACGCGCTCAACAAGGTCTGGCGGCGGCACATGCTCGCCAAGCACGGGCTGAACCCCAACCTGGTCGACGCCCTGTCCCGTCAGCGCAATGCGCACAAACACCGCGCCTATGAGGAGCGTTACGGGCCACGGTCGGGTCCCGCGGGCAGTCACGACATCTGATGCCCGGGCGCACTCGCCGTCGGTCCGGTCTGCGTCACCCGCCGCCGGGTGGCACCCCACAGGCCGACACCGATGCCGACGACCGCACCGCCGAGACCGATGATCCGCTGGGACTGCGGCATCTGATGGTGAACTCCGGCGCCACCGAGCAGGTCGGCGGCATCGGCCCCGCCGGAGGCGTGGGGGCACCTCCCGCTCGCGGGGGAAAACCACCCGCGGGTGTTCCTGCCGCGGACACCGGCGGCCAGCAACAATCCCCCGATCAACGCATCGCGGTATCCCATCGACCGCAACAACAACTGGGCGGTGGCGTCGGGGCGATCGGGCGAGCCCCACAGCCGGTTCGCGCGTAGCGGGTCCACCAAAAACGAGATGCCCGAAGCCATCCGCAATCCTCCGACTGCCACGGCCGCACCGTCGATCGACATGGCTGGCAGCCTAGGTCCGACCTCGGCCGGTCGGGCGCAATCGGCCCAACTCGCCTCCGGCCACGATCCCGCACCGCGATAATCGAGTGGTCCGCAGAGGCTCGACGAGGAGCAGATAGATGGCCAGCAGCGCCGACACCACATCCGAGCAGCAGTTCTCCCAGGATGTGGCCGCCACCCAGGAGTACTTCGACAGCCCGCGCTTCGACGGCATCACCCGGCTGTACTCGGCCCGCCAGGTCGCCGAACAGCGAGGCACCATCCCCTCGGACTATCCGGTGGCGCGCGAAGCGGCCACGGCGTTCTATCCGCGACTGCGGGAACTCTTCGAGCAGAAGAAGAGCATCACCACATTCGGTCCCTACTCTCCCGGCCAAGCCGTGACCATGAAGCGGATGGGGATCGAGGGCATCTATCTCGGTGGTTGGGCGACCTCGGCGAAGGGGTCGATCAGCGAGGACCCCGGACCGGATCTGGCCAGCTACCCGCTCAGTCAAGTACCCGACGAGGCGGCCGGACTTGTCCGCGCTCTGCTGACCGCCGACCGCAACCAGCAGTACCTGCGGTTGAAGATGACCCCCGAGCAACGTGCCGCGCAACCCCCGATCGACTACCGGCCCTTCATCATCGCCGACGCCGATACCGGGCACGGCGGGGATCCGCACGTACGCAACCTGATCCGGCGTTTTGTCGAATCAGGCGTCCCCGGCTATCACATCGAGGACCAGCGGCCGGGCACCAAGAAGTGTGGGCACCAGGGCGGCAAGGTGCTGGTCCCCTCGGACGAACAGATCAAGCGGCTCAACACCGCCCGCTTCCAGTTGGACATCATGCGGGTGCCCGGCATCATCGTCGCGCGCACCGATGCCGAGGCCGCCAACCTGATCGACAGCCGTGCCGACGAGCGTGATCAACCGTTCCTACTCGGGGCGACCAATGTGAAGATCCCGCCGTACAAGGCCTGCTTCCTCGCGATCACCCGGCGCTTCCACACCCTGGGGATCACCGAACTCAACGGGCATCTGCTCTATGCGTTGCCCGAGGGTGAATACGCGGCGGCCGAATCCTGGCTGGAACGCCAGGGTCTGCTCGACGCGGTGTCCAGAGCAGCCGAGTCCTACCGGCCCGGCCAATCCGTCGATGCCCTGTTCGACGAGGTGGAATCACAATTCGTCCAGGCGTGGCAAGACGATGCCGGGTTGGAGACCTATGGCGATGCGGTGGCCGAACTGTTGGAGTTCCGCGAGCGCGAAGGCGAACGCGCGGACATGAGTGCCGCCGATTGGCGGGAGTTCGCCAAGACCGCCTCGCTGTACGCCGCACGCGAGAAGGCGAAATCCCTCGGTGCGGACGTGGTGTGGGACCCCGAACGGGTGAAGACACCGGAGGGCTATTACCAGATCCGCGGCGGCATTCCCTACGCGATCGCCAAATCGCTTGCCGCGGCACCATTTGCCGACATCCTATGGATGGAGACGAAGACCGCCGACCTGGCCGACGCCCGCGAGTTCGCCCACGCGATCCACGCGGTGTACCCGGACAAGATGCTGGCTTACAACCTTTCGCCGTCCTTCAACTGGGACACCACCGGTATGAGCGATGACGAGATGCGGGCCTTCCCCGAGGAGATCGGCAAGCTCGGCTTCGTGTTCAACTTCATGACCTACGGCGGACATCAGATCGACGGGGTGGCCGCCGAGGAATTCGCGACCGCGTTGCTCCAGGACGGCATGCTGTCCTTGGCCCGCCTGCAGCGCAAGATGCGCCTGGTCGAATCGCCTTATCGCACACCGCAAACCCTCGTCGGTGGTCCGCGCAGCGATGCCGCGCTCGCCGCATCGTCCGGGCGCACCGCGACGACCAAATCGATGGGCAAGGGATCTACCCAACACCAGCACCTCGTGCAGACCGAGGTGCCCAAGAAGCTGCTGGAAGAGTGGCTGGCCATCTGGGGCGAGCACTATCAGCTCAGCGAGACACTGCGGGTCCAGCTGAGGCCGCGTCGCGCCGGATCCGATGTGCTGGAACTCGGCATCTACGGCGACGGGGAGGACAAGGTCGCCGACGTCATCGTCGATCCGATCAAGGACCGGCACGGCCGCAGCATCCTGACGGTGCGAGACCAGAACACCTACGCCGAGAAGCTGCGCAAGAAGCGCCTGATGGACGTGATCCATCTGTGGCTCATCCACCGCTTCAAGCCCGAGATCGTGTACTACGTGACACCCACCGAGGACAACATCTACCAAACCGAGAAGCTGAAGAAGCACGGCCTGTTCAGCAACGTGTATCAGGAGGTCGGTGAGATCATCGTCGCCGACGTCAACCAGGCGCGTATCGACGAGTTGCTGTCTGCCGACCGCGCGGCACTGGGCCGGCTGATCCGCAAGGAGGATTAGCCGAGCGCATCGCGAGCAGGGCCGAGGTTCAACAGCACCGTCTCGCCGGTGCCGGCCTCGGCACCGTCGTTGTCGGTGACGACGTAGAGGTTCCCGTTGCCGGCGATCGCGAAGCCCTCGACCTTTTCCTGAATGAATCCCTTGGTGGCGGCCAGATCGGGAAGTAGGTCGCGGGCGAGTGTCTTGGGCAGCACCGGCGGCTCGGCGGTACCGGCCGCACCGGGCCCGGCGGGCAGCGCGACCCGGTAGATGGCCTTCACCCTGGCCTCGGGACCGGTGCGGTTGTCGCGCTCGAGGACCAGCAACCCACCGTCGTGTACGACGATCTCGGACAGGCTCATCCGATCCCCGTCGGCCTCGGTCGGCTCCAGCCGGTAGCCGAACCAGTCCCACTGCCGGTTCGCCGGGGTGTACCTGCCCAGGCGCACGACTCCCGGTGGATCACCGGCGATCTCGCGCTGCAGGGTCACCCAGATCGTCTCGCCGTCGATCGCCACCCCCTCCAGGCCCTGACCGGCCAAACCCGTGGCGACCTCGGCGGGCAGCCGCACGTGATCCTTGACGGCACCGTCCGGCGCGACATTCACCAACTCGTTGCCGCCACCGTCGGGGCCCTCCACGGCCAGCACATAGCCGTCGGGACGTACCACCAGGCCCTCGATGTCCAGGCTCGCCGGTGATCCGTTCTCGGTGATGGGCAGTTCGCTGTCGATCAACGCGGGTGTCTTGGACAGGTCGATGCTCAGCACACGTGCCGGTCCGTACGCGCCGTCGGTCGCGGTGAACAGCCGGTCCGCAGCGGCCGGGTCGGCCGCCAGCGCACCGAGCGCGCCCCAGCCGATGGGCGTTCCGTCGAGGTCGCCGGAGACGACGGACGGGAACAGGGGCCTGCCGGCATCGATGCCCGCGTACGCACCGCCGTACCCGAAGATCGTGATCGCCGAACGCACGCCGTCATCGGCATGATCCGCCTCCGAAGAGACCACCAGCAGATTTCGCGAAGGGATCGTCAGGATGCCCTCCGGGTTGGCCGTGGTGGGCAGGATTTGGCGGAACGCCGGGGCCTTCGGGTCACTGACGTCATAGCCGGCGACGAAGTTGCTCCGCTCGGAGGCCACCAACACCATCGGCCGACCGCCGATCTCGGTGCTGATCAGACCCTCTGGTTCGGCGCCCCTCGATTCGGCCCGCGATTCCACGTGCATCCCGGTGCGGACCGCGAGCTCTTCCAGCGAATTGCCGGCGTCCCAGGTGATCTCGCCGGTGGCGGCGTCGAACACCGTCCAGCCTCTGGTACCGCCCTTCCAGTCACCCTCGTTGGCCGTGGCGACATGATCGTCACCGATCCAGCCGATGGCATCCGGTTCGCGCGGCACCGCCGCGATCGAGCCGCTCTGGTCGACGCTGCCGTCCTCGTGAGTGTCGATACCCTCGACGGCCTGGGTGCCCGCGCTGAAGATCGAGGAGACAGCACCGGTGTTCCCGTCGATGATGGCGATGCCGTTGTTCTCCTGCAGCGTCACCGCGACCTGTCCGCGCGCGTTGATGCTGACGTACTCCGGTTCGAGATCCTCCGGTGTGTCCAGACCGGCGGCGCGGGCCTGCTCGATGTCGAAGTCGACCCGGCGGGACCGCCACTGGGCGGGCCCACCTTCGAGGGTCAACAACTGGAGGAATCCGGTCGGCGGCTGCGGGAGGTCACCTTCGGCACCACCGGGTGGCGCGGTCTCTTCGTCACGCTGGTTCTCCATGGCGATGGCCGCAAAGCTGCCGTCCGGGCTCAGCGCGATCGAATCGGGCTGTCCACCGAGATCGATACTGCGCACCCGGGTCCGGTCGGCGACCCGGATGACGTCCACCCGTCCCGACGGTTTGGTGAGGTCCGTTCCGGTGCCGTCGACGACCACCAGCACGAACTCCCCCACCGCGGTGATCGATGTCGGCCGGTCGTCGGCGCGTCCGAGCGATCGGAGCGAAATGGTGCCTGCACCAACGGGGTTGAGAGGATCGCTGATGTCGACGAAGCCGATGCGCTTGGCGGCGGCATCGGTGTAGATGACGGTGTTGCCGTCGGCGCCGGCGGTGCAGATCTCGGCCGCGGTCTCGGCCGCCGGGTCCGCGCCCGCCGGCCGGTTCAGATACACCGGATAGGTCGCCAGCCGGTGGTAACGCTCCGATTCCGGCAAGGCGAAGTTGATCGGCGAGGTGGCGCGTTGCGCCTGCGGACCGAGTCGGCCGTGATCATCGGGTCCCGAGTCGGTGGAGCACGCTGCGACGAGGACGGTGACTGCCGCGACGAGAGCGGTGGCCCGGAACAGACCGGACGTGGTCATGGGCCCCCCGTGTTCGATTCGGTGCCAAGCGATCGTGACGTCGCCGGATGTAGGTCCAGTGTCACT
Source organism: Mycobacterium sp. VKM Ac-1816D (assembly GCF_000416385.1). Classification (NCBI taxonomy): domain Bacteria; kingdom Bacillati; phylum Actinomycetota; class Actinomycetes; order Mycobacteriales; family Mycobacteriaceae; genus Mycobacterium; species Mycobacterium sp. VKM Ac-1816D. The sequence continues at coordinate 186,599 of NZ_AOHQ01000137.1, forward strand.
CAGCTGGCCAACGAGAAAGGGCCGACCCTTGTTCCGCGGGTCGGCCCTTCTCACATGTGCGATCGGTCAGACGACATTGCCGCCGACGTTGCCCGGTCCGCCGCCGGGGCTGCCGCCCTGGCCGGGATTGCCGTTGGACTGGCCGCCGTTGCCGCCGTTGCCGCCGAATCCACCGAAGTTGCCGTTACCGCCGTTGCCGCCGCTGCCGCCGTTGCCGCTGTTGAAGCCGCCGTCACCGACGCCATTACCACCGTCGCCGCCGCGTCCGCCGCCGGTCAGGATGCCCCGGCCGTTACCGCCCTGGCCGCCGGCGCCGCCGGTGCCGCCTTCGTTGTTCTTGGTGCCGTTGCCGCCGTCGCCACCGCGACCACCGCCGAAGAGCACCAGGCCGCTGCCGCCGCCGCTGCCGCCGGCACCACCGGTTCCGGCACCGGTCTGCGATGTCCCGTTACCGCCGTTGCCGCCGCGCCCGCCGCCGCCGACGATCGCGTTGCCACCGCCGCTGCCGCCTGCACCGCCGGTGGCGTTACCGGACGTTGCCGTCGCGTCACCGCCGGTGCCGCCGTCGCCGGCGAATCCGAGTTCGACCACGCCACCGGTACCACCGGCACCACCGACGGCCGAACCGGTCTCGGACGCGGTCGCCGAGCCCCCGTTGCCACCGCGTCCCGGCGCGTACAGACCCTGGCCACCATTACCGCCGGCACCACCGGTGGCGGTCCCACCGATGACGTCTTCGGTTCCGGTTGCGCTGCCTCCGGCACCACCGCCGCCACCGGCACCGAGGATGCCCGCGGTACCGCCGTCGCCGCCGGCACCGCCGACCGCGTTCAAGCCTTCCGCACTGCCGCCGTCACCACCGGCACCACCGTTGCCGACGAGCAGGCCCGCCTGTCCGCCGGCGCCGCCGGCACCACCGACCGCGCCGGTGTTGGTGAGATCACCGTTACCGCCGCGACCACCATCACCGAAGATGAGGCCACCGCGACCGCCGTCACCACCGTTGATCGCGCCGACACCGTCGCCGCCGCGCCCGCCGTTACCCAGCAAGCCGGCGTGACCGCCGTTTCCGCCGCCGAGGCCGCCGTCGCCGCCACTGCCGAGCAGGCCGCCCTGTCCGCCATCGGCGCCCAGTCCACCGGCACCACCGTTGCCGAAGAGCAAACCGCCCCGACCACCGTTGACACCGGCCGTGACCGAGGTGAATCCGTTGCCGATGAGCAGGCCGCCGTCGGGGTTGGCCGCGTCACCGTTGCGGACGAAGAAGCTGATCACCGGGATACGGCCGCCGATATCACCGAGCAACCCGGCGATGGCCCCGGGCAGATCGCCGAGATTGGTCTGCGCGACCTGCAGGGAGCCGTCCGCCGCCGCGATCATCATGGTGACCGGCGTGTCACGGTCTCCGCCGGTGCGTGCGACAGCCTCTGCCAACACCTCGGGCGTGAACTCGGGCGCCACCGAACGTGCGGAGTCACCGGGCGCGGCGGAGAAATCGTCGGCACCGTTGTCGGCGGGAACGAACGTGATCAGGGTGCCACCGGTATCAGCGGCGGCCGGGCCACCGGCATCCTGGGCGCCGGCGCCGACCTGCGCACCGTAGAGCGCATTGGGGGCCGGGGCGGGCAGCACCGCGGTCGCAGCGGCCAGCACCGGTTGCGCGTGCACGATATGCGGGGCCGCGACGGTTGCCGAGCCCGCGAGTTCCGCGCGCTCACCGTCCACCGAGACGACGGCCACCCCCGTCGTCGCCAAAACACCCGCTGCCAATGCCGAAAAGACTGTGCTGGGCACGTTTCCCACCGAAGCTCCTTAAGCTGACACAATTTGCCGCGAGCAGTATGTCAGACGTGCGCTTAGAAAACTCTCAGTTTGCGACACATCGCGCAAACGTGTTCCGTCGAGCGCCACACGTCGGCCATTGACCGTTCATTTGTCCGGCGTCATCGCGCCAACCCTGTACCGAATCCCGTCGGCCCCATTTTGCTGATCTACGCGAGGCGACCACGGCACCCGTCCGATACATCGGTTGCTGCTCAATCGACGCGACGCGTCAGCCCGGCGCCGGGTCGAGGTCCTGTCGGGCGAACTCGACGGGTCAGTTCGTCGACATTGCCGTGATCCACCCGACACCGGGTTTAAGGTGCATTCCGTGAGCAAGATCGCATTAGCCGGCAACCGTGGCAGGTGGCTCGCGCTCACGATGTCGGTGGCGGTGTCGGCGACCGTGGTCATCGTCCAGAACGGTGCACCGCCGGCGCACCTCTCGGACCCCGAACACCGAGCGGCAGCCGGTGCGAACCCGACGACACCGCCCTCCTCCTCGGCCCCACCCGGACAGCGCGCCACCGAGGCCGAGTTGCTGGCCGCGACCGCCCCGGTCGAACCTCGGGTTCTGGACTTCCCGTTGGCCTCCGGCGTTGCGCCAGAGGCGGGCTTGCAGGTGAAGACGGTCTGGGTGGCCCGTGCCATCAGCATGATGTACCCGGAGATCACGACCATCGGTGGCTACCGGCAGGATCCGCTGAAATGGCATCCCAACGGTTTGGCGATCGATGTGATGATTCCCGACCACAACAGCGAGCAGGGTATCGAGTTGGGCAACCAGATCGCCGGACTCGCGCTGGCCAACGCCGAACGCTGGGGCGTCATCCACGTGATCTGGCGGCAGGGCTTCTATCCCGGCATCGGCGCGCCCAGCTGGACGGCCGACTACGGTTCGGAAACCCTGAACCATTTCGATCACGTCCACATCGCCACCGATGGGGGCGGCTATCCCACCGGCGACGAGTCCTACTACCTGGGCTCGATGAAACCCTGATCGCTCAGACCGCGATCGACGCCGGGCACTGTGTCGCGGCGGCCGCGCTCGGGTCGCCGCACACCGCGACCATCGTGATCAGCTGATCCGGGTCATACGGGGCGAAATCGGGTGCGGCGGGCGGCCACAGCGGGAAGATGCTGGCACCGGTGACCCCGGTGATCCGTGCGACGATCTGCGCCGCGAAGTTGGTCACCACGTAGCCGAGGTCGCCGATGAACTCGACGGGACCGACGGCCGCACCGGCCAGGAAGCTGACCAGGAAGATGTTCTGTCCGGCAACCGCTTTCAGTCCACCGACGATGCCGTCGACGATATCGACCAAAAAGTAAGGGACGGAGGCGAAGATGGTGCGGATCCCCAGCGTCACATCGGTGGCGATATCCGGGTAGCCGTTCATACCGATGATGTCCTGCAGGGCCGCGCGCAAGGCATCGTCGTTGTCGATCGGACGGACGTTGTTGGTGAGCTCGGTCATCGAGGTGCCGTCGCTACCCGGTCGGACGGTGCCGCCGAACAACGTGACAACGGTCGGGGTGACATCGACGATCTCGTACTGCAGGTTGATCAGACCGTTCCCGGGGCCTGATCCGCCGAATCCTTCACCACGCACGACGACGAAAGTGCCCGTCTCGTCCGGGGATTGGAAACCGTGGCCGAGCCCCCGCTGCGGCTGATGCCCATGGTCGGTGACCAGGATGACCGTCCACGTCTCACCGTTCACCGCCTCCCAGTCACGCACCTGCTGCATGATCAAGCCCAGGTTGCGGTCGAAGTTCAGCAGCGCATCGGTGTACTCCTGCGAGCCGCCGCCGTAGGCGTGTCCGGCCTCATCGACACCGACGAAATAGCTGAAGACGAAGTTGGCGACATCGCGGTCGGCGGCGGCGATGGTGGCACCGGTGACCGAACCGACCAGATCGTCGGACGCCGCCCAGCTGGACTCCGGGCCGATGTAGTGAACCGTGTCGGCCCGGTTCGCGCCCGCCGCGGCGATGGCCGCGATGACGTCCCAGTTGGCGATGGCCGTGGTCTGGATGCCGTTGCCGTGTGCACCCTCGAGCTGATTGAACACCGTCGGGTAGTTGTCATAGGTCCACGGCGTGAAGATGTTGTTGATCACCCCGGTCCGCTCACCCCAGAACCCGGTCAGGATGGAAGTCCATGACGGATTCGAGATGGTCGTGTGCCCCACGATGCTCGACGGCGCCGTGGTGCTCTCCTGGATCAGCGTGAAGAAATTGGCATTGGCGGGATCGGACAGCACCTTGCTGAGGTTCGTGCCGTCGACCCCGATCAGCAGGACATTTTTGCTCTCCGGCGATGCGGCCGGCGCCGCCGCCGGAGAGGCGTTGCGGCGCATCGAGTTACGTTCCAGCTCGTCGCGCACGGCGGCCAGTGCGGCGACGGCCACCGCGGCCTGCAAGGGCGGTTGCTCCGGATCGGTCTCGACAAGCGGTTGCCCGGCGGCCGCCGAGGCGAGCTCGGTCGGCGTCGTGGCGGTACCGGCACCGAGGACCGGCTGGGCGGTCTCGGCGACGGTGGCCGGCGCCCCGGTCGGTGGCAATCGGTCTGCGGTCACGACCGGCGTGGCGCCCGACGTGGTGGCCGGCTGCTCGATGCCCGTCTGTCGGGCGGTGAGGCGCTCGGTGCCCGATTGCGTGTCGGAGCCGGGCGCCTCGGTGGCGCGGGTCGTGGCGCGGGTCGTGGCACGGCGCTCCAGGACGCCTGATGTCCCGGCCTGACGGGCAGATTTCCTGGTGGTCTTCTTCGTGTCCGGTGCGGCGTCGGATTCCTCGGAGCCCGCCTGCCCCGAGGTGTCGGTCGGGTCCGTCGGCCCGGGATCTGTGCCCGACGGAGCAGCCGATCCCCCTGCGGTGGGAGACGTCGCAGGGCTTGTCTCAGAAGGTGACGTCTCCGAGGAACTCGACGTCGACGACCCGGCAGAGGAGGACGAACCCGTGCCCGAGGATGATGACGACGAGGAAGAGGATGACGTACTCGACGACGCGTCACCCGAGGCATCGGCCGACGCCGCCGGCGCCCACCCCACCGCGACCCCGACGCCCAATGTGACCGCCAACGCCCCCACTCGTCCGATGTGCGCGGCATATCCCATGAGAGTCCCTTCCGAAGCGATACCGATGCACCGCACCGAATTCGCAGCACGGACGTGCCGGTGACGGCCGCTTGCTATGGTCGCCACATCGTCGTCACACGCTGCTCGGTGAAGCTGCATCGCAAATTACGCGAACGACACCTCCCGACGGCCGGGAATGCGCGACTTGGCCGGGACGTGTCGATGGCGGTGGCTGTCGCCGCGTCGATGACGGTGCTGACAACGATGGTCGCCTGCGCGCACCCTCGGCCGCCGGCCGAGCAGCCGGCGGCCGCGAATCCGGCCGCCACCGCACCGACCGCTCCGTCGCGACCACGTCCGGCACCGGCGGCTCCCGCACAGCCGCGGCTGGCGGCCGATCCGGCTCAGATCGCCGACGATCTGGTCACCGACGAACGGATGCTGCGTGACGCCGGCGCACCGGAGCCGGTGCTGCAGATCGCGGCGCGCCGCCAACAGATGGCCTATCGAACCATCGGTAGGCATCCCGAATGGGATGCGATCGTTCGCCCGCGCATCCCGGCGGAGTTCGTCTCGGTCTACGACCTGAACATCACCGCCCGCCGCCATCTGGACGCGTTGCTCACCACCGAGGCCAACGCGACCCTGCCGGCCTGGCGGATCGTCGCGCCAAAGCCCGCCGATGAACTGCTCGACCATTACCGAGAGGCCCAGGCCACCTCGGGCGTGGGCTGGAACTACCTGGCCGCGATCAACCTGGTCGAGACCCGGCTCGGCAGCATCACCGGCACCAGCAGCGCCGGTGCGCAGGGACCCATGCAGTTCTTACCGTCGACGTTCGCCGCGCACGGCGCCGGCGGAGACATCCGCGACCCGCGCGACGCGATTCTGGCCGCGGGTCGCTATCTGGCCTCCAACGGCTTCGTCGACGATCCCGATCATGCGCTGTTCCGGTACAACAACTCCGATGATTACGTGGCGGCCGTCAAGGCCTATGCGGCGGTACTCGCCGCGGATCCGCGCGCCTTCGCCGGCTTCTACCGATGGGAGGTGTACTACCGGACCACGGCCGGCGACGTCTTGCTCCCTGTCGGTTACCGAAGCCTCTCCCCCGTTCCGGCCGTCGAGTACATCGCGGCGCATCCACAGTGATACCGGTGCTGACGAATACCGTTGCGTCGCAGAGGAGGGCAGGATGACACATCTGCGAGTGGACCTGCTGGTCATCGGATTCGGCAAGGGCGGCAAGACGTTGGCCGCAGCGCTCGGCAACCAGGGTCGCAGCGTGGTCCTGGTCGAAAAGTCCCCGGCCATGTACGGCGGCACCTGCATCAACGTGGGGTGCGTGCCGACCAAATCGATGGTCTATCACAGTGAGCAACGTCGCCCCGGCGAGGACGGGGTCACCGCTCATGCCGTCGCGGTAACGGCCACCCAAGCCTTGACCGCGGATCTGCGCGCGGTCAACTACGGCATCTTCGATCCCATTCCCAGTGTCAGGGTGCTGACCGGCAGAGCCGTTTTCACCGGGCCCGATTCGGTATCGGTGAGCACCGCCGACGGTGAGGTGACCGTGTCGGCCGCCGCCGTCGTGATCGACACCGGCTCGGTGCCGGTGGTTCCCGACATCCCTGGTCTCCGCGAATGCCCGGTTGCCGTCACCAGCGCCGAACTGCTCTCCAGGGTCCCACGGTCAGATCGGCTGGTGGTGCTCGGCGGCGGGTACATCGGGCTGGAGTTAGCATCGATGATGGCTGGCTTCGGCACCGAAGTGACAGTCCTGGAACACCATTCGCAGATCCTTCGATTCGAGGACGACGATGTCGCCGCGTCGGCGCGCGACCTGTTGGAGCGGCGCGGAGTGCGGATCGTCACCGGCGCGGCCCTCCACGAGGTCAGCACGGTGGGCGGCGGGGCGCGGGTGCGCTACTCGGTCGACGGCCAAACCACTGCCGCGGACGGTGACACCATCCTGGTCGCCCTGGGCCGGGTTCCCGACACCGCGGGCCTTGGCCTCGACACCGCCGGGATACGCACCGCTGCCAACGGCGCCGTCGCGGTCGACGAGTTCCTGCGCGCCGGCGTGCCCAACGTGTATGCCGTCGGAGATGTCAACGGCGGCCCGCAATTCACCTACATCTCCCTCGACGATCACCGCATCGTGCTCGACCAGCTGTCGGGTGTCGCTCAGCCACGCTCCACGGCCCAGCGCGCCGCCGTACCGAACTGTCTGTTCCTGACGCCGCCGCTGGCGCGCGTGGGGGTGACCGAGCGCGAGGCACGCCAGGCCGGTCGGGCCGTTCGGGTGGCGGTCAGCCCGGTGGCGAAGCTGGCGACGGTGCCGCGGGCCCGCATCGTCGGTGAGACCGCGGGCCTGATTAAGCTGGTGGTCGACGCCGAGACCGACCTGATCCTCGGCGCGGCGCTGCTGTGTCATGACGCGCACGAGGTCATCAATCTGGTGTCACTGGCCATGCGGCACCGGGTTACCGCCACCGCCATGCGGGAGGGGATGTACACCCACCCGTCCATGTCCGAATTCTTCAACCAGCTGCTGGGAATGCTGCGGTGAACCGAACCGATCGATGGTGACGGTTACGCGGCGACGATGGGGCCCGGTCCCGCGTCGGCATGCTCGCCCTGCGCAGCGGTCAGCAACGGGGCACAGACCGCGCAGGCCTGCGGGCCGATCACCGGATAGCCGCAACCCGGACACAAACCGAGCCGCCGCTCCCCTGCATTAATCATCGGGCTCCCTTTCGCCGACGCACGCGTACCCCGTGCACGCATATTTCACGCAACGACCGTCAATATTTTCGCTCCGCGTCCGATTCCTCGTTTTATGCACCTGTCCGGCACATATTCGGGGTGGCATCGGCGCGCCGGAGAGATTTTCGCACGGCGAGGGCGCGAAAATACAACTGTGGTTGATGATGCGAATGTGGCCGACGGTGCGAACGTGGCCGACGGTGCGACTGTGACCAGTGACACGACTGAGACCAATGACACCAATGTGTTCGATGGGTCAACTGTCGCTGTGGTGCCTCCGGTGACCTCGGACCCACAGCCCGCGCGCCCGGGCTATCCCCCCGCCGCCGAGGCCCCGACGGCCGACGCGAAGACCACCGGACAAGATTCTCGGCAGGGTGCTCGAGGATGGTCGATGCCGAAGAATCCGGTGACCCGGCGGCATGTCGACACTGCAGGGCGGTTGGCCCGCAGCGCGGGAACCGCCCTCCTCACGGCAGCCCATGCGGTGGCCACATCGTGTGCCGACGTCGCACGCGCCACCAGCCGGGCAGTCGGTTCCGTGCCGCCGGCTCTGCGCACCATGGCCGTGCTGGCCGCCCTGATGCTGCTCGGCATCGTGGGTTCGATCGCCTGGCGGGGCACAGCAGGCCTGCTCTGCTCGGTGGTCGTGATTCCGGTGTGCGCCATCGCACTCGGCGCGCTCGGCCATCGCCGGTACGGCAACGGCCACTCCCAGGCCGACCACACCGCGCAAACCGCGACAGCCGCTCCGGCGGCCTCCGCGAAAGACCTGCAGCGCGCGGTGGACTACGTCGACCACAAGCTCACGCTGGCGCTGAACTCCTTCGGCGCCGAGCGTCAGCAGGCGGCGATGATCGCACTGTTCCAGGCCAAGACCGCCCTCGAACTCACCCTGGGCACCGAGCAGACCGAGACGACGCCCATCGACGCACTGCTGCTCCCCGATGAGTCCGCGGCCCGCCCGCGCATCCGAGCGGGTGCCAAAACCGCTCTGCGGGAGAGCAGTTCGTTGGCGGCCTCGTGAACGGCCAGGTGGCCCATATCGAAGACGACTACACCCTGGTCATCAACCGGGGTTCGCAGGCCGGGGTGACGGCGGGCATGGTGTTCGCGGTCCACTCGGAGTTCGGTCAGGTCATCACCGATCCCGAGTCCGGACGCGAGTTGGGCCGTCTCACTCGGGAAAAGGTACGCGTCAAGGTGTTCGACGTGCAGCCGCTCTTCGCGCGGGCCCATACCGTGGCGCGCACCGACGACGTCCATGGCCTGTTCCAGGCGACGGCCGTGGTCACCATCGACGTCGGTGACACCGTCGAACTGGTCCAGGCCGAGGCCGGCCTCGCCGAGAGCGGCTGACTCCGCGCGCGGGCCCGGTCAGTCGAGACCGCGCGCAATCAACGCCTCGTTGAAATCATCGGCGGCCTGCAAGGCCCCCACGATGATCGGGACGAACACGATCCGTGGGGTGACGCGCAGGCCACGGGCGCGCCGCGCCTCGTCGACGCGGGCGATGATGTCGACAAGCAAGGGGATCGACCGGATCGTCAGGGCAAGGGCGATGGCGACCTGTCGGACCGGAAAACCGAACCGTGCCAGCGGCCCCATCGCCCGCATCGCCGCATCCAGCATCGCCGTCGTCCTGGTGGTCAGGGTCACCATCGCCGCCGAGGCCACGGCAAGCAGCAACACCCCGCACACCACCAGCGCCCGGCGCCAGTCGGTGAGCACGACCTGCAGAACGAAGATGAAGCCCACCACCCAGAGCACCTGGCGCAGTTGCACGATCAGCGACCAGACCGACAGCCGCGCCGAGCCGGCGGCCACCAGCAGTGCGGCGGTGGCCACGGTCAGCTTCATCGGGGAGTTCACCACGATGGTCATCACGATGATCACCGCGCCCAGCCCGACCAGCTTCACCCCGGCCGGCAGTCGGTGCAGCCATGATGTCCCCGGCCGGTAATCGCCAAGCACGCTCACCCCATCAACCGCCGGTACACCGCCAGCGCGGCGGCAGGTACGTCATCGGCCACCACCCGGCCCTCGTCCAACACGATCACCCGATCGGCGTCCTCGATGAGGTCCAGGTCATGGGTGACAACGATCAACTGGGTGTCCAGATCTGCGAAGGCGGTGCGGAGCATCCGCGCGTTACGCAGATCCAACAGCGTGGTCGGCTCGTCGGCGACCACCACCGCCGGCTCGGTGACCAACACGGTGGCCAGCGCCAACAACTGCTTCTGTCCGCCCGAGAGCAGGTGCGCGGGCTGGTCGGCATGCCCGGACAGTCCGAACCTCTCCAGCACTTCGGCCACCCGCGCCGCCTTGGCGGCCCGATCCATCGACAGACGCGACAGCGAGAGCTCGACGTCCTCACCCACGGTCGGCATCAGGATCTGGCGGTCGGGGTCGGTGAACACGAACCCCACCAGTCGGCGCACCTGTTTGACCGAGCGCCTGGTGTCCAGACCGCGCACCCGCACCGCACCGGTGTCGGGTATCACCAGCCCGTTGAGCAACCGGGCCAGCGTCGACTTACCGCTTCCGTTGGCTCCGACGATGCCGACGCGACGCTCGCCGATGGTCAGCGTGATGTCGCGCAACACCGTGCGCTCCCCGAATGCGTGCGAGACGCCGTCGAGGACGATGAGCTCCTCGGTCACGCTGTCCGTCCCCGCCTAGGCCCGCGCGGTCCGCCACGGGGTGATCAGCCCGGGACGCGCGCGGTGGACCTGCGCGGCGACGACGCCGCACAACACCGCCTTGGCGATATCGCCTGGCACATAGATGCCGTTGGTGGCCAGCGCGGCCCACCAGGACAGGTCGGTACGAAGCATCAGGCCCGCGGTGCCGAACAGATAGATCACCGCCATCCCGCCGACGATATTGATGCCGATACCCCACAGCGTCCGGTAGCGCGGCATCATCAGCGCAGTCAGCATCCCGATCACGATGACGGCGGGCAGCCAGCCGACGAAGAACCCGGCCGTCGGCGACGACAGTGACACCAGCCCGGTGCGGCCACCGGCCAGAATCGGTAGCCCTGCGATGGCCAGCACGGCGAACAACCCGACGGCCAACGCGCCCTTCCGCGGTCCCAGGATCGATCCGGCCAACATCACACCCAGGGTCTGCAGCGTGATGGGCACACCCGTCGGCCCGATCGTCAGTGTGCCGGGCAGACCCAGCGCGGCCAATAGACCAGCGAAAACGGCGGCCTGGGTCAGGTCGGCGGACTCGATGCGTCCGAACCGACGCGACCGGGAGGTCTGTGCACTCACGGAGGAATTATGGTCGACACCAGGAAGTGATTGACGACTCCCCCGACTGGGTACCGGTGATCTTGAAAACCGGACGTGCCGGTCATGCGGAGGAGACGCACACACATGCTCGATATCAGCCCGGTGACGTGGGGCCTGACGATAGCCGTGATCATCGTCCTGCTCGCCGTCGACCTCCTCTTGGCCGCGCTGCGACCGCACCGGGTCGGGTTCAAGGAGGCCACCGCGTGGTCGGTGTTCTACATATTGGTGGCCGTGGCGTTCGGAGTCTGGTTCGCCATGACCTACGGGGGCGACGCCGGCACCGAGTACTTCGCGGGCTATCTGGTCGAGAAGAGCCTTTCGGTGGACAACCTGTTCGTCTTCGTCATCATCATGACGACGTTCGCCGTACCCGAGGAGCACCAGCACAAGGTGCTGACCTTCGGCATCATCCTGGCGTTGATCATGCGCGCCATCTTCATCGCGCTCGGCGCGACGCTACTGTCGCTGTTCTCGTTCATGTTCCTGGTGTTCGGCCTGCTGCTCATCTATACCGCCGTCCAGCTGTTCCGGCACCGCGACGAGGATCCCGACGTCGAGAACAACTTCGTGGTCCGCGCGACGCGCCGGTTCGTGCCGGTGACCGACGACTATGACGGCGGAAAACTGTTCACCCGGGCCCAGGGCCGCCGGATGGCGACGCCGATGCTGGCGGTGCTGATCGCGATCGGCAGCGTGGATCTGCTGTTCGCGCTGGACTCCATCCCCGCGGTCTTCGGCATCACCAGCGAGGCCTATATCGTCTTCGCCGCCAACGCCTTTGCGCTGCTCGGGCTGCGAGCGCTGTTCTTCCTCGTTAAAGGGCTGCTCGACCGGTTGGTGTACCTGTCGACCGGGCTGTCGATCATCTTGGCCTTCATCGGCGTGAAGCTCGTCCTGCACTGGGGTCATGTCGACATCAATCCCAGCATTCCCGAGATCGACACATACGTGAGCCTGGCCGTGATCATCGTCATCCTGACGATCGTGACGGTCGCCAGCCTCATCAAGACGCGCAAGGACCCCGACGCGAAGGCACACCCCGGCTCGCTGCGGGCCAGCCCGCATCGGCCGGAAGAGCGCACCGATGGCGCGTAGATTGAGCCCGTGAGCTCGCCGGTGACGACCTGGGCGCCGTTACGGTCGCCGGTCTTCCGCGCATTGTGGATCGCGCAGTTCGTCTCCAATCTCGGCACCTGGATGCAGATGGTGGGCGCCCAGTGGATGCTCGTCGGTGATCCGCGGGCGGCAGTGCTCGTGCCCCTGGTGCAGACCGCCACCACGCTGCCGGTCATGCTGCTGGCGCTGCCATCCGGAGTGCTGGCCGACCTGATCGACCGGCGGCGGCTGCTCATCGCGACCCAGGGCGCGATGGCGTCCGCGGTCGCGTTGCTCGCGGTGTTGACCGGCACCGGACTGACCACCCCCACGGTCCTGCTGCTGTTGTTGTTCCTGATCGGGTGCGGTCAGGCACTGACCATGCCGGCCTGGCAGGCCATCCAGCCCGACCTCGTTCCCGCAGCACAGATCCCCGCGGCCGCGGCGCTGGGCAGCATGAGCATGAACGGCGCCCGCGCCATCGGACCGGCGATCGCCGGAGCGCTGGTGTCGCTGTCAGGGCCCACAGTCGTGTTCGCGCTGAACGCGGTGTCCTTCGTCGGTACGGTGATCGTGTTGGTGCTGTGGCGCAGGCCCACCGTCGACCAGAATTTCCCGTCGGAACGGGCGCTGGCGGCGCTGAGTGCCGGCGGACGGTACATCCGAAGCTCCCCCATCGTTCGTCGGATACTGCTGCGCACTGCACTTTTCATCGCTCCGGCCAGCGCGCTGTGGGGTCTGCTGCCTGTGATCGCCGACCGGAAGCTGGGATTGACGTCATCGGGGTACGGGCTGCTGCTCGGTGCACTCGGACTCGGTGCGGTGCTGGGCGCAGTGGGCCTGTCCCGGCTACGGTCCCGGTTCGGCGAGAACACCTTGCTGGCGTTGGCCGCCACCGGGTTCGCCGCGGCGACAGCGGTTCTGGCACTGGTGGACCTGTTCGCCGTGGTGCTCATCGCGCTGGTGTTCGGCGGGACGGCCTGGCTGCTGTGTCTGTCCACACTCAACGCGTCGATGCAACTGAGCCTGCCCGGGTGGGTCCGTGCCCGGGGGTTGTCGGTATATCAGCTGATCTTCATGGGTGGGCAGGCGCTCGGGTCGATTCTGTGGGGTGTGCTCGCGGGTACGACCACGCCGGTGAACAGCCTGCTGGTCAGCGCGGGCCTGTTGGTGGGCTGTGCGATCTCGACGCTGTGGTGGCCCTTGCACGCCAAGACAGGCAACATCGATCTGAGCCCCTCCTCGCACTGGCCGGAGCCATCGCTGGTGATCGAGCCCGAACCGCTGGACGGCCCGGTGCTGGTGATGACCGACTATCTCGTTCCGGTGCAGGATGAAGAACAATTCCTGGCGGCGATGGCGGTGCTTGGCAGATCCCGGCAGCGCACCGGAGCGGCCAGGTGGCGGCTGTACCGCAGTGTCGAGCGCGAGCAGACCTTCGTCGAAACCTTCATCGTGCGGTCCTGGGGCGAGCACCTGCATCAGCACCACACCCGGCAGACCGGACAGGACCTGGTGATCGAGCAGAACGTCGAACGGTACGCACAGGGAAAGCCGGTGTCGCATCACCTGATTGCCGTCCCGCCGCAGCGCTGACGCCCCGACACCGAGTGCGCATCCACTGCGACAGATTCGCGCGATCACCGCACTGGTTGCACACTCGGCGACACTCGGCCGGACGCACTCAGTCGGATGCGGCGAGCTCCTGTAGACGCTGATCGACCCGCGCCAGCGCGTCGCCGAAGACGTCAACCTTCTCACTGCGCTTCTCGTTGGCCTGCGCGGCCGCGCCGCGGCCGCCCTCGGCCTCGACCCGCGCCGCGCCCTGCCTGCGCAGCAGGCTGAAGTTCTTCTCCCGCGCAGTGCGCAAACGGCTCTGCAGCTCTTTGAGTGACTTCTCGTCCATCCGGGTTAGCGCTTCGGGATGACTTTCGTCGATCAGGGATTCTTCGTGCGGGGTCAGGTTCACGTGGTGGTTGCTCACCCCTTGATTCATAGCCTGCGCGCACCGGCGCGGTAGCCGAATCGAGAGATACCGGATGGCGCGCAGGACGAATCAAGGCGACGCAAACGCGTCACCGCATCATGCCGCCCTCACCGCGGCACGCACCGCAGCACACGCGTCCTCGAATCGTTCCCACTCCTGCGCCGTCGGCCGTGCCCCTCCGCCCGCCACCGCCGCCGGACTGATCTCCGGAGTAGGCAGATTCGCGTCCGCCAACAATTCGGCCAGGTGCGCGATCCGGCCTGCCGGACTGTCCGCATCGCTCTGGAAAACCCTTTTCCGAAGCCATGACTGGGCCTCGGCGAGGCCGGAGTCGATATCGACCATGGGAGCGGTGATCTGCCCGCCACACCGTCGCAGGTGTTCTTCGAAACGGTCCTCCCAGAACTCGGTCCGCCACCCAGGCCACAGTTGTGGCAACCATCGGAGCAAGCCCGGTACGGGACGGGTCATCCACACCCCGAGCGTCTTGTTCGGCACGTTGACATAGACGCCGCTCTCTGGAATCACCCCCAACTCCAAGGCCGGTTCACCGGGCCCCGGCAAGATGTCGAGCAGGTCCGGACCGAGCCACGCCGCGCTGCTGCCCCACCACAGCGGCCACGCGCGCACCCGGCCGATGCGGTCGATGACGGTGACGAGATGATGCAGCCGGGCAGTGTCCTCGGCCAGGGTCAGCTCGGGTTCGGATGGCATGTCGCGCAGCGATGCCTGTGCCCCCACATATGCCGCGATCTCCGCCGTCGCACCGTACGCCCACGAGATGGTGTAACCCGGCCAGAGTAGAACCAGAACCTCGAACATGGCCCGGCGTTCGTTCATGGTCGCCATGAGTTCCTCACCGAAGAACAGCAACCGGTGCTCGGTGAGATCGAGCAGCAGGCCGCCGTCCGCCCACAGCTCGTCGGTCCAGAAATCGCTGGTCTGCTGGTCCCGGATGTAGCGCACAGCCATCTCCGGCCCGGCCAGAAGCGCGTCGAGCATTCGACAGCCGGCCCAGTGCGCGTATCGCAACTGCCAGCCGTCGTGGTCTACCAACACGATATTGGCTCTGTTTCCCATGGTGCCCCCCAACCCCGATCGACGCCGCCACGCTCGGCGGCGCTCTTTGCATGCACTATCCACCCGACCCCCGACAAGCCCTCCACACGCTCGCGATCGCGGAATAATCCCGTCGGTGGCGAGGTAGTGTGACCCATGACGACAACATTTCCGCTGGGCCCGTTCACCGTGAAGCGCATCGGATTCGGCGCCATGCAGTTGCCCGGCCCCGGTGTGATGGGGCCGCCGCGCGACCATGATCAGGCCATCGCCGTGCTGAAGCGGGCCGTCGATCTCGGCGTGGACCATATCGACACCGCCCAGTTCTACGGACCCGATGTCGCCAACGAGCTCATCCGCGAGGCACTGCATCCCTACCCCGAAAACCTTGCACTGGTCAGTAAGGTCGGCGCCCGCCGCAGCGAACAGGGCGAGTGGCTGTCCGCGCAGCAGCCCGATGAACTGCGCGCCGATATCGAGACCAACCTGGAAACCCTGGGTATCGATCGCCTCGCAGCGGTGAATCTACGCATACATTCCGGTGATCCCAACAGTGTGAGCCCGGTGGACCGGGAGCTGTTCGACCGCCAGCTGACCGCCATGATCGCTGCCCGCGACGAGGGTTTGATCGCCGGGATCGGACTGTCCAGCGTCTCGGTCGACCACCTTCGAATTGCGCTGGACCGCACCGAGATCGTCACCGTGCAGAACGCCTACAACCTGGTCGACCGCTCCTCGCAGCCGGTGCTCGACCTGTGCACCGAACACGGCATCTCCTTCGTGCCGTTCTTTCCGCTGGGCTCCGGTTTCACCACCGACAACCCGGTACTCGGCAATGTCGCGGTGCAGAATGCGGCCGCCGAGCTCGCCCGTACCCCGGCCCAGATCGCGCTGGCCTGGACGCTGTCGGTGGCACCCAACGTGCTGTTGATCCCCGGCACCTCGTCGGTGGCCCATCTTGAAGAGAACGTCGCCATCGCCGACATTCAACTGCCCGCCGACTTCACGCCCTGACGGATACCGTGGCCTCGTCAGTGCCTTCGGTGTGCGGACATGGCAGGAGGAAACCACCGTGCCGGCCATATTGCCGTCGATCGACGGTGTCAGACCCGGACCCGTGCTACTCAGTGAGGTGATCGGTCGACGCGTTCACGACCGCTCAGGCCGATCCATCGGCCGCCTTGACGATCTGTGTGTCCGGTTCACCGGGCTCCGGGAGCCGGCGCCGGTGACCGGCCTACTCATCGCCCGCCGACACGACGCCCCGTTGACCGCCCCGTGGTCCGCGGTCCTGGGCTGCACGGCCAGTGGTCTCGTGGTGGACACCGGCGTCGGTATCACCGCCCCGTCCGGGGACGACACAGAGATCTGGCTGCACCGCGATGTGCTGGACACCCAGGTCCTCGATATCGTCGGTCGCCGAATAGCGAGGGTTTCCGACGTTCTCCTGGTGAGCCGTGACGCAAACCGCTTGGAGGCTACAGGCGTCGACGTCGGATTCGCCGGGGTTGTGCGCCGATTGGGATTGGGAAGAGTCACCGCACGCGCGCGACACGACACCGTGGCGTGGTCCGATCTACATCCGACCTCCGAGCGCGGCCACGCGGTCGCGCTGTCGACACCACGGGCTGCCATACACCATCTCGACGCTGTCGCACTGGCCGAACTGATGGGCCGGCTGGACGTGTCCGCGGCCGCCGAGGTCGTCGCGGCCTACCCTCCGGCAGTTGCCGCTTCGGCGGTGCGCGTAGACCCCGAAACCGGGGAACGAGTGCTGCGGGCGCTGCCGAACCCCGATGTCGAACGGATCGTCACCGCCATGCCGTCCGCCCATGCAGCGCAGTGGCGCACGCGCCTGCAGCGCACACCGCGACTGCTCGGTCGCCACTTGCTGCGCTCACGGGTGTGGCCGCGGCGCCGGGTACGGCGGAAGCGATGACTGCCGGTCCACGCGGCAAACTCACCGTCGCGGCGCTGGTCGCCGTGATCGGGCCCGGCTTGCTGGCCGGCCTGTCCGATGACGATCCGGCAGGAATCACCACCTATTCGGTGCTCGGCGCTCAGTTCGGCTATCAGCTTCTCTGGGTGCTGTTGCTGTCCACCATCGCACTTGTCCTTTTCCATGGGTTGGCGGCACGGATGGGTGTGATCACAGGTCAAGGGCTCATCGGTTTGGTGCGCCAGCGCTACGGTGTGCGCATCGGCGGTGCCACGCTGGCGACCCTTGTGGTCGCCAACATCGGAACCACGTGTGCCGAATTTGCAGGTATCGCCGCGGGTTCGGAGCTGTTCGGCATCGATCGTCGGGTCAGCGTGCCCGCCGCGGCCATCATCGTCTCGCTCCTGGTTCTGCGTGGCAGCTTCCACCGCGTCGAGCACGTGTTGCTCCTGTTGTCGACCGTGTTTCTCGCCTACATCGCTTCGGGAATCCTCGCCGAACCGGACTGGGGTGCTGCCGCACGCGGACTCGTGGTGCCCTCGATGCCGGCCACGGGCGCCGCGCTGGCCATCGTGACCGCCACCGTCGGCACCACACTGGCGCCGTGGGGTCTGTCGTTCATCCAGTCCTATGCCGTCGACAAGAAACTGCGCACCGACGATCTTCGGTTGGAGCGGGTGGACGTCGTCACCGGCGCCGTTCTGACGGGAGTGATCGGATTCTTCGTCGTGGTGGCATGTGCGGCGACTCTGCACGAGAACGGACTGCAGATCACCGAGGCCGCCGACGCATCTCGGGCTTTGGAGCCGCTGGCCGGCAGTGCCGCGGCCACGTTGTTCGCCATCGGACTGATCGGCGCCGCGCTGCTGGCGGCCTCGGTACTGCCGTTGTCCACCGCCTACTCGGTCTGTGAGTACGCGGGAGCAGAGGGGGCTGTGGACGACTCGTTCAGGGAGGCACGGACGTTCTATGTGACATTCGGAGCCGTCACCGTCGCCGGTGCGGCCGCCGTGTTGTTACCCGGGGTGCCCCTGGTCACCATTTTGGTGGCCACCCAGATCCTCAATGCCGTGCTGCTGGTGCCGATCCTGATCGCGATGATCGGCATCGCGCGCGACCGGAATCTGATGGGCACGTTCGCCGTCGGCCGGACCGGCACCGCCATATACGGACTGACCACCGCGGTGATCGCCGCCTGTGTGGTCGCGCTCGCCGTCACCACTGTCGTCGGTTGATCACCCGCATACCTCAGATATTGACAGTGCAACTCTCATAATTTAGCGTGGAGTCAGCTCGATACACCCACGCCGCAATCGTCCTGGAGACAACGTGATTCACCATCGCCCCCGATACGGCCTGATCGATCTCGACTACGCCGCTCGACTGAGTGATGTGACACCCGAGTCCGAAAAGCCATGCTGGATGGTCAATCTGATGAAGTACCGGGCTGTCGCAGACTATGGCGACGGGGTCGCCGGCACCATTTCCGGACGCGAAGCCGACGATCTGTACGCACCGCTGGACACCTTGGCCGAAATCGGCGCCGAGCTGTGCCTTCTTGCCGATGTCGAAACCCAACTCCTCGGCGATGCTCCGACGTGGGATCGGATCGCCGTCGTGCGCTACCCGACCGGGCGATCGTTCATCGACATGCAGTCACGGTCTGATTTCCAGGCCGCGCATGTCCACAAAGAAGCCGGGATGGATCAGACCATCGTCCTCGGCTGCGATCCGCTGCCCTACCCGCCGATTCCGCACGGATTGGAACAGCTCGACTGGAAAAATGTCCCCGAACCCCCGAGCACACAGGACGGGCCGGTGATGATCGTGCACGTGCTGCGCTTCGCCGATCCGGAATCCGCACGCACCACCCCCGATGCCATGCAGGCCTATCAGAGCGCCGCCGCCGGTGTTGCACTGTCCCACGGCGCCCGCGTGGCAGGCTGGTTCAGGGTCGACGGCACCATCGTCGGCGACGGCCGCTCCTGGCATCAGGTCCGATTCAATCTCTTTCCGAGCCGAAGGGCATTCATGGCAGTCGCCACCGACCCGGCACGGCTACAGGCGCAGAAGACTCACCGCGACGCCGCCATCGCCGACACCTACACGATGATCACCAGGCCCGTCGTCAACACCTTGGCCGAATCGCTGCACGCGTGAAGCGCCACAGGCCGCTCAGCCGGTCAACAATCGGGTGAGCGCCCCGATCCATCCGCGCCGAATCTGCGCAGGCGTCCGGCGGTGATCCTCGGTCAACTCAGACCACGCCTCGAACGACGTCAGGGTGGCGATGGTGCCGACCAAATCCCCCCGCGCCGCCGCGCCGAGTTCGTCCAGTTCGGCGGCAAAGTGGGTGCCGATATCGGCCGCCATCGCCGCGCGGTGCCGGTGCAGGATCTCCTGCAGAGCAGACACCTTCGAGGCGCGGTTGCGCACCATTCGGGCCATCGGCGCGGTCACCGCGTACTGCTCGTGGCGGCTGTCGACGAAGCGCCTGATCCGCACATCCAGGGTGCCAACGCCGAGATCCGAGATCTGCAACAGATGGGCGAATCGCTGGTAGTAACGGCGGGTGGTTTCATCACGCAGCTCGTCGAGGGTGTCGAAATATCGGAACACCGACGCGGTGGAAACACCCGCCCGGTCGGCAACCTGCTCCACGGTCGGCGGTGAAAAACCCTCCAACACAAGGTCGATGGTCGCCTCGACCACCGCCGCACGGCCCCGTTCGCGTCGCGCGCGGCGGCCGTCGACCGGTTCGGCTGGCTCCGGCGGTGTGTGGTTCATCGATCGTGAGGCTAGCACTGCTCCAAAGTATTGACAGTGGAACTATCAACACATAGCGTCGCCGGAGAGAGGGGGTTGCCATGTCGCAGCCAGACCAACACTTCGGTGGCACCATCGGTACCACCATCGCCGAATCGGTGCCGGAGTTCAGCGAACCACCACACCCGGGCCAAGATGCTCCCAACGTGGTGGTGATCGTGCTCGACGACACGGGCTTCGCCCAGCTGGGCTGCTACGGCTCCGATATCGATACCGCGCACATCGACCAACTCGCCGGCAACGGGCTGCAGTTCACCAACTTTCATGTGACACCGCTGTGTTCGCCGACCCGTGCCGCACTGCTCACCGGCCGATCCCAGCACGCTGTGGGCATGCGTGCGGTCTCCAATTTCCGGACCGGATTTCCGCACCAACTCGGACACATCACCGACCGCGCCGCCACCATCGCCGAAGTGCTGCACACCGCCGGCTACGCGACCTTCGCGGCCGGCAAATGGCATCTGGCCCCCATGGAACAGTGCTCGGCGGCAGGACCATTCGACCAATGGCCGCTGGCACGCGGATTCGATCGCTTCTACGGTTTCCTCGACGGTGAGACCGACCAGTTCAGTCCCGAACTGGTCTGCGACAACCATATGGTCGATCCCCCGGCGCGGCCCGAAGAGGGATACCACCTCAGCGAAGATCTGGTCGACCGGTTACTCGCCATGATCACCGACAGCACCAGCGTGCGGCCCGACCGACCGTTCTTCGCCTACCTTCCCTTCGGTGCCGCGCACGCCCCGCACCAGGCGCCGGCCGCTTATCTGCGCAAGTACCGCGGTGCATTCGACGAGGGGTGGGATATCGCCCGCGAGAGGGTGTACCGCCGTCAGCTGGAAACCGGGCTCATACCCGCGGGAACCGCACTGGCTCCGCGAAACCCAGGCGTGGCGGCCTGGGACACCCTACCGGCGGACCAGCAACGTCTGGCGTGCCGTCTGCAGGAGGCGTTCGCCGCGTTCCTGGACCACACCGACGATCAGATCGGCCGCTTTGTCGACGGTCTACGCCGAATCGGCGTCTGGGACAACACCGTGCTCATCCTCCTGTCGGACAACGGAGCATCCCAGGAGGGTGGGCCGATCGGGGTGCTGCACGAGATGAAGTTCTTCAACGGCATCCTGGAGGATCCAGCCGACGCGGTGGCGCGACTCGACGATATCGGCGGCCCGCACAGCCATACCAACTATCCGTGGGGCTGGGCTCAGTGCGGGAACACCCCGTTCAAGTGGTACAAACAGAACACCCACGAGGGCGGAGTGCATGTCCCCATGCTGGTGCACTGGCCGGCCGGCATCGACCAACACCACCGCGGCTCCCGACGTGACCAGTTCGTCAACGTCAGCGATATCGCCCCCACACTCTACGAACTCGCCGGTGTGACGCCACCGCCGATCTACCGAGGGATACCACAACTCCCGGTCACCGGCCACTCGTTCGCCGCTCTGCTCAACAACCCCGCCGCGCCCTCGACCAACACCGTCCAATACTTCGAGATGGCCGGTAGCCGTGCGCTGGTCGCGGGCCACTGGAAGGCGGTGTGCAAGCACATCCCCGGCGCGGACTATGACACCGAGCCCTGGGAGCTCTACGACCTGTCCCACGACATGTCCGAGTGTGAGGACCTGGCTGGAGCCGAACCCGAACGGCTGGCGGAGCTGATCGCCCTGTGGTGGCTCGAGGCCGACCGGCACGGCGTGCTGCCACTCGACGACCGCGGTATCGAACTGTTCGCCCCCCGGTTTCGGCATCACTCGCCGCATCCGGTCGAAGGCCGCTACACCTACCGTCCCCCGTGCTCGCCCATTCCGCCGCAGGCCTTCGCCCCGATCGGCGGCACCAGCTTCGACCTGACGGCACGGGTCGCCCGCGCCGACGGCCAAGACGGCGTGCTGTGGGCCACGGGCACAGAGAATTCGGGTATCGCGGTGTTCGTCCAGGACGACCACCTGGTGGTGGACTACAACGCATTCGGCGAACACACCGTGGTCATCTCGACCCGGGCACTAGCCGCCGGCGATGCGGTGTTGACCGCCAGGTTCCGGCGCGGCGACCATCGTGGCGGCACCGTGGACCTCGAGATCGATTCCGTGCCGGTCGGACACGCCGACCTGCCGCTGTACATGCTGATGATCTCCTCCGTCGGATCGAGCATCGGCTATGACCACGGATCGGCGGTATCCGATCGCTACCGCTCACCCTTCGCATTCCGCGGGATCCTGCACGAAATCACCGTCGACCTGGTCTCGTCCCCGCCCACGGGATCCGATGCCGTCGCCTCCAGGGCGGCGATGGCGCGCCAGTAGTTCCCCGACCCCGCCGACCCAGGAGACACACCATGGATATCGTCCGCACACCCGATGAGCGCTTCGCCCACCTGCCCGACTACGGTTTCGCACCGCATTACGCCGAAATCCCCAGTGGCGCCGGACAAACACTGCGCCTGCATTATCTCGACGAAGGCCCGCTCGATGCCGATCCGATTCTGCTGATGCACGGCGAACCGTCCTGGAGCTATCTGTACCGGCACATGATCGGCCCGCTGGTGGCCGCCGGACATCGTGTCATTGCACCGGATCTGGTCGGGTTCGGGCGCAGCGACAAGCCCGCGGCGACCGGTGACTACACCTACGCGCGCCATATCGGTTGGATGTCTGCCCTCGTGTTCGACATGCTCGACTTGCAGAACATCACGTTCTTCGGACAGGACTGGGGTGGGCTGATCGGCCTGCGTCTGGTGACCGCGCTACCGCAACGGTTCGATCGGGTGATCGTGGCCAACACCGGGCTGCCCACCGGTGAGTCCTCGCTGGGCGAGGCGTTCGCCGCTTGGCAGAAGTTCTCTCAAGAAGTCCCGGACCTCCCCGTCGGTGCCATCATCAACGGCGGCTGTACCACCGATCTGACCGCCGAGGTCATCGCCGCCTATGACGCACCGTTTCCCGACGACTCGTTCAAGGCCGGGGCCCGCGTCTTCCCCACCTTGGTGCCGACCAGCACCGACGATCCCGAATCGGCCGCCAACATCCATGCCTGGTCGGTCCTGTCGACCTTCGACAAGCCGCTGCTCACCTGCTTCAGCGATCAAGATCCCATCACCCGCGGCGGCGAACAGCTGTTCCTGGACAACGTGCCGGGAGCGCAAGGGCAACCGCACACCACCATCACCGGCGGCGGGCACTTTCTGCAAGAGGACCGCGGCGCCGAACTCGCCGAGTTGATCAACGGGTTCATCGCCGCCACCACCCCCTAGACCCCATCCCCTCCCGACGGTGCTCGTTGATGTCTCGATATCGGGCACCTTGCAGCGGCATGCGATACCCCTAAGGGGGTAGAAAGAGCTCACCAACGACAGCTGCCTGGAGTTCGAACACGGTGTTTACATGGGCGACACCCGTCACACCGTGAGAACTGGAGCTTCCTGACATGGGCTTTTTCATCGACCCGCCGAAGTGGACACCATCTACACCGATCCCGAATGTGAGATGACGACAGTCTTCCGCCCGGACATCAAGGTCATCTTCGACCCCTGTGACGAGAAGGCCGAAGGGGCCCGGTGGGTCTGTGCGCGGCCATGGCCGCCGTCATCCTGGGCGCCGCACAGGTGATCGTCATCGACAAGGTCGCTGCCGGCTCAAGGAGGCCGCCAATCTCGGTGCCGTGGCTGCAGTTGGTCAAGCACCGCGCGCAACCGGCCATCACGGGTCACCTATGACCCATTCCGCCTGGCGCCACCGCTGTGAGGCGTCACACAAGGGTAAACGACCTTCCGTCCGGCGCCACCACTGGCCACCTGGACCGTATCAATGATACGGTCAAGCGGTGTCCGAGGGTTTCCGAGTCACCCACCTGTCCTATGTGGTTCTGGGGGTGACCGCCGTGCGGGGCCCTACCACCTCGTATCAGCTCAAGCAGTACGTTGCCGAGTCCATCGCCTATCTATGGCCGCTGCAACACGCGACGCTGTACCGGGAGCCACGCCGACTGGAGGGTGCCGGGCTGCTGCGATCCGAGACCGAAGACGGTGGGCGCAAGCGTCAGTTCTTCACGATCACCGACAAAGGCCTTGACTGCCTTCGCGATTGGCTTCGCGACCCCACGACATCGCTACCGGCCGAACTCCACGACGAAGCGCTTCTCAAGCTGCATTTCGGTGAGCTCGTCGACCCGTCGAGCATGCGCGAGCTCGCCGAGAACCAGATCGTCGAACGTAAAGCACGCCTGGCCTATTACGCGGATCTGGAGCGGCGATACCAGGACCGGCCCGATCTCGGCTATCCACTGGCGACGTTGAAGGCGGGCCAGATGATCGAGAAGGCCTCCATCGCGTTCTGGCGCGAGATCGCGGAAACCGCCGACGAACTCGCGCCGTCGCGCCCCGGCTCGGCAACACCGCCCCCGCTGTCCCCCATCGTCCACACCGACCGAAAGTGATTGCCGCATGACCCTTCCCGACATTCTCCGCAACAATCTCGCCCTGCCCGTCGTCGCGTCGCCTCTGTTCATCTGCTCGGGCCCGGAGCTGGTGATCGCCCAGTGCAGCGCCGGCGTGGTGGGCTCCTTCCCCGCCCTCAATGCGCGCCCGGCACCCGCGCTGCGCGAGTGGCTCGAGCAGATCTCGACCACCTTGGAGCGCCGCCGGCATGACCATCCCGAACTGGCGACGGCCCCGTACGCCGTGAACCAGATCGTGCACAAATCCAACGAGCGCCTGGAAGAGGACGTACAGGCGTGCGTCGATTTCAAGGTGCCGATCGTGATCACCTCACTGGGAGCCCGGGCCGACGTCAACGACGCCATCCACTCCTACGGCGGCATCGTTCTGCACGATGTCATCAACGACACCTTTGCCCGCAAGGCGGTCGACAAGGGTGCCGACGGATTGATCGCCGTGGCCGCAGGGGCAGGTGGGCACGCGGGCACCATCTCGCCGTTCGCACTCGTGCAGGAGATTCGGGCCTGGTTCGACGGTCCACTGCTGCTTTCCGGCGCCATCGGTCACGGCCGCTCGATCCTGGCGGCACAGGCCGCCGGTGCCGATCTGGCCTATATCGGCTCGGCGTTCCTGGCGACCACCGAGGCGCGTAACGAGCCCGCCTACAAGGAGATGATCACCACCAGCGGCGCCAGTGACATCGTGTATTCGAATCTGTTCACGGGTGTGCACGGCAACTACCTGCGCGGTTCGATCGAGGCGGCCGGGCTGGACCCACAGAATCTCCCGCAGTCGGACCCGTCGGCGATGGACTTCGGCTCGGGCGGCAACACCGATGCCAAGGCCTGGAAGGACATCTGGGGCGCAGGCCAGGGTATCGGCCCGATTCGTGAGGTCACCTCCACGGCGCAGTTGGTGGAACGCCTGGGCCGCGAGTACAGCGAGGCGCGCAGCAGGCTGCTTACCGAGAGCCTCGCTCCCGCGGGCGTCTGAAGACCGGTCGGGTGTTCGGGTGGTGATCAGTTCACCGCCCGAACACCCGATTGAACTCAGTCCTCGGTGGTGAGCCGCAGCAGCGCAGCGAATTCCGTGCGCAGATCCTCGACCAGGTCCGCCGCATCGGGCACGGCCTCGGCATCGCCGACGACGCCGATGTCCATACCGTCGCGGTAACTGACCACGGTGATGTTCAAGGCAATGCCGTCGAAGATCAGACTCAGCGGGTAATGCGCGAGCAGCGGTGCACCCAGCAGGGTGAGCCCGTCGCTCGGCCCCGGCACGTTGGACATGATCAAGTTGACCGGCGGGCGCACCAGCGGCGAGCCAGATGACGTCCATCAGGCCGCGCGCCGCCACCTGGAACATCGGCGTGGGGATGATGTCGTTGACATCGGCCATCAGACTCGGCGGTATTTGCGCAGTGCGGTCTTTGGCGCGTTTCATGACATCGCTGACAAACGTGATGGCATTGCCGTACCGCCGGTGCTCGGGGTCGCGTACCGACACCGGAATGTAGGCCAGCAGCGGCACCTCGGGAAGTTCGTCGTTGGCCAGCAATCGGTTTCGTAACGCGCCGGCGCAGGCGGCCAGCACCACGTCGTTGACGGTGACGCCGAGGTGCCGTTTGACGGTCTTGACGTCCTCCAGCGACACACTGGCGAAGCCGTTGGACCGGGTGCCCGACAACCGGCTGTTGAAACGGGTACGCGGCGCGTGCACCGCGTACGGGGAACCGTCACGGCGAATCAGCCGCGCGAATTCCTGTACGCCGGGCAACGACCTCAGCACCGGGCTCTGGTCAAGGTGGGCAAGGCTTCCCGCGACATTGCGCACCTTCTGCACCGCACCTACCGGCATCTCGAGCACCGCCCGTGCAGCCAGACCGAGCCGGCTCACCGCACCGGACGACTCGCCCTGCGCCGCGGGCGGTGCCCCCAACGAGGTTGCGTCGTCGACCAACACCCCGAAAACCTCTTTGGCGCTGATACCGTCCACCACACCGTGATGCAGCGTGAAAGCCACCGCGGTGCGCCCGGGTAACCCGTGGAACACGGTGACCCGCCAGAGCGGCTTGCTGCGGTCCAGCGGCGCCTTGAGGTCGTCGCTGACGGCGGCTCTCAGGCCTTGCTCGTCGGTGATATCCAACTCGACCTCGCGTACGTGGTCGACGGGATCCACGGTCACCGTCTCGAAAACCGGGTGGTCCAACCCGAATGGCACGGTGACTACTCGCCAGCGCAGTGGCGGATAGTGCTCGATACGTTCCCGAATACGTTGCGCGACAGCAGCAGCGGTGATCGGCCGCGCATCGTCCGGCGTGTCGTAGATCGACAGCCCGCAATAGTGCGATTCCGCGCCGGCTCGCTCGGCAGCGAAAAACTGCGCATCCAAACTTGAGAGTCGTCGCATTTCAATCCCACCCCTCGGATGGCCCTGTCAACATCCGCCGCGTCATCGTTGGTCACCCTTTCTCACCCCGACATCATTTGAATCAACGTTAGAAGCTGATCGCGAAATTCGCACGGCGCGTGACCTATTCAACGAAATGAGCGGAATACCTTTCACAACAGTAAATATCGAACCGTTCACCGGTTACCGGTCAGTAGGGCATTGGACCAGAGAAATAGCCCGACAGTGAAATCGGTTCATTGACAGGACTTTTCACAAATGAACCAGTAGAGATCACGAAGGTCGGTCATCACGGGACGAAATCTGTTCGACTCCAGTCAAATTCAAATGCTGACCACCAGGCGATACACGCATGGGCATTGCTGCCGGCCACTAAATCCGCGGGGATTTTTCAGAGATGCTGCTAAACCCGGTACCGCTGAGCACCCTCGAGCGACGATTTCGCATCTACGTCATCGCATCGCGGGTACACCCGATGTGCGGGTGTATTCCTTGGGTGGCACCGCACCACGGGCAGCAGCTGAACAGCTCAGGATGCCTGGTTCACAAGTCCCGGGAGAACTGATACATCTCGTCATCGAGACCGTCGAGATGCCAACCGACGGCGGTAAAGAACTCCAAGGCCGCCCGGTTGTCCGGGTCGACGAAGGCGACCCAGCGCCGCGCGGGCGGATGCTCTTCCCAGTTCAGCACCGCCGACAAGATGGCACGCCCCAGACCTACGCGCCTACGCCACGGGCAGACGGCCAGGTCGGTGATTGCGTGTGCAACACCCTCGGAGTCCCACGCGCACCCCGCCAGGCCGATCGGCGCTCCGTCGACATCGGTGATCACCAGTTGGACGCCCTCGCTCTCGGCCAGAACATGCTCGAGCCATTCCTCGTCGAGCGGACCCAGGCGGCGACAGAGCTCGTCATCGTCGAACCACGGCGCGACCCACCGCCAGTCGGCACGCACAATCCGCCGGATTCGCACGACATCAGCAGGCGACGGACTCACGGCCGGAGAAGATGCCGACTACTCCGCGGAGCGGTAGAACGGCTCGACCGTGCCGTTGACCTTGACGACCATCGGATTTCCGCGGCGGTCCTTGGCGGTGGGCACCTCCAGGCGAACCCAGCCCTCATCCACATCGTATTCGTGCACATTGGTCTTCTCGACGCCATTGAAGCGAATCCCCACGCCGCGGATCAGTGCGTCCTCGCTGTAGTGGGCACTCCGCGGATCGATGGAGAGGTGGTTCGGAGGAACGTCGTCGTTCTGGTGCTCGGAGTCGGTCGGGTGCTCAGACATGATGGCTTTCGTCCAATGCTGCGATGTTTCTCGGCTGTGGTCCCCAAAGAACCTACGCGAGTGGGGACGACCAGGTTAGCCCAGGTCGCTCGCGGCGCACCCACCGCGACGAATCCAACTACACCGCCGGGGGCACCAGCACGAGGGCGAACCCGTCAGCGGCCCGTCCCGTCTGGCGAGCCACCAACCTGGCCGCCGGGCCGGAGATCGCGGCATCGGCCGCGCCGGGCTCTGTCAGCCGAAGCCGGGCAGCGATATCACGCAGGTCCGCCTCGGCGTCGCTGCCATGGAACCCGTCGAGCCAGGACCACAGGGACGGGGCCATCGCCCTGGGCAGGGCCGTCGAACTGCTGACAAAACCGGTGAGCAGATCGCGGATGACCACTTGGGTCTCCCCGGCACCGAGTTGTGCGCACAGCCACGAATGCGCAGTCTGATCCAGAAACCCCCGCGCGGAGTGCAACAGCGCCCACGCGAAGGTCACCTCTGCCGCTCGGTCCATCGCCACCACTTCTCTACCTCCCCCGCCCATGACCTGATTTGCCGCCGGTTCGTCGCCGCGTCCGAGCCACCGTCACGTCGTACGCCGGTGGAGACACCCCTCAGATGCATCCGCTGACACATGGATCGACAGGCTGAGCCGACTCGGGCGCGAGCATGCCTGCGCCCGGCTGCTGTTGGGTGTAGTCGACATCCCCGTCCAGCGCCGGGGCGATCGGAACGAATCGACAGAACAGGGAGACCGCCAGCGCGCAGGGCCCGTCCGCCGGTTCGGCGTGGACCGGCGACGCCAGGACGACGGCGGCCGTGGACGCAGCAAGGGACGCGGCGATGGCTGCGCCGACAACGGTCGACAGCCTCCGTCGGTTCGCCGCGGCCGAGACACCCGGTCGCGGGCCGGTCATCCGGATGGTCCCCGTCATGCCACGCCCCTCTCCTGCCGCCGATGGCAAGACGCCCGACGCATCGAGCGCATTCCCCTCTCGTCGAGTCTATTCGAATGGACATTAAAATATGGGCAAATTGGGATACCGCCACCAGAGTGCGCATGGTTCTCACCCACCCGAAAGACCGGCGCGGCCTTCGATCAGGGTCAGCAGGTCGCGGAAGATCGCCTCGAGACCGTCCAGATCGGGAGCCAAGGCGGCTTGCTCGTAACCCACCAGGAGATAGAGGGCCGCGTCGGCGAACCGGCCGGCCCGGATCCCGTCGACACCCAGCTCAAGCGCCGCGTCGAACACCACCTGTTGCCGCAATCGGTCAACCTCGGACTGAATGGCGGCGACTTCGGGATCCACCCGGCTCCAGGCTCGTATCGCACATTCCGCGGGATGGTTCAGCCGCAACGCCACCTCGACGAGCCCCTCGATACGCCGCCGCGGATCGGGTTCGGCACAGATCACCTTGAGTTGGGCCAACGTGCCGTTGACTTTCCAGTATCCGATGAGTTGACGGCGATAGTCCGCCCAGTTGTCGAAGTAGTGATAGAACGATCCGGAGGTCACCCCCAGCCGGCGGCACACCTCTGCCAGCTTGAGCCCCAGATGGCCCCGGTCACCGAGGACTTCGAGCCCGACCGCCACGTAATCCTCACGGGTCACGGTCGGCCGGACCGCTGCGCGTCGTCAGGTCGGGGCACGCCGAAATTCTAATCTATGATAAATAACCAGGGGAAGCATCTCGCTGCACGCATTGCGCGCGAGACCCGCCGGCTCGATGGAGATCCGCAAATGACTGTCCGACCAGCCACCTCCGCCCGCGAGGACCGCGCAGACCCGGGTATGTGGACGCAACCCGACGCCGTGGCGACCTGGCTACGGACCCACGGCATCGACGTCAGCACTCCGCTGACCATCACCCGAGTGGGTATCGGCCAGTCGAACATCACCACACTCGTCGTCGACGCCGCGGGCCGGGAATGGGTGATGCGCGAGCCACCGGCAGGCACCGCGGGCGGTCACACCCACAATCTGGACCGGGAAGTCGGCATCCTGCGCGCACTGGCACACACCGGCGTACCCGTTCCGGCGGTCATCGGTACCGGCAGGAGCTCCGGCGGAGCTCCGTTCGTGGTCATGGAACGCGCCGCCGGTTCGGCACTGGAGACAGAAGACGATGCGTGCTCTCTCACACCGGACCAGCGGCATGCCCTCGGCCGTTCGGTGGCCGTGACCCTCGCCTCGCTGCATCGCTTGGACCCTGCGATCTTGAACATCGAGGTATCGGGCGACCCGTATCTGCTCCGCCAGATCCGCCGGGTGACGGCGGCATGGGAACGCGTTCGCGCCGAGAGCCGCCACGACGACGCTTGGTCGGCCACGCGTGACAAGCTGGCCGAACGCTTACCCGAGGACGCGCCGGCGGTCATCATGCATGGCGACTACCGGCTGTCCAATCTGTTGGTCGCCGACGGTCGGATCACCGCCGTGCTGGACTGGGAGCTGTGCACCGTCGGCGACCCACTCGCCGATCTGGCGTGGCTCCTCGACGATTGGCGACCTGCCGCGGAACCGGCCATCGTGATGCCGAGCCCCACCCGGGCCGGCGGTTTCCCGAATCGCGCCGAAATGATCGACATCTACCGGGATGCCACCGGCCGAGGCGTCGACAATCTCGACTACTACCGTGCCTTCACCCAGTGGCGGGCGGCAAGCCTGTTGGAGGGCGTGCGATTCCGCCGCCTGTCCGGAGCGATGGGAACGCACGCCGCCATCGACCCGGGTGCTCTCGAAGACTCGATCGGGGTGCTGCTGGCATCGGCGCGCGAGCACCTGCGCGGCATCGGCTGATCCAGCTCAACGATGCGCGGCGTCGGCAATACCGTACCGAATGATGGATTGAGCGTTCTCGACGACAGCCTCCACCGAGGAGCGACGCGGATTCCACCACTCCACCGCCCAATTCAACGCCCCGAGCACCAGCATCTGCGCGATGTACAGATCGAGATCGGGACGTAGGACGCCATCTCGGGCCACGTCGTTGATCAGTCTGCGCCAGATATCGCCGTAGCGTTCTTCCTCGAGAATCTGCCTCTTCCGGATTCCCTGAGGCACCTGACCGGCGTTTCGGATCGCGGCCGTCGTGTAGTCCGATATCTCCAATTCATGTCGCAGATGAGCCTCCGCGGCAACCAGTAATCGGTCCAGGGCCGGGGTTCCGTCGGGAATCTCGTCGAGCACCGACGCCACGTGCTCCCGCATATCCGCGATGCCCGCCCACATCACCTCTTCGATCAGTTCGTCGCGAGACGGGAAGTAGTAATAGATGGCGGGCGCCTGCAGATCCGCGGCGGCGGCGACATCGGTCAATCGAAGACCCGCATAGCCATGCTCAGACAGGACCCGAGCGGCGGCGTCGAGGATGCGCTTGCGCGTCAGAGCCGACTTGGATTCGTGCTCGGACTCGCCCGAATCCACCTGATTCGCCGACGTCGAGGGCCGATTGCTGTGCCTGGGCATTCCGACATGATACGGCCGGGCTCGCCCGGGTCGGTCGACATCCAACCGGGTCGGCGGTACCGCGACAGCCCGTCATCGTCCCGCCGCGCAACCGGCTCCCGCGATCACAAAAAATGAACACAAAATAAAAAATACTTGACCGGACCGCCTGCATTGCGCACAGTGATGGGTGGCCCCCGCCGCGCGGACCGCGACGGACGCTCAAGAACGCGATACTCGAACCTCGGTGAGATCACGCCCTGAACGGGCGACGCTCGGTTCGCGCCGCGAGCATCACCGGCCGAGCACCCCCTGGATCGGAGCGACGAACATGCACATATCGGCATCGGGTGGCGCGACCGCACCGTTCCGACGCAGCATCGCGCTGACCGCTCTCCTGCCGATCGCGGTTCTCGGCGCGGCTCCGGCGCATGCGGACAACCGCAGGCTCAACGAGAGCGTCATCGCCAATGTCTACACGGTGCAACGTCAGGCGGGCTGCCCGGCCGAGATCACCCGCAACCCTGCGCTGCAGCTTGCCGCCCAATGGCATGCGCGCGATGCGGTGGCCCATCGTGGCGTGTTCGGCGAACTCGGATCTGACGGTTCCACGTCGCAATCCCGCGCGGACAGAGCCGGCTACCGCGGGACCGCGCAGCAGACCGTTGCCATCAATCCGGCACTGGCCATCAGCGGAATCGAATTGATCAACCAGTGGTATCACAACCCCGTCTCCCTGGGAATCATGCGCAGTTGCGCCAACACCGAGATGGGGGTGTGGTCGGAGAACAGTCTTGACCGCACCGTCGTCGTCGCGGTGTACGGTCAGCCGAACTGAGCGGCCACCTGCATTGCCTCAGCGTACGTCGTCAGCCGGAATACGTTCGGCGACAAGACTACCCACCCGCACCCCGGCAGCTCATCAGCGTTGCCGTGACGCGCACCCGAGAAACTGGATGAACACATGACCACTGCCGATGACACCCGCGCCGGGTGCATGGTCGGGGACCCGACATCGGTCGAAACCCGCTTCGGCTTGCACAACTGTCATCTCACCACCGGCGGAAATCGTTGCGCGTTCAGGATTCCACCATGGGCCCGCGATCGGTCGGGACGACCGAGAGTGGGCGCACTGATGGTGCTGGCCGACCATATCCTCGGCGAACTCCCCTACTTGAACAGGCCGCCGAGAACCTGGACACTCACCGGGGAACTGACCCTCGATATCATCAGCGCGGTTCCGCTGGACGGGGAACTCTTCGCCGAAGCGCGAACCGTGGCCGGACGTTCGGAGACGTTCGTCGAATGTCACATCACCGACCGCACGGGCGAGATCGTGGCAGCCGGCACGACGCGCAGCGTCACCGTTCCGGCTGCCGGAGCAGATCCGTTGGCCGACAACGCTGCACGAGACAATGCCGCACGAGATGATGCGCCGATAAAGTGCGGTGACATCGATCGCGTTCTCGGCCTGAGTTATCGGCAGTCGGGCGACCTGCTCCACGTGGAGATGACGGATCCAGACGGCTGGGTCAACGGATTTGGGATCATGCATGGCGGTATTTCCGCATGTGTCACCGAACTGGCCGCCGCCGAGTACGTCAGCGCACGCAATCCGGATCTGCACACCGCGCACGTACACACCACCTACCTGCGTCCGGTCGTCGTCGGATACCCCTATGTCGCAACGGCTCGCCCCTATCACATCGGTAGGTCCTCGGCCGTTGTCGAAGTTCTCGGCTTCGGTGGCTCCGGAGAGCTGTGCACTGTGTCGACGGTGACCGCACGCCGGCTGGGCTCCGTCGATCGGGCATCTGCTTTGACATCGACATCGACCGACGAGGAGGCCAGATGAGCACGACATTGCGCAAGGGTGACCGCGTCGGAGGCAGGACGGTGGTGCGCGCGTCCGCGCGCCACGTCTACGACATCGTGTCCGACATCCGCCGAATTCCGGAATGGAGCCCGGAGTGCATCCGCGCCGAATGGACCGGTCCTCAGCAGTTCCGCGGCAGCAATCGTCGTCGATTCGGCCGATGGTCGACCACCGTGCGCATCATCGCCGATGATCCGGCACGGGAATTCGGCTTCGCCGTCCAGATGGGCGGCGCGGACTTCACCACCTGGATCTACCGCATGGTGCCGACACCGCACGGTTGCGAGCTCAGCGAAGAGATGACCATGTGTGTCGACCTTCCCACGGTCGCGTTGCTGTTCGAACGTATCGCGCTGCGGGTCAAGGACCGCCGAACCGACCTGCAGGGCAATATCGACCAGTCGCTTCGTACCATCCGGCGCATCGCCGAGACCTCGACCCAGCCGAACGATGCGGTCCTACCGTGAACGCCGGTGCCTCAGACGCCGAGGTGTTCGACCATATCGTCGTCGGGGCCGGCTCGGCCGGGTGCGTGATCGCCGCACGGCTGGCTGCAGCCGGAGCTCGGGTCGGCCTACTGGAGGCCGGCGGCACCGACCGCCGCCCCGATGTGCGGCTGCCGCTGGGCATCGCGTCCCTGTTCGCGACCGCGAATTGGCGATATCCCATGCTGCCCGATCCGAGCAAGCACGATCAACCCGGTGCATTCGCGGCCGGTCGGATCATCGGTGGCAGTGGGTCGATCAACGCGATGGTCTACGTGCGAGGACGTGCCGCCGACTACCGACGCTGGGCACTAGCCGGTGCCACCGGATGGGACCACGAGGATGTGCTGCCGGCGTTTCGGGCCCTGGAGAACTGGTGCGACGGTGCCGACGAGTTCCGCGGCTCCGGCGGCCCGATCGACGTGAGCTGGTGCGGACACACCCACCCGCTCGACGCGGCCTTCCTCGACGCTGCCGCCGAATCCGGCTTTGACCGTAATCCGGACCACAACGGCGCGTCACAGCTCGGTGCCGGCCCGGCCCAGGTGAATCAACGGCGCGGCCTGCGCTGCTCGGCGGCGACCGGATTTCTCCGCGCCCTGCCCGCCGACCGGCGACCGCGCGTCATCACCCGGGCACCGGTCGACCGGGTCGTGCTCGAGCGCGGTCGGGCCATCGGGGTCATGACCCGCGGGCGACTCCTGCGTGCCGAGCACGATGTCATCCTCAGTGCAGGCGCGATCGGTACACCGGCCGTGCTGTTGAGATCGGGAATCGGACCCGGTGGCACCGCCGCGGATCTGTCCGGTGTGGGCCAGAATCTTCAGGACCACCTCGTGGTGGCACAGCACTGGTCCAGTCATGTGCCCACGATCAACTCCCTGACCGCGCCGCAGGCGGCACGGGCACTGGGCTCGCTGGCCGCGCGTGGCTCCGGCCCGCTGACCACCACACCGTTCGAGGCGCAGCTTTTCACCGACGATTTCCAGATCGCGATATCGCCCATCCACTATCAGCTCGATCCGCTCCGGGGACGGGCCAGGATCGGACGCGCCGACGCATTCACGGTCTACACCGTGCTGCTGCACCCGCGATCCCGTGGGCACGTCGAGTTACGCAACGGCAAACCGGTGGTGCGTCATCACCGGTTGGCCGACGCCCAGGATCGCGCCGATCTGCTCTCCGGCGCCGCACTGGCCCGCGAGCTGGTGGAATCCACATCGGCAATGCGGCCCATGGCCGGGCGGTATCTGGACGACACCGGAGACTTCGACGCAGACTGGCTGGGCGACAAGGAATCCAGCATCTACCACGCAGTCGGCACATGCCGCATGGGAACCGACGACAACGCCGTCGTCGGACCGGATTTGCGCGTGCACGCTGTGGACGGGCTCCGCGTCGCGGATGCCTCGATCATGCCGAACATCACCTCCGGCAACACCAACGCGCCCTCGATGATGATCGGCTATCGCGCCGCCGACGTCATTCTGCACGGCTGACCCTTTCACGCAGGAGCCACCTTGTCTTCACCCGCAAAGTCTTCACCCGGAACGTCCTCACCCGGAAGCCCGCCACCCCAGCGGCGTCGGCGATCGCTGGCCATGACCCGATCGGAGCTCGACGCGTTCCTCGGTGCGCAGCGGACGTGCCGAGTCGGCACCGTCTCGGCAAGTGGGCAACCGCACGTGACACCGTTGTGGTTTGCCTGGGACGGCACAGCACTGTGGTTGTACTCCATCGTCGACAGTCAGCGTTGGGTCGACATCGTTCGTGATCCCCGAGTGAGCGTCGTGATCGACGACGGGGAACGCTACGCGGAACTACGCGGAGTGGAGATCCTCGGGACCGCACAGACGGTGGGCGACGCCCCGCGGACCACCACCCCCGACACCCAGCTGATCGAACCGGAACGGCTGTTCGCGGAGAAGTACTTCGGCTCCGCCGACTTCGTCAGCGACGGGCGTCACGCATGGCTGAGGGTCATCCCGAACCGGCTGCGCAGCTGGGACTTCCGCAAGATCGCACAGCGGCCTGCATAGCTCGGTCGATCCCGGTCCTCAACTGTACAGCAGTTGGCGGGCCGCCCGCTCCCCGCTGACCACGGCGGTCTCGACGCCCAGGTGGGCCAGATAGTCACCGGCCAGCCGGATTCGCGGTGGCATCGACGTCCGCAGGTCGCGCATGCGCGCATAGTGGCCGGGCGGGCAGGTCGCCAGCGCACGATCGAAGCGGAACACCTCTGCTTCCGGCTGCGGATATCGCGAGCCCAGAATCTCCCCCACGTGTCGTTGGGCGACCGCAATGAGCTCGTCGTCGTCGAGGCGCCTGGTGGCCTCGCTGGAGAAGTACGAATCGGTCATCCGCGCGCCGGCGGGTACCAGATCCGACGTGCGGGCAGTCTTCACAATCGTCCCGAGAACTTCGCGCGGCCCGGCCCCGATCGGCAGCAACATCTCGAATGCGCTGCTGGGCCAGGGATCCCGCTCCCAGCGGAGGTTGACGTGCGCCATCGACGCATACGGAGCCTCCGTCAGGACCCGGCGGGCATCTGCCGTGGCGGCATCGCCGAGCAGCCCTGCCGCAGTGCCCGAATCGGTCGCCACCACGACACCCATGGCCGACAGCGACGTCCCGCCTGCGATTCCCACGAGCACCGACCCGTCGGACTGTGCGGTCACCGAGGTCACCTCGGTGCCGAGGCGAACCTGTGCGTCCCTGGCCAGTTCTGCGCACAGGCTTCCCATGCCCGCGCGTGGCAGAAAGAACTTCGCGCGGTGGGCGCGCTTCATCAAACCCTGGAGATACGGTA
Organism: Mycobacterium sp. VKM Ac-1816D; assembly: GCF_000416385.1. NCBI lineage: Bacteria > Bacillati > Actinomycetota > Actinomycetes > Mycobacteriales > Mycobacteriaceae > Mycobacterium > Mycobacterium sp. VKM Ac-1816D. The sequence continues at coordinate 223,227 of NZ_AOHQ01000137.1, forward strand.
TCGAAAGATCGCGGCAGTCGGTTCCGAAGGACGGCTCGATCAGTGGCCGCACGAAGCACTCGAAGAGGTTGTCACCCAACCGGCGACGCGCCCAGCTCTCCATGTCTTCACCGGTGTCGAACTCCGCCAGACTGTCGGTCTCGAACGGATCGGGCGCCGGGGACACGATCGCCTGGATTGCACGCGCCGCCAGACGCACCTTGTCTCCGACGGACAATAGAGACGACGCGAGCACCGAGGGGATGTAGTCGTAGCGGATGGCGTTCAGCTGTCGGCCGTCCCACAGACCTGCCAGCGGCGACCAGCCGGTCAGCAGATCACCGCGGCCCGCGTCGGTGAGCGTCGCGATCGTCCTGTCATAGGAATTCAACAGGTAGATGGCTCCGACCTCGACCCCGAATCCCCCGCGGGTAACGGTGCGGGTCCGACCGCCGAGTGCATCACCGGCCTCCAGCAGGGCTACCGGTCTGCCGGCACGTGCCAGGGTCGCCGCGGCGGCGCACCCCGCCATCCCGCCTCCGATGATCACGTACATGGCGATGTCTCCTCTGTCCGAAGATGGGGGTGGCAGGCCGGGAGCCGCGTCATGCCAGCAGGTAGAGGCCGATGAGCAGCAATCCGACCACGATGTTCCAGCCGCCGAACACCGCGCGCAGCGCGATCGGCGCGTCGCGCAGCTCCATGAAGTACTGGCCGACGAAATGCACCTTGGCAAAGGCGATCACGATGATGCTGATCGCAGCGCTGCGGACGCCCAGTTCGTGCCCGACGCCGAGGATCCAGGATGCGACGGTGGCCGCGACGAGGACGAACCAGACAACCGTGATGCGGTCGCGCAGAAGATTTGTCAGCATTATTTCACCAAGTAGAGGAGTGGGAAGATGACGATCCACAGCAGGTCGACCATGTGCCAGAAGCACGCTGCGCCCTCCAGGTAGCGCTGCTGGCGCTCACCGCGCACCGGCCGACGGGTAAGGGTGACCATGAACCACAACAACGCGAGTCCGATCACCACATGCAGCAGGTGCAGCCCCGTCATCACGTAGAAGTACATGAAGAACTCGTTGGTCGCGGGCACCAGGCCCATCGAGATCTTCTCGCCGTACTCGATCGCCTTGTTGACGATGAAGACCACACCGCATGCCATGGCCCCGTAGAGAAGCCGGCGGGCCAGCTCAAGGGCACCACCGCGAACTGCCCGCAGGGCGGTCACCACCAACAGCGAACTGGTCAACAGTACGAGGGTATTGACGACACCGAAGGTCTGGTTGAGCAGGAGCTGCGATTGGTTGAACTCGGCGGTATCTGCGCCGCGGTAGTACAGATACACGCCGAAAAGCATTGCGAACACCGTCATGTCCCCGAAGATGAAGACCCACATGCCCTCTTCACCGGGGAGATGTCGCTGCCGTGGCACATCCTTGCCTGCTGGAGTGTGCTTGGCGGTCGTCGGCATGCTGGCGCCCTTCGTCATTGATCGGACCGTGTGACGAAGAATTTAACATGAAATAAAAAGTGGAGTACGGTATCGGTATGGTGAGTCAGCTCAGCGAGGAAGAAAACCTGCTCGTCGACACCGTGCGTCAGTTCGTCGATCGCGATGTCCGACCGACGGTGCGCGACGTCGAACACGCCAACGAGTACCCCGAAGCGTGGATCGATCAGATGAAGCGTATCGGGATCTACGGGTTGGCCGTTCCCGAGGAGTACGGCGGCACACCGGTATCCACCGCCTGCTACGTCCTGGTCACCCAGGAGTTGGCGCGCGGCTGGATGAGCCTCGCCGGGGCGATGGGCGGACATACCGTGGTGGCCAAGCTGGTGTCCCAGTTCGGCACCGAAGAACAGCGCCAGAAGTATCTTCCGGCGATGGCCAGCGGCGAGATACGTGCCACGATGGCACTGACCGAGCCGGGCGGCGGATCCGACCTACAGGCCATGACCACCACGGCACTGCCCGCCCCCGACAATGACGGCGAACTCGTCATCAACGGCGCGAAGACCTGGATCTCCAACGCTCGCCGGTCCGGGCTGATCGCACTGCTGTGTAAGACCGACCCGAAGGCCACGCCCAAACACACCGGCATCTCGGTCGTTCTCGTCGAACACGGCGACGGCCTGACAGTGTCGCGCGACCTGCCCAAACTCGGGTACAAGGGGGTGGAGAGCTGCGAGCTGTCCTTCGACAACTGCCGAGTGCCTGCCGGCGCCGTTCTCGGCGGCGTGCCCGGCAAGGGCTTCACCCAGATGATGCGCGGCCTGGAGACCGGACGAATCCAGGTCGCGTCCCGCGCCCTCGGTGTCGCGACCGCCGCACTGGAGGACTCGCTGGCCTACGCCCAGGAACGGGAGAGCTTCGGCCAGCCCATCTGGAAGCACCAGGCAATCGGTCATTACCTTGCCGACATGGCCACGAAGCTGACCGCCGCGCGTCAGCTGACGCTGCACGCTGCACAGTGCTATGACAGCGGACGACGTGCCGACATGGAGGCCGGTATGGCGAAGCTGTTCGCCTCGGAGACGGCCATGGAAATCGCGCTCAATGCCGTGCGCATCCACGGCGGGTACGGCTACTCCACCGAGTACGACGTGGAGCGATACTTCCGCGACGCTCCGCTGATGATCGTCGGCGAGGGAACCAACGAGATCCAGCGCAACGTCATCGCCGCCCAACTCGTCTCACGCGGCACCATCTGAGCGGGAAGCCCGGAGGGACAGGTACCGCAGCGCCAATCCTCGCTCTGCTGAACCGCCGCCGCTACCGGCAGATCGATCTGATCGCATCGGGTATGCGCGACGTCCGAGACTTCCGGGTACAGCCCATCGACTGGTCGGTGTTGCCGACGACATAGCGACGATGTGCGGGCGCAGCCGGATTTCTGCACTGCAGACTCCTATCATCGAGCCATGGCGAGAAAGCCGGCGATTGCCGAATCACGTGAAGCATCGGATGACACGTCGGGTGACACCAAGGCGCAACGCACCCGGGCGCGCATCCTCGACGCCGCCGCGCGCGTCCTGAGCGTCAAAGGCTACGCAGGCACCCGCCTCACCGATGTCGCCACGCAGGCCGATCTGCAGGCACCGGCGATCTACTACTACTTCAAGTCCCGCGACGATCTCATCGAAGAGGTCATGTTCTGCGGGATCAGCGATATGCGACGACATCTGACCGGTGTGCTCGACGCGCTGCCCGACGGCATGAACTCGATGGATCGGATCATGACCGCGGTCGAGGCTCATCTGCAGCACGAGCTTGAGCTCTCCGACTATGCCCGCGCCACCATCCGCAACTCAGGCCAGATCCCCGATCATCTGAAGGCCCGCCAGAAGAAGGAAGAGGCCGCCTACACCCGGATCTGGCGGGGACTGGTCAAGTCTGCCGCCGACGACGGTGAGATCCGCGAAGATCTCGATCCCATGCTGGCCCAGGCCCTGGTTCTCGGCGCGCTGAACTGGGCGGCGGAATGGTGGGACCCGCGCCGCAACTCCGTGGAGACCATGGTTCACAACGCCCAGGTGTTCGTCCGTCACGGCCTGAGTCCGGCGCCACCGGCGAAGACCCGCCGCAAGCGGTGACACTTGCGTAGCCCGATATGAAACAGCGGATTGCCGACATTTTTGATTCTATGTTAAATTAATTGGCATGACTGAGGCTTATATCGTTGACGCCACCCGCACCGCCGTCGGACGACGCAAGGGCGGTTTCGCAGACGCACACCCGGCCGACATGGCCGCCCACGTGATCAAGACCGTCACGGGTCGCCACGACATCGACCCGGCGGCCATCGACGATGTCATCCTCGGCTGTCTGGACAACATCGGCAGCCAGGCCGGTGACATCGCCCGTACCGCGGCGCTGGCCGCCGGACTGCCGGAGTCCGTGCCGGGCGTGACCATCGACCGTCAGTGCGGATCTGCCCAACAGGCAGTGCATTTCGCCGCCCAGGCCGTGATGAGTGGTACGTCGGACCTCATCGTCGCCGGCGGTGTCCAGAAGATGACCCAGTACCCCATCCTGTGCGCGTTCAACGCCGGTGAACCCTTCGGATCGAGCGATCCGTGGACCGGGTGCGAAGGCTGGCAGGACCGCTACGGCGACCAGGAGATCTCCCAGTTCCGCGGTGCCGAGATGATGGCGGCCCAATGGAAGCTCAGCCGCGAGGACAACGAGCGGTTCGCCCTGGAAAGCCATCGGCGCGCCCTCGCCGCTATCGACGACGGCCACTTCGCCAGGGAGATAACCGAGTTCAAGGGCATCAGCGTCGACGAGGGCCCCCGCGCGGACACCACCGCCGAGAAGATGGCCTCACTGCCCACCCTGGTGGAGGGCGGAGTGCTCACGGCCGCGGTCGCCAGCCAGATCTCCGATGGCGCTGCCGCACTGCTGGTCGCTTCCAAGTCTGCTGTCGACCGATTCGGACTGACCCCCCGCGCTCGCATCCACCACATGTCGGTCCGCGGCGCCGATCCGGTGATGATGCTCTCGGCACCCATCACCGCGACCCAGCACGCGCTCAAGCGCGCCGGTATGTCGATCGACGATATCGACGTCGTCGAGATCAACGAGGCCTTCGCTCCGGTTGTGCTGGCCTGGCTGGCCGAGATCGGCGCCGATCCCGCCAAGGTCAACCCCAACGGCGGTGCGATCGCGCTCGGCCATCCCATCGGTTGCACCGGCGCCCGGCTGATGACCTCCATGCTGCACGAGCTCGAGCGCACCGGCGGACGATTCGGCCTGCAGACCATGTGCGAAGGCGGCGGCCAGGCCAACGTGACCATCATCGAACGCCTCTGATCATCATGAAGCGCTCACTCTACGAAGCCGACCACGAGGCCTACCGGGACACCGTTCGGGAGTTCCTTGCCCGCGAAGTGGTTCCGCATCAGCATGATTGGGACGAGCAACGCTGGATCGACCGCTCCGTCTTCGCACGTGCCGCCAAGTCGGGCATCTACGCCCTGCAGGTTCCGGAAACCTACGGCGGATCCGGCGAGGCCGATTACCGGTACCGCATGATCGTGTGCGAGGAGATCGCCCGGATCAACGCGCTCTCGTTCGGACTGACCGTCAGCCTGCAGGATGACCTCGTGCTGCACTACCTGCTCGACCTGACCAACGACGAGCAGAAGCAACGCTGGTTGCCGGGATTCGCCGCCGGCGACCTGATCGGCGCCTTGGCGATGACCGAGCCCAGCGCGGGCAGCGACCTGCGCGGTATGCGCACCACGGCCCGCCGCGATGGTGACAACTGGATTCTGAACGGCCAGAAGACCTTCATCTCCAGCGGCATCATGTCCGATGTGCTGGTCGTGGCCGCCAAGACCGACCCCGACGGTGGCTCACGCGCCTTCAGCCTGTTCGTCGTCGAACGCGACACTCCTGGATTCGAACGCGGCCGCAAACTCGACAAGCTCGGTCTGCCCGCCCAGGACACCGCCGAACTCTACTTCGAGGATGCCGTGGTGCCTGCTGCCAACCTGTTGGGCGACGAGGGCAAGGGTCTGCAGTACCTGATGAGCCATCTGCCCCGCGAACGGCTCGGCGTCACCGCCAAGGCGATGGCCACCACTCGGGCCATCTTCGACGCCACCGTCGAGTACTGCCAGAACCGGCAGGCTTTCGGCGCGCCGCTGACCGACAAGCAGCACGTGCGCTTCGAACTCGCCGAGATGGAGACCGAGATCGACCTCGCGGAGGCCTACACCGACCGTAGCGTGCTCGCCTACAACGCCGGCGAGTTGAGCGCGGTGGACGCGGCGAAGGGCAAGTGGTATCTGAGCGAGCTGCAGAAGCGAGTCATCGACCGGTGTCTGCAACTGCACGGCGGGTACGGCTACATGATGGAGTATCCCGTCGCCAGGGCCTATCTGGACACCCGCATCCAGACCATCTACGGCGGTACCACCGAGATCATGAAGGAGATCATCGGGCGCGATATCGCCGCCCGCTGAGCATCTGTTTATCCCCGGGACCGGAACATCCGGCCCCGGGCATATTCGTCGGTTGGACAACCCATCGGCGAAAAACCTTGATCCGTTCCGATTTTCAAATCTATACTAAAAATTCATTTGCTCGCACACCCGAGGAGCGCCCGATGACCAGCAGCCCGGTGGATTCGGCACCAGCGCACAACGATCGAGATCCAGACAACCCCGCGGATCGCGAGTACGACCCCGTCGACATCTCCCCCAAATCGTTCTGGGCGAAATCGGCCCGCGAGCGCGATATCGCCTTCGCCGAATTGCGCCGCCGCGCCCCGGTGAGCTGGCAACGGCCCGTCGAGAGTGATCTCGCGCCGTCGGAGATCACCGGCTTCTGGGCGGTGACCTCCCATGAGCTGATCCGCGAGGTCAGCACGCATCCCGAGATATTCTGCTCCGGCGGCGGTATCCAACTCGAAGATGTGCCTGACGAGTTTCTCGAGGCGGCATCGTCGTTCCTGGCGATGGATGGTCAACGCCACCTCACCTATCGCAGGCTGATGAGCGGCTCGTTCACTCCTCGCCAGGTCAAGCGCATCGAAGACCAGATCCGCGACCGGGCGGCGACGATCGTCGACGAATTCCTGACCAAAGGTTCCGGCGACTGGGTCGAGAATGTCGCCAAGCAGATGCCGATGAACACGATTTACGAGATGGCCGGCCTCCCCGTGGAGAAACGGGATGAAGCAGCGCACTTCGCCGATGAGCTCGCCGGCTGGAACGACCCCGACATCGCTGCAGGCCGATCGTCTGCCGAGGTCCTCAACGACGCTCTGGTCGGCAATCTCGGGATCGGCCTGGAGTTCGCCGAAACGACCAGGACCTGCCCGCGCGACGATATCTGGTCGAATCTGGTGACCTCTACCGTCGATGGTCATGAGCTCGACGACGACGAACTCGCCTCGATGTTCGTGCTGATGTCCTTCGCGGGCAACGACACGACCCGCACCACATTGTCACTCGGCGTGAAGGCCTTCGTCGACAACCCGGACCAGACGGCGTATCTGCTCGAGGACTTCGAAGGCAGGATCGACGCCGCCATCGATGAGGTGCTGCGCTGGGTGACGCCGGTGATGACCTTCCGGCGCACCGCGACCCAGGACACGGTGCTCGGCGGACGCCAGATCCGCAAGGGCGACTGGGTGGTGATGATCTACTCCTCGGGCAACCGCGACGAAAGCGAGTTCCCCGACCCTTGGACCTTCGACATCAGTCGCAAGCCCAACCAACACGTCGCCTTCGGCGGCGGCGGACCACACTACTGCCTCGGCGCCTTCCTGGCCAAGATGCAGCTCAAGCACATGCTGGACCAGATCTTGCATCGCCTGCCCGAGTTGCGGTTCGGTGAACCCGACATGCTGGTCAGCAACTTCGCCGCCGCGGTGAAGACCATGCATGCCGAGGCGCGCTGTCCGGTCGGACACTGAGCTCGTCCGACTCCCCGACTGAACCGGCACCCCCGCTCCGACTTCGTTGTCGAGGCGGGGGTGCCGTGGTCTGTGTGGGCGGCACCGACGGTCAGCGCGACCGGTCGAAGAGTTTCTCGATCAGGGCACGTCGCTGCCCCCAGTCCGCGGTACGCAGATCCGCATGCCCGGTCTCGGTGACGATCACCTCGATGTCATGGGCCGGTGTCGACGCGGGCCTGCTCAGCGTGTCCACCAAGGTGCAGCGCCCGCCGAACCCGGAACCGACCGCGATGATCGACAGCCCGTGCGGATGCAGCCGCGCGGCTGCGCAGTAGTCGGGGTGTCCCCCGATGCCACCGACGATCTTGTCGCCCACACCCTCGACGTTGACCTGACCGAACGGATCGATCTCGATGGCGGTGTTGACCGCGAAAAAAGGTCTGCCACGGGACAATCTGGTGATGTCGTGGCTGTGCCCGATACCGCGCAGGATGGGCCGTCCATCGGCCCAGTCATAGAGGGCTCGGTCGCCGAACAGATACGTAGCCGACGGTTCGCCGATGAGCAGCCCACGGCGCTCCAGATCGATCACCGCATCGGTCAACAGCCCGGTGTCGACCGCCATGGGCGTGCGACCGCGTTGCAGCAGTGCGGTGCCCAACTGTCCGGGACCGTACTGCACCCGGGCTCCCTCGGGGATCAGCGCCAGGACCCGGTCGGCCAGTTCCTCGTGTAACGGCTCGGGCGCCCGCGGGGCCACACGTGCCGGCATGTCACCAGCCCGGCCCACCACCGACACCGCGTCCAATGGCAGCCCGGATTCGGCGCTGGCCGCCGGTGCGGCATCGTCGAGCACCGCCCATACCGGCACACCGGCATCGACCAGCGCCTGCTGCCATGACACCTCGGTGCAGAAGTGCACGGCACCACCGCGGTGGGTCATTCGGGTGATCAGGACATCGGGACGTAGCGGCCCGGTCAACAGTCCCGGAATCGCGGCAAGACTGGTCGGGATGGCACAGGTGGCGGGGTGTGGCAGTAGACCGCGGACGCCCCAGCCCGGCATCAGCGTCACGATCCGCGCGAAGGCGCCTGCCGAAACATCTTGCGGAGCAACAGGGCTCCACCCGAGGACGAGGGTCACACCGCCGGTGTTCGCCGCGTAGTCGCTCAGTACCGCACCGATCGTTTCGGTGTTCTCGGCAAGACAGCCGAGCGCGCCCACCCCGTCACCGAGCGCGATGACGGGCCCGCGGCCGGTCGGCAGGAGCGCCAGCAGGCCGGCAAGATCAGACGTGTGCACCGGTGGCGGCCGGCTAACCGGCCACGCCGGCCGCGGTGAGCAGCGCGGCGCGGTCGACGACCTTGACCCGTGGCCGATCGGCGACCGATCCCTGCGCCCGTTCGGCATCGTCGATCAGACGCCAACCCGACCAGTCGACGACCGGAACCCCCTGCTCGCCGAGGCGGGCGCGGATCGCCTCCGGCTGCGCCGTCGGCGTCGGCAGCCGTCCGGCGGCGGCATCGGCCAACAGGCTTTCCACCGTCTCCCGAGCGCACAGTCGATTGGTCCCGATGACACCACGCGGGCCGCGCTTGACCCAGCCGGTGACATACAGCCCCGGCACGGGCGCATCGTCGGAGGTCACCCGTCCCGCGTGGTTGGACACCACCCCGGTCTCCGGGTCGGACGGCAGGCCGGGCACCGGTGCCGATCGATACCCGATGGCACGCAACACCATCGACGTCTCGATCGTGCTGGTCTCATCGCCGTCCTCGATGACCAACGCCTCGACCCGCTCGGTTCCGCTCACCTGCAACGGTCGGGCACCGAACCGGAGCACGATGCGGCGACGACCGGCGACGGTCGGACGCGTGGCGTACTCGCCGACGATATCGAACTTCAGCGCCCCCTCGTGATCGTCCGGCCGCTCACCGAGGGCGCCCTCGACGACGATGTCGACATCGGGCAGGGAACCGAGCGCCATCAGCTCGCCGACCGAGAACGCGCCCGCCCCGGCACCACGGCGAGCCAGGATCACGACCTCGCGAACCGCGCTGCGGCGCAGCTCGTTCAGCGCATGCTCGGCAATATCGGTCGCGCGCAGGGTTGCCTCGTCCAGGACGAGGATCCGTGCGACGTCCAGCGCGACATTGCCGTTGCCGATGATCACTGCCCGCTCCGAGTCCAGCGGGAACGTCGCCTCGGCGTGATCGGGATGGCCGTTGTACCAGTTGACGAAATCGGCGGCGGCAACGCTGCCGGGTAGCCGCTCGCCGGGAATGCCGAGCTCGCGACTGCGGGTGGCGCCGGTCGCATAGATCACCGCGTCATAGGACGCCGTCAGCTGTTCGTGGGTGACGTCGGTACCGACACAGACGTTGAAATAGCACTGCACGCTGGGCCCGGACAGCGCGGTGTCGAACACCGAGGTGATGTCCTTGGTGTGCTGGTGGTCGGGGGCCACGCCGAAGCGGACCAGCCCATAGGGGGTGGGTAGACGATCGAAGACGTCGACGCGCACGCCGGGGCTGCGGGTCAGATCGGCCACCGCGTAGCACGCCGCGGGACCGGCACCGACGACCGCCACCCGTAACGCATCGCGGCCGACCGGTGTCGGTGACCACCGTGCGGGTGTGGCCCGGATGTCCAGCGGCGTGCCGGCGAAGTAGTCGGCGTTGATGGTCTTGAATCGCAGTTGGGACTCCGGCAGGTCATCTTCGTGATAGATCGCGCCGACCGGGCAGACCGCCACACACGCACCGCAATCCACGCAACTGGCGGGATCGATGTAGAGCATCGGCGCTGCGGTCCCGGCGGTGTCCGGCGCCGGGCGGATGCAGTCGGCCGGACAGACCGGAACACAGCTGGCATCGGTGCAGCAGTTCTGGGTGATGACGAAGGTCATCGATTCTCCTCGGGTACTCGATCGCTGAAGATGTTGCCGCGCCGGGCTAGTCGTCGAACGACAGCGCGCTGGTGGGGCAATTGGAGATGGCCTCTGCGGTCAGCTCCCGGTTCCCATCCGGATCCCCGATCACATGTGCCTGCCCGTCGTCGCCGATTTCGAAGACGTCCGGCGCGGTCATCTCACACATGCCGATGCCCGAACACCTGGAGCCGTCGACCCGTACTCCCATCAGAACAACCTCCTCATGATCTTGATCGCGCGATCGGTGTAGGGCGGGTAGGTGAGCGCCAGGTCGGGTTTGGCGCTCTTGGCCAGCACCGCCCTGCGATGACTGAGCGCCTCGAATCCCCAACGCCCGTGGTACTGGCCGATACCGCTGGCCCCCACGCCGCCGAACGGCAGTTGCGGTACCAGACAGTGCATGGCCACATGGTTGATCACCGCGCCACCCGAGGGAATCGCGTCGATCAGGTCCTCGCCGAGTCGGTTCGAGCCGGTGAATACATACAAGGCCAGCGGCTTTGGCCGCGCGTTGATGAATTCGATTGCTGCCGCGGTGTTCTCGACCCCCAGGACGGGCAGAATCGGACCGAAGATCTCGTCGGCCATCACCGCATCGTTGGGCGCGGGATCACGGATGACGGTGGGTTCGATACGCAGTTCGGCTTCGACGCACCCGCCGCCGGTGACGATCGTGCCCGAGGTGGATTCGACCAGACCGCGCAACCGGTCGAACTGACGACGATTGACGATGCGCTGACCCGTCGAGGCCTCCTGCGCCCGGAACACCGCCATGTTCTCGACGATCTTGGCGGTCAGGGTATCCACCACCGAACGCTCGGCAAGGACATAGTCCGGCGCGATACAGGTCTGCCCGGAGTTCATCAATTTCACCCACGCGATGCGCCGAGCGGTGACGTCGAGATCCGCATCCGAGGTGACGATCACCGGGCTCTTGCCGCCCAACTCCAGTGTCACCGGGGTCAGCGTCGGGGCAGCCGCGGCCATGATCTTGCGACCTATCTCGGTGCCGCCGGTGAACAGCACATGGTCATAGCCCTGCGCGATAAGCCGCTGGGTGGTCGCACCGTCACCCTCGACGACCCGCACCGCCTGGCTGTCGAGATACTTCGGCACCAGGTCGGCAAGCAGGGCCGAGGTGGCCGGTGCCAGTTCGGAGGGCTTGAGAAGTGCGCAGTTGCCCGCGGCAACCGCGGCGACCAGCGGACCCATGCTCAGGTAGAACGGATAGTTCCACGGTCCGATCACCAGCACGCTGCCCAGCGGGTCGTACTGCACCCAGCCACGTCCGGGTCGTTGTGCCAACGGCAACGGCTGGCGCTGCCGGCGCATCCACTTCTTGAGGTGTTTGCGGGCGTACGCCGCCTCGCCCTTGGTCGACGCGATATCGCCGAGCCAGGCTTCCACCGGCGGCCTTCCGAGATCCTCGGCCAGCGCCGCGGCGATCGCCGGCTCCTGCTCGTCACACAGCGCCTCGATCGCGGCCAACTGGTCCAGCCGCCACTGCAGCCCACGGGTCCGTCCGGTGCGGAAGACCCGGTGCAACTCGGCGCGTTCACCGCCGGCGTTCTCGGACACCGGTTCCCCGATCGTCGTCGAGGGTGTCGTAGGAGACATCGATGTCATGGCGCCGACTCAGATCTCGGGCTTCGGGACGACACCGGTGGCCACCGCGCCGCTGATACCGCCGTCCGCCGCCAGGGCCTGGCCGTTGACCCACCGTGCCGCGTCAGAGGCCAGGAAACACACGACAGCGGCGACGTCGGCAGGCTGAGCGTGGCGTCCCAATAGGTCCTTGACCCCGTCGAGGGTGTCCTTGCCCATCGACTCTTCGAAGTCGGCGAGGATGGGTGTTTCGACCGGGCCCGGCAACACCGCATTGATGCGCAATCCCATCTGTGCCAGCGCCAAACCCATCGACTGGGCATAGACCGTGGTGACTTCCTTGGAGAAGTTGTAGGCGTTGCCCTGCTGCGGGTGAGCCTTGAACCACGCGGCTCCCTCTTCGAATGTCTCGGTGGCCAACAGATCCCGGATGGCATCGAGGCGTTCGGGCCAACCGAAGCCCGCCGTCGAGGACACCACGGTGACCGAACCACCGGGCACCAGTCGCTCGAAGAACGCCTCGGTCAGGTGGCGCACGGCAAGACTGTTGACCGCAAGCACGGTATCGGCCGGGGCGGTGCCGGGAATACCTGCCACATTCATCAGACCGTCGTAAGGTCCCTCCAGCGATTCGAGGGCCGCGTCGATACTGCGCGGGTTGGCCAGGTCGACCTCGATGTGGCGGGTGACGGCCGCGGTCGGCCGGTTGCGGTCCAGGCTGGTCACCGAGGCGCCGGCCGCGAGCAGTTGCTCGGCGACCTCGTGGCCGATCCCCGACGCGGCGCCGGTCACGACAAAATGTTTACCGCTGAATTCGGACATGTGTTCCTCTGATCAATCCAGGCTGTAGGGAAGGGATTTGACGGCGTGTACGAAGTTGCCGGTGAGATACTCCGGTTGACCGACCCGCAGGTTCGGTGCACGGAAGATCAACTCCCGGAACAGCGATTCCAGCTGCATCTTGGCCAAGAACGCGCCCATGCAGAAATGTGGGCCACCGCCACCGAATCCCACGTGTGCGTTGGGCTCACGGGTGATGTCGAAGCGGTGCGGATCCACGAATGCACGGGGATCGCGGTTCCCCGACGAGTAGATCAACAGCACCCAGTCGCCTTGCTTGACCTCGTGCCCGCAGAGTTCGGTGTCCTGGGTCGCCGTCCGCCGAAAGGTCATCACCGGGGTCGCCCAACGGACGAACTCTTCGATCCCACGGGCGATATGGGTGTCGAAATCGTTCTGCAACAAGGCACGCTGCTCGGGAAACTCCTGCAGCGCCAAGGTGGTCAGGGTGACCGTGTTGCGGGTGGTGTCGTTCCCGGCGACCGAGAGCAGGACGAAGAAGGCTCCGAGTTCCTCATCGGTGAGCCTGCGACCATCGACCTCGGCCTGCACCAGTAGCGACATCAGATCCGAGGTCGGCTCGATACGCCTGCGCTCGGCGAGTTCCAGCCCCATGGACAACAGCCCCACCAGCGACTCGTTGAGCACCTCACCGGGCTCTCGGCCGGCGGCGACATCGGGGTCTGCCCACGACACCATGCCATCGGCATGATGGGCGGCCTCGTCGCGGAACTCCTCGGGCAAACCCACCATCTCGTAGATGGTCCACATCGGTAGGCGTTTGGAGACCTGCTCTACGAAATCACCGCTGTCGGTGGCCAACAGGTCGGTGACGATCGTGGCGGCTTGCAGGCGCACCTGATCTCGAATCTTGGCCACCTGCCGCGGCGTGAACACCGAACTGATCAAGCGACGCAACGTGGAGTGCGCAGCACCGTCCATGGCCAGAAAGGACTGAGCTGCGTCCAGAAGGTCTTCGGGAACGGCTTCGATCATCACACCCTGACCGGAACAGAACAGGGCCGGATTCTTGCTGACATAGGCGATGTCCTCGTTGCGGGTCACCGCCCACAGCCCGTCGATCTCGGCCTCCATCAGGCCGCCCTCGATCGGGCGGTGCCAGCTCAGCGGCCGTTCGTCGCGCAGGATCTGGAAAGACTTCTCCCGTTCCTGCGCGGTGGACGCCCAGAAATCCAGCGAGGAGATGCTCACCGGGTCGAACGCACGCGCGGTCGGAGTGGGCGCACTCATTGCCGGACCTCCAGGTATTGGTCGAGAAGTTTGCGTTTGGCCAGCTTGCCGGTTGCCAGTCGGGGCAGTTCCTCGACGAAATCGACGGTCTTGGGTGCCTTGTAATGCGCGATCCGATCGCGGACATAGCCGATCAGCTCGGCCGCGAGGTCGTCACCCGCTTGGTCCGGATCGCGCAGCTGGACAACGGCCTTGACCTGTTCACCCATCTCGGGATCCGGGACGCCGATCACGGCGACATCGCCCACCTTGGGATGCAGCGCGAACACGTTCTCGATCTCCTGGGGATAGATGTTCACCCCGCCGGAGATGATCATGAATGCCTTGCGGTCGGTCAGGAACAGAAAGCCGTCCTCGTCGACGTAGCCCATATCGCCCACGGTGGACCAGTTGTCGTGCTGCGGATGTCGCGCTGCAGCCGTCTTCTCCGGGTCGTTGTGGTATTCGAAGGGCGCCAGCTCGCGTTCGAAATACACGGTGCCGACCTGTCCGGGCGCCAACTCCGTGCCTTCGTCGTCACAGATGTGCAGGGTGCCCAGCGCTGCGCGACCCACCGTGCCGCGCTTGTCGACCCATTGCTGGGACGTCACCACCGTCACCCCATGCCCCTCGGTGGCCCCGTAGTACTCCACGAGTTTCGGCCCCCACCAGTCGATCATGGCCTCTTTGACGTCCGGCGGGCATGGTGCGGCGGCGTGGACCGCCACCCGCAGCGACGACACATCGAAGCGGTCACGCTCCTCGGATGACAATTGGAGCATCCGGATGAGCATCGTCGGCACCATCTGGGTGGCGGTGATGCGGTACTGCTCGATGGCCGCCAGCGCCTTGACGGCGTCGAACCGCTCCATGAGCACCACCGTGCCGCCGAGCGCATGGATCCCGCCACACCATTTCAACGGTGCGGCATGGTAGATGGGCGCGGGAGACAGATAGCGGTCGTCGGCAGTCAAGCCGAAGCCGTGGGCGAGCATACCCACCAGCGGTTCTCCCGGCTGGTCGACCTGCAGATCCAGCAACACCGGCTTCACACCTTTCGGGCGGCCGGTGGTGCCGGAGGAGTACAGCATCTCCGCCCCGCGAGGCTGATCAGCCAGCCCGTTGCGGCCGGGCTCGATCAGTTCGGTGTAGTTGCGGTGTCCGTCGATATCGCCGCCGAGGCCGAATCGATGACCGACCCCGGAGGTGGCTGAGACGATCTCGCGAGCCAGCTCACCGACCCCGGCCGAGGCGAACAACACCCGAGCACCGCAGTCGTTGACAATGTAGGCGGCCTCGTCGGCGGCCAGATGCCAGTTGACCGCGGTGATGTACAAACCTGATCGTATTGCCGCCCAGTAGATCTCAAATGCCTCCAGGACGTTGTCGGACAGCAGCGCGATCACATCTCCGCGCCGCAGCCCGAGGTCGCGAAGGGCTGCGGCGATCGCTGCGGAGCGCTGATCCAGCTCGTGATAGGTGAGCGTCTGGCCGGTCTCGGCCATGATCACCGCAGGCTTGTCGGGATCGGTCTTGGCGTGAACTCCGGGGAACATCGGTCAGGCCAGCAGGTCTTCGCGGCCGTCGGCCTTGAGCCGTTCGACATACGGGCCGTAGAGCTTCTTACCCAACGGCGCCAGTTTGAGGAGGCTGGCGACATTGCCCTCGACCTTGATCTTCTTCTTCGCCATGGCCAGCGGCAGGTTCACCTTCCCCTGCCAGTAGGCATTGCCGGTTTCGGCTGTCATCGACATGGTCGCCATGGGCTCGGCTCCCCCGTCGACACCCGAACGCACCGCCTTGTTGGCCATGTCGATCACGACGACCGCGTCGGGATCGGTGAAGTCGAAAGCCACGACGAGCCCGGTGTCGACCAGTTTCGGACCGATCTCCGGGTCGGCGAAGGCCTCGTCGAAGATCCCGCCGATGTACTTGACAACTTCGTCAGAGCTGGCGAACCCCATCGTTCTCCTTAATTTATGTTTGATTCAAAACGTTGTCCGGACCGGACCTGAAGGTGAGGCCATCGTCACACTTGGGTCACCATAAGTCAACCTATGGTTTCGCCAAACGGCAGCCGCAGTGCGACATTTACCCTGTACAGACCGGTAAACATGCCGGACCGTCGATAGCGGGCGCTCGAGTGTCGACCGCAGATAGACCAGTTCGAGTTTTCGATGAAAACTTCAATTTCGCACCGATCATGCCCGATACCGGCTCGAAATCGCCTCCCCCGGGGCGGACTCGACCAGCGCCTCCCCGGCGGAGTCCTCGCGCAGCGCCGCGGCGCGCAAGACGACGCCCATCACGATCAAGAAGATGCTGTACGACGTCAATGCAAGCCAGAAGATGAAGATGCCGCGCCAGGAGAACGGCCCGCCGTGGAAGAAGAATGCCAGGGGGTCCGGCAGGAATGATGCGGCGATCCAGAAGTTCGTGTATCCGACCCAACGCGGCAGGGTGCGGTTCCGGTCCCGAAGAATCGCGGTGCCGATGGCGATGTTCTGGATGATGAACGGAGCGATCGGGGTGATGAACAACAACCAGCAGATGTCGTTGAGCGTCACGGTGATCTCCGGATTGCGATCGGGACGGAAGGCGATGACCGCCATCAACAGCATCGGCAGCAAGAGCAGAACCCCGGTGGCCGCCCCGGTCACCAATTGGATCAGCGCCAGGATCGGATAGCGCCCCTCCATGCGCAACATCCGATAGCCGATCAGCGCGATCAGCGGAAAAACCAGACATACGCCCAGCTGGGCGATCACCAGACCGAACAGCACCCGGGTGTCATTGGCGTAGAAGCTCACCACCTCTTCGGTGGTGCTCGATGATCCCAACGGAATCGGCAGTACGCCGGCGATCAGCCAGCCGATGAAGGCGACGATCACCGTGGCCGGACCGCACCACGCACAGATCACTTGAATTCGACGCGACAAAGCACACCACCTTGCAGAAGTTTTAATTTGGATTAAAAGATAGTCCTCCGCGGTCAACCTCGACAAGGTTATGCCCGAAGTGCCGGTCGAGCAGATCGGATCACCAATGCGCGAAGCGCCAAACCTACTCAAAGAACACCTTTTCGGCGCCATCGTCGACCGGGGTCCGGCGGCTGCCACCCGCCCGATCGGCCGGGTGCGCAGCGGATGTCCACGGCACGGTGTCGAACACACCGGATCCGCACCCTCTCGCCATTTTCGACTTTTCACTAGATTCTGGGCACCAAATGTTGACTCTTGTCAGTTTTTGAGGCTAGCGTCGGTGACCGAGCGTGAGCCATGCCACATCGGATCAGGAGTGCAATGCAGAACACACCCCGTACGGCCATCATCGGCGCCGGCATCAGCGGTCTGACCACCGCGAAGAACCTCGCCGACGCCGGTGTCAGCTACGACTGCTTCGAATCCTCTGACCGAGTGGGGGGAAACTGGGCGTTTCGCAACCCCAACGGGCACTCCAGCGCGTACCGCTCCCTGCACATCGATACCTCTCGAGATCTACTGTGCTTCAAAGATTTTCCGATGGACCCGAGCCTGCCCGACTATCCGCACCACTCCCAGATCAAGGACTATCTCGACGACTACACCGACGCGTTCGGTCTGCGCGAGCACATTCAATTCAACACCTCGGTCACCCGGGCCCACCGCTTTCCCGGCGGCGGGTGGCGCATCGATACCAGCGACGGGAGAAGCGGCACCTACGACGCGCTCGTGGTCGCCAACGGTCATCACTGGGATCCGCGTTT
This sequence comes from Mycobacterium sp. VKM Ac-1816D, assembly GCF_000416385.1. Taxonomy (NCBI): domain Bacteria; kingdom Bacillati; phylum Actinomycetota; class Actinomycetes; order Mycobacteriales; family Mycobacteriaceae; genus Mycobacterium; species Mycobacterium sp. VKM Ac-1816D. The sequence goes on from NZ_AOHQ01000137.1 coordinate 240,974, forward strand.
CCCGGATTTCCCCGGGGAGTTCACCGGAGAGATCATCCACTCTCACGCCTATATCGACCCCACCGAGCCGCTCGACCTGAAGGGCAAGCGCATCGTGGTCGTGGGGATCGGCAACTCGGCGGCCGATCTGGTCTCCGAGCTTTCCCAGAAGTCTTGGCAGAACACGGTGTACCTGTCGACGCGATCGGGCGCCTGGGTGGTACCGAAGTACATCTTCGGCATGACCGCCGACAAGATCGCACGCACGCTGCCGGTGATTCCGCTGTCCTGGCAACGTCGCGCCATGCGTCCGGTGGCGCGCTGGTTGTTCGGCAACCCCGAAAACTACGGCTTGCCCACGCCGAATCATCACTTTCTGGAGGCCCACCCGACGCAGTCCGCCGAGTTGCTCATGCGGCTGGGCGCCGGTGACGCGACCGCCAAGGTCAACATCGAACGACTCGACGGTGACACGGTGCACTTCGTCGACGGGACGTCGGTGCAGGCCGACGTGCTGATCTACGCCACCGGGTACAACATCACCTTCCCGTTCTTCGACCCGGACTTCCTCAGCGCTCCGAACAACCATCTGCCCCTGTACAAGCGCATGCTCAAGCCGGGCCTCGATGATCTGATCTTCGTCGGCTTCGCCCAGGCACTGCCCACGTTGTTCCCCTTCGTCGAATGCCAGGCCCGGCTCGCGTCGGCATATCTGGCCGGGACGTATCGGCCGCCGTCCATCGCCGAGATGCACAAGACCATCGCCGCCGACGAGCGCAAGTACATCGGACACTTCTCCGACAAGCCCCGGCACACCCAGCAGGTGGACTACTTCGACTACGAACGCAATATGCGCACCCGGGAGCTGCCCGCCGGGGCGCGGCGGGCAGCCAAATACGGACCGGTGATACTCACCGGTCGGGCACCCGCGGCCTCCCCTCGTGCCAGCTGACGCGGCCAAGGCCACCCGCCGGCGCAATCCCGGCAGGCCTCAACCACGTGGCGAGCACCGGCGCCATCGACTGTTGGCGGTGCTGGCCGAGCACCTGGAACACCAATCGTTGGCCGATATCTCGGTCGCCGCGGTGGCCGAGGAGGCCGGCTTGGCGCGTTCTGCGTTCTACTTCTATTTCAGCAGTAAGAACGAAGCGGTGACCCATCTGCTGGGCGAGATCTTCGATACCCAGATCGACGAGGCCAGCAGGGTCATCAGCAGGCCTGGAGACCCGCGGGTCAATCTGTCGGAATCACTGCACCTGGCTGTGCAATCTTGGGTGACCCAGCGCCGGCGATTCCTCGCGATGCTCGACGCCCGCGATGCCGATCCGGAGACGCGCGAGATCTGGGAAGCATGGCTGCGGCGCTACGAAGACTTCGTCGCCGGTTATATCGACGAGCACCGATCCACGGCACCGATCCCGTCACGCGAACTGGCCCACTCACTCATATCGCTGAATGCGCTGACGCTGGAACGCCATCTGCGCGGCACCGGGCTGGCGAGCGCCGAGTCGGTCCACGCGGCCCTGGAGCACATCTGGGTCAACGCGATTTACGGCGAACCGACCTCCACGATCGATCGGAGTTCCCGTTGAGCACCGCACAGCAGATCCGTATCGACACACCCGACGGCGGACATCTGGCGGCCGAGCACCACCACGCCGACAGCGATGACCTGACCGACACCCACGGGCGTCCGTGCATCGTGATGGCGCATGGCGTCGGTGCCACCCGGGACTGCGGCCTCGACGGCTTCGCGGCGGCACTGGTGGCCGCGGGCGCCGACGTGATCGCCTTCGACTACCGCCACTTCGCCGGATCCTCCGGTGAGCCAAGGCAACTCGTGCACCTGCAACGACAGATCCAGGACTACCATCATGCCGTCGGTCATGCCAGGTCACTGTCCGGGGTGGACCCGGACCGGATCGTGGTGTGGGGTGTCTCGCTGTCCGGCGGACACGTGTTGCGGGTCGCTGCCGAGGATCACCGGATCGCCGGCGTCATCAGCCTGACACCCGCGGTGGACGGTGCTGCGGCGGTGCGGACGATGCTCGGAGCGCACGGACCCGGCCACGTCATGCGGCTGTTACGGATCGGGCTCGCCGACCAAGTGGCCGCACTGCGCCACCGACCAGCGGTACTCGCGCCGATCGTCGGACACTCCGGTGAGCCCGCTGCACTGTGCGCCCCCGGCGCGGTGGACGGTATGCAGGCGATCGCCGGGCCCACCTGGCGCAATGCCATCGCGGCGCGGGTGCTCCTGCGGATCGGGATGTATCGGCCGGGTGCCGGCGCCATCCGCATCGCGTGTCCGGTGCTGATGCAGATCGCCGATGGTGACCGTAGCGCGCCCCCGGGAGCCGCGACGTCGGCCGCCACCCGGGCCCGCGCCACCGTGCATCACTACCCGTGTGACCACTTCGACGTCTACCCCGGTGCGGCACACCATGATCGCGTCACCGCACACCAGAAGGCGTTCCTGCGCCGGGTGCTGGCGCCGCGAGCCGTCATGGTTCCGTGACCCGACCCGTTCACCCACCGTCACAGAAGGAGACGATATGACCGTCATCCCCCACACCGTCGACCATTTCAGCCCAACGGTGGTATCGGCGCTGCTCGCCGATGTGCCCGGATGGCACACCGTCGAGGTCGCCACGCTGGACGCCACACCGGTCGGGACCGGCCAGATGGCCAGCAGTTATCGGTTGACACTCGACTACGCGGTGCGCCCGGCAGGCGCTCCGGACACCGTGATCGCCAAGGTGTCCAGCACCGACCCCGCCAGCCGCCAGATGGCGATCGGTACCGGCGCCTACCAGCGCGAGGTGTTGTTCTACCGGCACCTCATCGATGTGACCACCGTGCGCGCACCACGGTGCTTCGCCGCCCACATCGCCGACGACCTCGGTACCTTCGTGCTGCTTCTCGAAGACATGGGTCCGGCACGGACTGTCGAGCAGATCGGCGGCTGCACCGCCGATGAGGCGGATCTCGCGCTGGCTCAGGCTGCCGCACTGCACGCAGGCTCGTGGGGGCACGCTCGGCTGGCCGAGCACCCCTGGCTCGGCGCCGTAACGGTGTGGAATGCCCTGGCCGGCACGCTTCCTGCGATCATCGACCCGTGGCTGGAGCGTTTCGGTTCCCACCTGGGATCCGAGCACGTCGAGGCGGCCCGGCAGCTGGCCCGGGATGTGCCGGCATGGTTGGCAACGCTGGCAGAGCTGCGGTGCCTCTGGCACGGGGACTTCCGCCTGGACAATCTCCTGTTCGACGCGCAGGGCGGGCACACCTCGATCGCCGTCGTCGACTGGCAGAGCGTGGCGGCCGCACCCGGCGTGATCGATGTGTCGTATCTCCTGGGCACGTCGATGGCGGAGGCCGCGCGGGCCGAGCACGAACGCGCGCTGGTCACCGAATATCACCGGCGGTTGGTGGCCCTCGGCGTCACCGACTACGACTTCGCACGGTGCTGGCTGGAATATCGTGCACACGCTCTGTACGGCCTGGTGCTGTGCATTCCGGTCTCGCTGGGGGTACAGAAGTCCGAACGCGGGGACCGGATGTTCGCCGCGATGGCGGCCAGGGCCGCACAACAGATCGTCGACAACGACAGTTTCACGGCGTTACGCGCGCTCGCCGGCTGACGCAGGCCCCTCGACGGTTCGGCACTTTTTCGAATTGCTGTTAAATTCTACATGCTCGTGGCGATCTGCCCGTCGAGCCTGAGTCCACAGGACTACCTGACGCAGTCCGGGATCGAGCGAGCCCATATCGCCGGTGAACGCGCCGCCCGCGAGATCCCGGGTTCGCTCGGGGCCGGCTGAGCCATGCCCCACACCGACGTCAGCGAGCGCGGGCCAGCAGACCGCGCGCGCGGTCCACGACCGGCTTGTCGACCATCTTTCCGTCCACCGCACACGCGCCACCGGCCGCGGCGGCAGTGACCACCCGTTCGGCCCAGCGCAGCTCGGAATCTGTCGGCGTGAAGCGCCGATTGACAGCGTGCACCTGAGCCGGGTGAATACACATCTTTCCGGTGAAACCCAAGGTGGCCGCGTGTTCCAGATCGGCGACCAGCCTGTCCCCTTCGGTCAGATCGGTGGTCACCCCGTCTAGCGGTGCCGCGCATCCGGCGACAGCCGAGGCGAGCACCACCGCGCTGCGCGCATACTGCAATGCCGTGTGGCTGTCGGGATCGACCCCGAGCTCGGCCCCGAGGTCGACACTGCCGAAGGCGGCACGAACCACCGAATCGGCACCGCACAGGGCCGCCGCACCGGCCACTCCCCGCGCGGTCTCGATCAACGGGATCAGAGCGGTGCCGGCAGGCAACACGGCGGACACCCGGTTGAGCTGTTCGACGCTGTGCGCCTTGGGAACCATGACCGCACAGCGCCGCTGCGCGAGAACGGCCAGATCGTCTGCGCACCACTGTGTCTCGGTGCCGTTGACCCGGACCGCCACCTCGGCGCCACTGTCCAGGAATGCCGACACCGCCGCCCGCGCCGATGCTTTGGACTCGACGGCGACGGCGTCCTCGAGATCGAGTATCACCAGGTCGGCGCCGCTGTCGAGTGCCTTGGAGAATCTGGCGGGGCGGTCTCCGGGGACGAACAGCGCACTGCGCGCGTGACCGATCCGCGCGGCAAGATCGGTCAGCTCAGCACCGCCGGTCGATGTGCGGCCACGATCTTGTCCACGACGATCTTTGCCGTCTCGGCACATGCCGTGGTCCCGCCGTTGGCATACTCCTTGACGCCGTCGCCGACATTCCACAGTCCGGCCAACGGGGTCTCATGTGTCAGGTCGTAACCGGCAACGGCGCGCTGCGGCGGCCAGTCGTCTCGGGTGACGGCGATGTTGAGAATGCGGGCCCGGTTGTCGAAATCCTCGATGTTGTCCCGCAAGTCCTGCAGCAGGAGCTCGGTTTCGGCGGCCTCGTCGAAGTCACCGGTCGGATTCTTGGGCACCGCGGTCCCGGCGTAAAGATTCCACCCCGGCGGAGCCATCTCGGGGCAAACATCGGTGAAGTTGGAGACGTAGGCCAGCCTGCGCGATTTGGCGAAGCTCAGCATGCCGGGGACATCGACGAGACGGTCCTGGCTGGCGAAGTTGACCGTGATCATCGACGTGGGCCGGTCGGCCTTCTTCACCAGGTCCTGGTAATCCGGCGGCACGTTCTCCTCGCCCAAAAGTGCGACGGTGCCCGCGGGCCCGATATCGCTGACGACGATCGGCGCATCGATGCGCACCGACTGCCCGTCACGAGTCACCTCGATCCCGGTGACGGTGCCGCCATCGGCGGTGAGGATCTTCGCCACCGGTGTCGACAGCCAGATCTGTCCGCCATTGGCGACCACCGCATCGGCCAGCGCACGCCAGATACCGATGGTGCCCTCGGGATGGAAGCCGAAGCGCTTGAAGGCACTCTTGCGGGTGAAGTAGGTCAGGAACACTCGGGCGGGCAGATCCTCGGAGCCGACAGCGAAGACCGAGGCACACATGTTGCGGAAGATGCCATGCACGCCTTCGTTCTTGGTGTACTTGGCCACCCAGTCCGCGGTCGACAGTTCATCTTCGGGCAGACCGGAATCATTACGCGCGGCACCGATTCCCTTGACCAGTTTGGCACCTTGGCGGGTGAGTTTGCCCAGCAGGAACCCCCAGCCGCCGCCGGTGACGTCGACGTCCTTGCCCGCGATGCGGTACAGGATCGGCGGTGAGGGCTCCCGGATGTCGAACCGGGCCCCCACCTCTCGGCAGGTCTCCTCGGTGATGCCGCCCACCTCGATCACGATGGCCCCGTTGTTCACCTTGAAGTCGTCGATATCGTCGGTGGAGGCCCGGCCACCCACCTTGTCGAGCCGTTCGACGACCAGCGTGCGGTAGCCGAGTTTGGTCAGGCGCGCGGCGGTGAACAGGCCGCCCGCGCCGGCGCCGATCACCACGGCATCGTATGTCTCGCCCGAAGTCGTCATTGTCCTACTCCTTGAAAGTCGTTGTGTTGCTGCGATGGTGGCCGGGTCAGTACGAACGCGGCAGCCCCAGCGAGGTCTGGGCAACGTAGTTGAGCACCATCTCGCGACTGACCGGTGCGGTGCGCATCAGCCGGGTGACGAACCACAGCTCCGAGAGGCCGTACTCGTGGGACAGCCCGTTACCGCCGTGCGTTTGGATCGCCTGGTCCAGTGCCTTCAGGGCGGCCTCGGATGCCGAGTACTTCGCGATGTTGGATGCCTCGCCGGCCGGCAAGCCGGCGTCGAATTGCTGTGCGCTCAGCGCGGTTGCCAGCCGGCTCAGCTCGACGGCGATGTGACTGTCGGCCAACGGGTGGGCCACGCCCTGGTGTGCGCCGATCGGTGTCGACCACACGTTGCGTTCCTTCGCGTAGGCCACCGCCTTGTCGATCGCGTACCGACCGACGCCGCCACAGATCGCGCCGACCAGGATCCGCTCGGGATTGAGGCCGTCGAACACCTGCCGCAGACCGTTGCCGGCCTGACCGATCAGTGCGTCCTCGCCCACCTCCACCTCGTCGAGGAAGACGGTGAACTGCTTGTCCGGGGAGACGATCGAGGTGTCGATCTGCTGGATGCTGAAGCCCTTGGCGTCGGTGGGCACGACGAACAGTGACAGCTTGGACTTCTCCGGTGTCGAGTGATCGGCATCGCGCGCCACCAGCAGGACCGCCTCGCACTGATCGACCGCGGAAATGTAGTACTTCGCACCGGAGATCACCCAACCGTCGGCCGTCTTGCGGGCCGTGGTCTTGACGTTGTGGCTGTTGGAGCCGGCATCGGGTTCGGTCAAGCCGAAGGCCATCTTCTGACTGCCGTCGGCGATGCCGGGCAACCAGCGCCGCTTCATCTCATCAGAACCGTGGTGGGCCAGGATGGATCCACAGATCGCGGGCGAGATGACCCAGATCAGCATCGGCATACCGTGCGCGGCGAGTTCCTCGACCACCACCACGGCCTCAGCCATACCGCCCCCGCCGCCGCCGTACTCCTCGGGCAGGTGCACGCCGAGCAGACCGGCCGCGCCGAGATCTTTCCACAGTTCCCCGATGTCCTCGCCCTTGCGCCCGCGCTCCAGGAAGTATTGCGAGCCATAGCGTTCGGCGATGCCCGCGACGGTCTCCCGGATGGCGCGGTGCTCTTCGGTATCGGTGATCAAACCAGTCATGTCATCGTCCTTGGAATGTCGGTGTCGTCTTGGCCGCGAACGCGGCGATGGCCGCCGCCGCGTCGTCACTGCGACCGGTGTCCTTGGTGCCCTGCAGTTCGGCGGTCAGCTGCGTCCGCAGGTCGTTGTGCCAGCTGTCGCGCAGCAACGCACGCATTGTCGCGAAGGCCACTGTCGGTCCCGCTGCCAGCTCCGTGGCGACCTGGGTTGCCCGCGAACGCAGTTCGGCGGCCGGGACGATCTCGTTGACCAGACCCCACTGCAACGCCTCCGCGGCGCTGATGGGTGTGTTGCGCAGATAGGCCTGTGCAGCGCGGCGCGGGCCGATCAGCCGGGGCAGGTGATAGGTGCCGCCGCCGTCACCGGAAAGTCCGATGCCTGCGAAGGCGACCACGAACCTGCTGTCATCGGCGGCCAGCACGATATCGGCGGCATAGACGAATCCCAGACCGCCGCCCGCCACCGGACCGTGCGCGGCGGCCACAATCGGTGCCTCGACCCGGCTGAGGATGTCGAAGCCCTCGTGATAGGGCCGGATCATCTTCTCGAACAACGTGTCGTACCCGGCACCGTTGCTCTCCAGGAAATACGAGATGTCGCCACCGACCGTCAGCGCGGGCCCGTTGCCACAGATCAGGACCGCACGCACCGAGCGATCCGACTGGATGCGGCGCGCGACCTCAAGGGTTTCCTGCCCCATCCGCAAATTGATGGCGTTGCGCTGATCGGGTCGATTCAGGCACACGGTGGCCAGCCCGTTCTCGACGCGGTAGTCGATGGTCTGCAGCGCGCCGTTGCCCTCGAGCGCGGCACGCCAGGCGGCCGTATCGGTGAGTTGACGCAGCTCGGTGATCCGGCCGTCGTTGTCGAACGAGAGCACGTGGACGAAGGCCGCGTCCAGCTCGGCCCCGGAACGACGACCGCTGCCCCGGTAGGTGCCGATGACCGTCAGCCCACCGTCCTTGTTGAGCCGGTGATCCTCGGCAACGGCCCGAGCCCGGAAGTGCGCACCGATGCGCCACCAGACCTGTGCACGCATGGCCTCGGCACCGTGATGGGTGCCGCCCATCTCCAGCGGCATCCCTTCGGTGACGTGCCCGACGAACTCCGGCGACAGCAGCCGGTCGATGCTCTCGGCGTCGCCCCGGGCGAGCGCATCGTAGAGCGCCTCGGCAGCGGCGATACGGGAATCCTGTGCGGTATCAACCGACATAGCGCACGATCGATTCGATCACCGCAGCCGGCTTGGCCGCTCCGTCCACCTCGACGGTGGTGACCAGGGTGGCCTGCACCGCGCCGTCGAGCTTGTCTACGCCCGTTATCACCGAAGAAGCCCGCACCTTGGCGCCGACCGGCACCGGCGTGATGAACCGCACCTTGTTGAAGCCGTAGTTGATGGCCATCGCGATGTTGTCGACCCGGTAGAGCTCGTGCATGAACTTGGGCAGCAGCGACAGGGTCAGCAACCCGTGCGCGATGGTGCCGCCGAACGGACCGGAGGCCGCCCGCTCCGGGTCGACGTGGATCCACTGGTGATCATCGGTGGCCTGGGCGAAGTTGTTCACCCGATCCTGGTCGACGACCAGCCACTCGGTGGGACCCAGTTCGGTGCCCGCCGCGTTTTCGAACTCTTCGAGATTGCCAAAAGTCTTCATCGTGAACGCATTCCTTCCCTAAACCCGGATTCCCACCGGTTGACCCGCTTTGATCTGATCGAGGTACTCGGCCATCCCGTGGATGGGCGCGGCAGGCGCCTCGCCATCGGTGACCGACCAGCGGATGGCGGCCTCGACGATGCGGGTACTGACCTCGCCGTCGGCGCTGCGATGTCGCAACGGCACGATGGACAGTGCGTCGCCCTCGAAACGCCAGCGCCGCCCACCCGCGGCAATGGTCAGCCGGATGTGTTCCTGAAAGCCGTTGTCGTCGCGCTGCGTGGTGATCTCCACCTCATCGCAGGGGTGCACCTCGGTGCCGTCGAAGACGAAGCCGCCGACTCGTGACGAGCCGTCCGGATCGCCGAAATATGCTGCCATGAAGCCGAATCGGTCTGTACTCCCGTGCAGCCAGCGATAGAACCATGGCGCCTGCCAAGACCGCGGTCCCCAGGAGTGATCCCGCAGGCCGTGCCCGCGGACCGGCCAACGCTGGGTCCCGATCACCACCTCTCCGGTGACCACGGCGAGCTGTTCGTAGTGGTGGGGTGCAAAAGACTGCCCCTGCGCCTCGAACGTCTGCTCGTGGGCCGGCGCCATCGCCTCGAACTGGAGAGTGATTCGGCAGCCGGCCTGCGGGCTGGAGTTCAATGCCGCCGACGGGTCGCTCATCGTTGCCGGATCCGTCACCAGCCGGATGTCACCGTCGAAGCGCACACGCACGTCACGCAGCGGGGTGACCACCTCGACGGCCAGCCCACCGGCATTCATCGCCTCGTTCGAGGTGACCTGCGGGCGCGCGTAACCGAACGCGAGCCGACCGTCGGGCAGGTACAGGCAGATCGTCCGTTCACCACGGCCCTCGTTGGGCCGGTTGGCCAGCCGCAGGAAGCCGGCGATGCCGGATTCGGGGTCGTGGAATTCGAAGTACATCGACTCGTTGAAGTCCGAGTCGGAAGTGACCGCGTGGGTGTAGTCGTCGTCCAGAGTCAGCATGGCTTCGGCCGCGGCAGCCGAGTTGGCGCCGCTCGCCCCCCTTCGCATGGCAGTTGAAACTTTTTCGAATCACGAGCGCGGGCCATAAATAGGCTACGAGCACGTCCGTTCACGACGCTAACATATTTTTCTAGTTTCTGTTAGATTTTTTCTGACGACAGGAGTTCCCAGAGATGAGCAGCACGCCGATGTCCGACACCGCACCATCCGCCGCTGCGGCGCCCCCGGTGATCGGGGTGCCGCTGCACATCACTCCGACCGTCGTATGCATCGCATTACCGCTGCCCCTGCCCGACCTCCAGGTGGTCAACAGCTACGTCGTGCTCGGTGGCGACGGACTCACCCTCGTCGACCCCGGCTGGGCCTACCCTCCGGCCGAGTCCGCGCTCACCGAGGCCCTGCACCAGCTCGGATACGCCGTGACCGATGTCCACCGGATCGTCGTCACCCATCAGCACTGGGACCACTATTCGCTCGGGGTCCGCTGGCGTAACCGGTATGGCATGGAACTGCTCCTCGGCTCCGGTGAGCGGCACAGCCTGCAGGCCTTCGCGCGCCAGCCCGACAGCGTGCATCCCGCCCAGGTCGGCATGCTTACTCGGGCCGGGGCGCCGGACCTGGCCCGCCAGATCGCCGGGCTCACGTGGGAGCCCTACGAGCTCGGCGTGGCCTTCGACGCACCGGATCGCTGGCTGCACGACGGCGAAGTGCTGGCTCGCGGCGACGTCACGCTGGTGGTCCGGGAGACTCCCGGGCACACGCGCGGGCATGTGGTGTTCGAGGATGCCGAACAACACCTGGTGTTCTCCGGCGATCACCTCCTGCCGCGGATCACCCCCTCGATCGCTTTCGAGCGCGACCCCGAACCATTGCCGCTGCGGTCCTACCTCGACTCGCTGACCCTGATGCTGAATCTGCCCGACGCGCGCATGCTGCCCGCCCACGGTCACACCGCCGGCCGGACCTGGGCGCGCGCCCAGGAGCTGATCGACCACCATCGGCAACGTCTGGACCAGGTGTCCGAACTGGTCTGTGCGGGGTACTGCACGGGCCTGGAGGTCGCCGAGCAGATGCGTTGGACCCGGCACGGACGGCGGCTGGCGGAGTTGGACATCGTGCACCGGATGACCGCGGTGCTGGAGGTCGCGGCGCACCTCGACCTGCTGGCCGTCCGGGCCGAGCTGAACATGCGCGATCAGGACGGAGTTCGATGTTTCTCGCTGCCGTGAGCTTCGGCGCCGGTGCGCGCCACGATCTCTTGGACCAGTCGGAACTTCTGGATCTTGCCCGTCGGCGTCGTCGGTAGCTCGTCGGCGGAATAGAACACGACGCGCTTGGGCACCTTGAAGCGCGCCAGCGAGGTCCGGCACAGCTGGAGGACGTCCTGCTCGGTGAGATCGTGACCGGGTGCGGTGACGACGACGGCGCAACCGATCTCACCCCATCGATCGTCGGTGAGACCGATGGCGAAGGCCTGGCTGATTCCGGGATGGGCGGCCAGCACATCCTCGATCTCCCTGGGCATCACCAATTCCCCACCGCTCTTGTACAGCTCCTTGCTGCGACCGGTGACCCGCAGGTAGCCGTCGGGGCGGATATGGCCGAGATCGCCGGAATGCAGCCACCCCGAACGCAGTGTCGCGGCGGTGTCCACCGGGCGATTCCAGTACTCGAGCATCACCGTCGGTCCCGCCGAGAGCAGCTCTCCGTCGACGCCGGCCGGCATATCGTGCCCGGTATCCGGATCGACGACCCGGTACACGACCAGTTCGGCGGACCCGGGAAGCCCGGCGGCTCCGGCCATCTTGGGCCTGCCGACGGTCTCCGAGGTCAGCACCAGATCGTCCTCGGGCCGGGTGAGCGTCATGGCGCCGCCGCATTCGGTCATCCCGTAGCCGGTGACGATCTCGTCGATACCGAACAGTTCGCGGACCTGGTGCCACAGCCAGATCGGTGCCGGGGCGGATCCGCACAGCAGTGCGCGCAGCGACGACAGGTCGAAGCGTTGGCGCACAGGGCTTTCCACCATCGCCACCGCCATGGTGGGAACGCACAGCATGTCGGTGGCCCGGTGCCGCTCGATCCCGGCGAAGTAGCCTTCGGCGGTGAACGACGGCAGCAGGATGACCGCGCCGCCGACGAACATGGCCGACAACAGGCCCTCGACGTAACCGAACATGTGATAGCAGGGCAGCGAGTAGAGAATCCGACGGCCGTCCTCATAGGCGCGGGTCAACGCCGACGCGTACGCGGTGCGCAGGACGGCGTCATGGGACACCACCACTCCCTTGGGTGACCCCGTGGTGCCCGACGTGTAGAGCATGTCGCCGGGATCGCCAGGTGCCACCTCCGGCGTCGACGCCGACTGTGCCGCCCGGGCGCATGCCGCCAGATCCGCGACCGTCATCGCCGTGCGACGAACGAGACCACCGGTGTCGAGCACCACCACCTGGCGCAATGCCGGTACCGTGTCGCGGCGATCTTCGCGCGCGGCGAAGCCGGGCTCATCCCATCCCGGGGCGATGCCGTCGAGCATCTCCTGGTAGTCCAGGGCACCGAACTGCGTCATGGTGACCAATACCCGACAGCTGGAATCGGCAAGGACGAAACCGAGTTCGGATCGCCGGTAGAGATAGTTGAACGGCACCGCGATGGCGCCGGCGCGGGCGATCGCGAACTTCACCGTGACGAATTCCGGGAAGTTGGCCATCACCATCCCGACCCGATCGCCGACGCCCACACCGAGGGCCATCAGCCCCGCCGCCAGCGCACGGGACTGTTCGGCGACATCGCGATAGGTCAGCGTGACCGAATCGGTGAGGACGAACGGCCGATCCGGATACCGGTCGGCGCAGCGATCCAGCCATTGGGCCAGCGTCACGGGTTGCCACACCGCGAACCGCTCGGCCAGTGCAGTGCGACGCCGGCCTATCGCGACGGTAGCGCTCACAGCTCGGCCAGTTCATCGGCGAGCATGGCCTCACGCAGCGCGAAGCGCTGCACCTTGCCCGTCGGGGTGATGGGAAACTCGCTGGTCACAAACCAGCGGGCGGGAATCTTGTAGGCGGGCATACGAGCCCGTGCGTGCGCAATCAGCGCCTCGCGCAGACCTTCCGGCTCGGCGGAGTCGATGCGGCAGGCTACCGCCACGACCTCGCCGAGCCGTTCGTCGGGAAGCGCCACCGCCACGACATCGAGCACATCGTCGTGCTCGGCGATGACCGTTTCGACCTCGGCTGGTGAGATGTTCTCGCCACCGCGAATGATCAGTTCCTTGAGCCGGCCCGTGACCCGAAGGTAGCCGCGGTCGTCGATTGAGCCCAGATCCCCGGTGCGCACGAACCCATCCGGGTCCAGTGCGCGCGCCGTCGCCGCCGGGTCATGCAGGTACTCGATGAACTGCTGGTAACCGCGCGCGCAGATCTCGCCGACCTCGCCGGTGTTCAGCGTGGCACCGGTGTCCGGATCGATCACCTTGCAGTCCACATGCGGTAGTTGCCGACCCACGGTGGTCAACTTGTCCTCGCGGGTGTCTCCCGGACGCGTCAACGACAGCACCGGGGCGAGTTCGGTCTGACCGTAGAGGTTGTAGACCTCGGCACCGAATACCGCGGCGGCACCGTCGATCAGCTCGCTGGATACCATCGCCGCTCCCCCCATGATGACCCGAAGAGCCGGTGCCGGTGTGCTGCCCGCGCGCTGCGCGGCCAGCAGTGCCAGCAGCACCGCCGGCACGTAGAAGAGCACCGTCACGTTCTCGCGAGCCAACGCTGCCAACGCATCGGCCGGGTCGAAGCGTTCGAACAGCACCGCGGTGCCGCCCAGCCAGGCCGGCCCCAGGGTGGCGATCACACACCCGGCCGTATGGAACAGCGGTAACGGGTTGAAACACACCGAACCCGCCTCGACACCGCAGGCGTGCATGGTCAACCGGGCGACGTTCACCAGTGCGCGGTGGGTCAGCAGCACCCCCTTGGGACGACCGGTGGTGCCCGAGGTGTACTGCAGCATCACCGCGGAGTCCGCACGAGCGGTACTGTCCGCCAGTTCGCCGACCGGTTCCGACAACCACTGCGCCCATTGCGACAACGAGATACGGCGGATCCCCGGAATGTCGGCGCACACGCGCTGCGCCACCGTGGCCAGGTCGTAGTCCCGGCTGCGATCGGCATGGATCAGCACCCGTGCGCGGCTGTGCCGCAGCACATAGTCCAGATCAGCGTCGCGCAGCACCGGGTTGACCGCCACCAGGATCACGTCGGCGAGCGCGGCTCCGTACTGAACAATGGTCCATTCCACCGTGTTCGGCGCCCAGAGCGCGACGTAGTCACCCGGGTCGACGAGCGCGCGTAGCGCCGCCGCCACCTGGCGCGCCTCTCGCAGCAGATCGCCATAGCTGAGCCGGACCGTGTCATCGCGGCCGTGCCGAGTGCCCACCAGCGCCTCGGTGTGGGGGTACTCACCGGCGCGCACGGTCAACAACTCGCCCACCGTCAGGTCGACCAACGGAGCGTCACGATCACCGGCCCGAAAGGCCGGTGACCGACCGCTCAGGGCGCCGGCGATGACATCGGATGGCTCGGCCATGTGTCGATCAGACGGGGTTGCTACCGAGCGTGGCCTCGGACATATCGCTGATCTGCGACCACTGTGCGGCGATCTCGGACAGGCTGGGCGGTGCGGAGAAGGTGACACCGGAATTCTGGAATTGCGCCACCCGCTGAACCAGGCCGCCGCCGACCACGAACACCGAACCGGTATCGGTGTTCTCCTGCGAGACCAGGTAGCCGACCGCGGGAGCCACCAACTCAGGATTCAGCTTGTCCAGAAGCTCCTGTGGCGCAATGTCCTCGGTCATCCGGGTGGCGGCCAACGGCGCGATCGCATTGGCCGTGATCGAGTACTTGGCGCCCTCGATGGCCAGCGTGTTGATGAGTCCGACCAGGCCGGCCTTGGCGGCACCGTAGTTGGCCTGTCCGAAGTTCCCGTACAGACCACTGGTCGAGGTCGCCACCACGATGCGGCCGAACTGCTGCTCGCGGAAATGCGGCCAGGCGGCCCGGATGACGTTGAATCCACCGTAGAGATGCACCTTTTGGACCGCATCCCAGCTCTCACCGGACATCTTGTGGAACGCGCCGTCACGCAGGATGCCTGCGTTGCTGATCACGCCGTGCACGGCGCCGAACTCGTTCAACGCCGTCTCGATGATGGCCGCGGCGCCCTGCTCGTCGGCGACCGAGTCGTAGTTGGCCACCGCACGACCGCCGGCGGCGCGAATCTCGGAGACCACGGTGTCGGCGGCCGCGGTGCCGGCGCCGGAGCCGTCGCGGGCGCCGCCGAGGTCGTTGACCACCACCAGAGCGCCGTTGGCGGCCAGGAATCGGGCGTAGGAACGCCCCAACCCGCCACCGGCACCCGTGACGACGACAACCTTGTCTTCAACACCCGACACGTGAACTCCTCCAGTATGTTTGATTTTCTCGAATCTACGTTAAAAATTGACCGAGGGTCAAGGTGCCTTGGGCACCGGGGTCGCCGCGCTCAGCTCCGGTGGCGCCCGGGCTGGTTCGACACGATGGACACGAACGACACACAACCGCCGGGGCGGCCCCCGAGATTATGGGTCAGGGCGGTGTGCGGATCCTCGAGTTGGCGCCGGCCCGCCGCACCGCGGAACTGCAGCCACGCCTCGTAGAGCATGCGTAGTCCACTGGCACCCACCGGATGCCCGAACGACTTCAGCCCACCATCGGGGTTGACCGGCAGTCGGCCGCCGGCGTCGAAATCACCGCCCAGCGCGTCCTTCCACGCGTGACCGGTCTCGGAGAAGCCGAGATCCTCCATCAACACCAGCTCGGTCGGGGTGAAGCAGTCGTGCACCTCGGCCAGCGACAACTGCTGCGCAGGTCGGTCGATACCGGCTTGCGCGTAGGCGTCCTTGGCCGCCTTCACCACCTCGGGAAATGTGGTGTAGTCATAGGCCGGATCCACATAGCCCCGCACCGATCCCGCCACCAGGGACAATCCCTCGATGTACATCGGTCGGTCGGTGAATTCGTGCGCGCGATCCGCAGGCACCAACAGCGCACACGCGGCACCGTCGGATACGCCCGAGCAATCGAACACGCCGAGCCGGCCCGCCACCTTCGGCGCATTCTCGATGGTCTCGCGGGCAACCGGGGACCGGAACTGTGCCTTGGGATTACGCGTACCGTTGTCGTGGTTCTTCCAGGCGACGTGGGTCATGGCGGCACGCATCTCGTCGGGATGCACACCGTAGCGATCGCAATAGGCAGGATCGAGCAACGAAAAGGCCGCCGGGGCCGTCATCGAGATCTCCGGCGCCGTGCCGTCACCGGGCGGATCCTGACGCAGGAGCCCGGAATACCCTGAATCCTTGAGCTTTTCGACGCCCACCGCCATCACGATGTCGTAGGCACCCGCGGCGACCGCGTAGGCGGCGTTGCGAAAGGCCTCCGAGCCGGTGGCACAGAAGTTCTCCACCCTGGTCACCGGCTTGTCGTCGCTGCCGATCGCCCGGCTCAGCGTCAGCCCGCCGAGGCCGGAACTCAACGTGCCGAGCCAGTAGGCGTCCACATCCTCACGCGCCACGCCGGGCAGACCCGAGAGGCATTCCTGGTAGGCCTCCAGGATCAGGTCCTCGGTGGAACAGTCCCAGCGCTCACCGAAGCTGCTGCACCCCATGGCCACCACCGCAACCTTGCCGGAGATCCCGTTACTGGGCATCGACCTGCACCGCCTTCCAGAAGTAGTCGTGTACTCCACCGGCGGTGAACAGCCTGCGGAAGGTGAACCGCACCCGCGTGCCGACGGCCAACTCATCGGGACGCGCATCGGCGACTTCCAGCGTGCAACGACCGCCGCCGTCGATGTCGATCACGGCCTGCACCATCGGGGGCGACGGCGAGAACGCCAGCCGGTCCACCGTGTAGGTCACCACGGTCCCGGCCAGATCACGGACGGCCACCTCGGCCATCTCGTCGGTGGCCTGACACTGCCGGCACACTCGCTGCGGCGGAAGGTGAACGAAACCGCAGGCTTTGCAGCGTGATCCGACGAGTCCGAACTTCCATTGCCGAGCCCGGCCGGCGGGCGGCGCGGCCGGGCGATCCGGTTCCGGTCGACGCGGGGCCTCCCGCTCGACCAGACCGCGCCACGACAGGTAGGTCAGGTACTCGACGGCCGAACCGGCCGCGCGCTGCGCACTCAGCGGTCGCGACTGGCGGTGCCGGCCGAGCGCGGCGGTGGCCGCGAACACCACGACATCACACCCATCGGCGGCGGAGACGACCATGATGGTGTCCCCCGCCTCGGCGATGTCGAGAACGCCGGCCAGGGCGATGAACGGGTCGGCGGCACCACTGTGACCGATCGGCGAACTCGACACCGACTTCTGGCCCTTGACCAACGTGGCTGCCCGCTTGAGGACCGCGGTGTTCGGGCAGGTGAGGACCACGTGGTCGACATCGGCACACCCCGCGGCCGCCAGGGCCGCACCCGCTGTGTCGCGGATCAACTCGGCGTAGAGCTCGGCGCCGAACCGCTCCTCCCAGAGCTGACCGGTGGCCTCGTCGGGGCTGCGCCACCGATCCAGGAATTCCGCCGTGCTCGAACGGATCGCCAACACCTCGGCAATCGGGTCGTCCGCACCGAACCACAGGGCCGCGGCACCGTCTCCGCCGGACTTCTCGTCGGCCGAGCCCGGCTTGCCCACCCGGACATCGGCGGCGACCACCAGGCCACCCTCGCGGGCCGCCGCGCGCAGACCGGCCATGGCACTACGCGCGGTCCCGCACAGGTCGGCGGTGAACACCTGGGCGGGAAGGCCCAGTGCCGCATGGACGGCGGTGGCGTTGGTCTTGTCGGCGTAGGCCGGGCTGCTGGTGGCCAGGTACAGCGCGTCCGGCACGACGTCGGAGGGCAACGCCCGAGCGGCCGCGGCGACGGCCATGGTCGTCGAATCCTCGTCGTAGGACGCGACGACGCGGTCACCACGGCGCAGTCCGATGGACGAACCCGCCAGCCGATGGTGCGGAAGGTAGCTCGCGTACCCGCACAGCCCGATCGTCACGAGACACCCTCGAACACCGCCGCCAGGCCCTGGCCGCCACCGATACACATCGTCTCCAACCCGAGGCCTCCCCCGCGCCTGCCCAGTTCATGCAGCATCGTGGTCATGATCCGGACCCCGGTGGCTCCGATCGGATGACCGAGCGATATCCCGGAACCGTTGACGTTCAAGCGATCTTCGACATCGGCCGGGCTCACGCCCCACCCGGCCAGCACCGCGAGCACCTGCACGGCGAAGGCCTCGTTGATCTCGATCAAGGCCAGATCGTCGAAGGACAGCCCCGTCCTGGCGAAGAGCTTCTGGGTGGCGCCTACCGGCCCGATCCCCATCCGGGAGGGCTCACATCCCACGGCGGCCCAGCCACGCAGATATCCCAGCGGCTGCAGCCCGAGTTCGTCGAGCCGGTCCTCGGCGACGACCAGACAGGCCGCGGCGGCATCGTTCTGCTGACTGGAATTGCCTGCGGTGACGGTGCCACCGGGGGTGATGGTGCGCAGCCGGGCGAGGGTTTCGGCCGTGGTGTCGGGTCGGATGCCCTCGTCCGCGGCGAAGAGCTGTGGTTCACCGCGGCGGGCAGGCACCTCGATCGCCACCGTCTCCGCGTCGAACAACCCGTCCTTGTGGGCCGCGGCGGCGCGCTGATGACTGCGGGCGGCGAACGCGTCGGCCTGCTCGCGGCTGATTCCGTAATCCGTGGCGAGGTTCTCCGCGGTCTCGATCATCCCGCTGATGGCGCCGAATCTCCATTCCGGCTGCGAACGTTCACGACCGCGGTCGAGGCGGTCGTAGAGCATCTGGTTGCCTGCGCGCGATCCCCAGCGTGCCGACGTGGTGTAGTGCTCGATATTGCTCATCGATTCGACCCCACCGGCGAGCACCACGTCGGCGGCACCGGTCTGCACCGTCATCGCGGCGGTGATGACAGCCTGCAGCCCACCGCCACAGCGCCGGTCGATCTGCAGGCCGGACACCCCGATCGGAAGGCCGGCGTGCAACGCCGCCCACCGACCGATACACGGTGCCTCGGAGTTGGCATAGGACTGCGCGAACACGACATCCTCGATGCGTTCGGGATCGACCGCACTGCGTTCCACGACGGCCTTGATCACTCGTGCAGCAAGGTCTTCGGCTCGCATCGGGCGCAGACTCCCCCCGAAGGTGCCGACCGGGGTCCGCACCGGGGCGACGATGGCGGCGCGCCTCACTGGTCACCGCGCCAACGGTCGGCGGACGGATCCAGCAGGCTGTTGAGCCGCTCGTCGGGCAACCAGACGATGGTCTCCAGTTCCAGGGCATCCAGGAAACGCACCCGGCCGGTGCGCAGGTCCTGCACCCGCAGCCGCGGCGAGTTGGCGGTGTCGTCGATACTGACCGCGACCTGTGCGAACTCGCTTCCGACCACCGCACCGGCACCCTCGACGTGCACGGGTGCCGTCGGATCGAACTCAATACTCATGCTGTTCCTCAGATCAGAAAGCTCAGGGTGGGGATCGGCTTGTCGGCGTCGACGAGCTGGACCAGCTTGTAGGACAACTTCAGTTCCGCGCCGTCACAGCGCAGCCGATAGGTGGTCCGGCCGCCCCAGATGTGATTACCGCGCGGCCGGGACTCCACGACCAGGAAGTTGGCACCGACCTCGAGATCGACACCGCCGTGCGCATTGGCCCGGCCACCGAGCAGTTCGATGTTGGAGATCAGGCGACGCAGATGCGACGGTGGCGCCTGGGCATAGCGGCGCCCGGTGCGAACCTGCTTGAGCCGGGTCGAGATCCGGCTGCGATTGTCGAAGATGATCGACATCTGCCGGGACGGGTCGCTGGCCACGGTATCGGCGGGCACCCAGTACAGCGCGTCGTCGGTCCACAGGGCTTCCCACGCGTCGTAGTCGTTCTCGTCGGCGTGCCGGGCCTCGCGGTAGATGAACTGCTCGACCTCGGCACGGTCGAAGCCGTCGGGCACCGCCAGCAAGTCCTTGCCCTGATTCACGGACGTCGTCACGGCTAATTCCTCTCCATCAACGTCTTGTAATGCGACCAGAAACCGCGCATCCCGGTTTCGTCGGTGTTGGTGCCGATGGTGAAGCCGTTCTCGTCGACCCGCTCCCGGTTCATTCCCCGCCGCACGTCGAGCCACTCCGGGCTCAGCGCCGCGATGCCCTCCTGATTGCGTTCGTACATCTCGGTATCGTCGGCCAGCAGCATGCCGGCCGGTCCGACGGATCCGATGCACTGGGACACCATGCGCCGGTTCAGTTCCGGTGCCCCGGCCAACTGGACCGCGGTGGCGTACTGGACACATTCGTCGACGGAGACGGGCTGGATGTTGAACACCTGGATCTCGGCGATGAACAGGTTCGGAAAGATCATCACGTGCGGCGCACCCTCGATCAGGATCCGTTCGGCATCCGCACCGTGGGTGGCCCGCATCGCCGCGACGTAATCGGGCACCCGTGACTCGGTGGTGCCGAACCATCGCATGGGCTGGGCATACTTGCGGAACTCCGGGCGCAGGTCGTTCTCGCTGTGCCCGTTGCCGAGATCACGCGTCACCGCGGTCGACGAATCGCTGTAGAGCGGGCCGATGGTGCTGCCGGTGACCCCGAAGATGGACCCGTGCACGAACTGCGGGTGATAGCCGTCGGTCTCGTTCTCGGCGAGCAACTTCCAGTTGGCGCGCGCCTTGTGCTGCAGCCAGCCGGCGGTCAGCTCGACGCGGCCCTGTGGAGACAACCGGGTCAGCCGGTCGATCTCACCGGCTGCGGCTCCGAGGTGTTCGATCAGGGACGGGCCGTCGGGCGCGAAGCTGCCGAAGACGAAGCCGCCGTAGGAGTCCACCCGGGGGACCCGCCCCATGGCCAGGTCGAGCTTGCGGCCACCGTAGCCCTTGAAGAACGGGAATCCGATCAGATCGCCGTCATTGCGGAAGGTCCAGCCGTGGTACGGGCACCGGAAGGTGCTCGAGTTGCCCTTGGCATCGTCACACACCTGGTTGCCGCGGTGCGCACACCGGTTGAGCAGCAGATGGATCTGGCCATCGCGGTCGCGGGTCATGATGACATCCTGCGGACCGAGCTTCTTGCGCACGTAGTCGTTGGGCTGTGCCACTTCGCTCTCGTGACCGACGAAAACCCATGTCCGATACCAGATCTTCTCCAATTCCTCGGCGAAGATCGACGGATCGGTGTAGAGGCTGCCGTGCACCTTCTCCGGCCGGATCAGGCGCTCGTACCGGCTGGCTGTCCCCGCGCCGGCGTCGACGACAGATGTCGTGGGAGGTGTCATTGGTGGGCTCCTTGCCGAGATCCGAACGATGGGCGTCGCTTCTGTGCGAACGCGGCGATACCTTCTGCGAAATCCGCACTGCCGAAAAGCCTTGCCTGGTGTGCGGCCTCATGGTCGAGGACCTCGACAGGCGGCAGGGTGGGCGCGACGGCCAGCAGTTCCTTGATCACGCCGTAGGCCTGCGCGGGACCGGCGGCCAACCGTTGCGCGTCCGCGCGCGCTACGGCCAGCGCCGCGCCGGGATCGGTGAGGGCATCGACCAAGCCCCAGGGCTGGGCGGTCTCCGCGGTCACCGGCTCGGGCATCAGCAGCATCTGGCGGGCGCGCGCGACACCGACCCGTTGCGGTAGCGAGGCATAGGCGCCCATGTCGCCGGCCAACCCGACATTGGTGAAGGTGGTGGCAAATCGCGCATCGCGGGCGGCGATCACCCGGTCGCATGCGGCCGCCAGCGCCGCACCGGCACCGAAGGCGGCACCCTCCACCGCGGCGATGACGGGTTTGGGGGTGTTCCAGATCGCCCGGATGACACGCTGGGCCATCTGAGCCCGCTCCATGGCCTCGTTCTCGGACATGAGCTTCATCGTGGAGATATCGCCGCCGGAGCAGAACGTGCTGCCCGCACCGGTCAGCACGATCACCCGCACCTGCGGGTCGGCATCGGCGGCCTCCAGCGCGTCGGCGAGCTCCAGGCGCAACGGAATGTCGATGGCGTTGCGCACCTCGGGCCTGTTGAGGGTCAGGACGCGCACGGCGCCGTCGTCTTCGACGAGGACGTTCATCGTCCGACGAACTTCGGTGTGCGGCGCTCGATCACGGCGCGTAGCCCCTCGAGAGCGTCCGCGGTCCCTGACAACTCGGACACGGTGCGTGATTCCTCGGGAAGACGCTCCTCGATGGAGGCGCCCACCCCCGACCACACGAGGCGCTTGGTGGCAGAGAGCGCGAGGGTGGGCATCGCGGCCAGCTCGGCGGCGATCGCGTCGGTGCGGGTGACCAACTCGTCGTCGGCAACCACCTCGGTGATCAGGCCGATATCGGCGGCTTCCTGGGCGCTCAGCGTCGGATTGGTCAACAGGATGCGCAGGGCCTGGCGCAACCCGACCAGTTGGGCCAGCGTCACCGACGAACCGCCGTCGGGGGCCATTCCGACCCGCACCGCACCGGAGAAGAACTTCGCCGAGCGAGCGGCGACGACGATATCGGATGCGCACACCAGCCCGAGACCGCCACCTCCGGCGGCGAATCCCTGTACCGCGGTGACCACCGGTACCCGGAGTTGGAACAGGGCGGCGGTGGCCAGCTGCAACCAGGCCGTCGCCTCGCGCAGGTAATCCGGCAGCGCCTCCCCCTTGGACTCGAAGGTGTGCACGTCGCCACCGGCGCAGAAGTTGCGTCCCGCACCCGAGAGCAGCACCACCTTGACGGCCGGATCGGCATGGCAGGCCAGCACCTCGGCGTGCAGTGCCTTGAGTGTGTCGACGTTCAGGCCGTTGGCGATGTGCGGGCTGTTGAGTTGTAGCCGGGCGATACCGTCGGCGCCCACCTCCCGCAACACCGGGGCAGTACTGGTCTCGCTCATGTGGTCTCCCTGTTCTTGAACGCCGACACACCGGCCTGTCCGGCCGATCCGCTCAGTCGTGCGACGACGGCATCGGTTTCGTGGCGATTGGCGGCGGCGAGATCGGTGTCCAACCCCGCCACGACGAGTTCCTTGATGGCGGTCAGGGCCGAGCGGTCTCGGCCCGCGAGCCGGGCGGCGAACGCCTGCACCGAATCGTGGAACACCTCGGGTGCGAATGCCCGGTAGGCGAGCCCGATCCGCACCGCATCGATCCCGCTGAACTTGTCACCGGAGAGCAGCAATCCCAGGGCCTGCTGGCGACCGAGGATGCGCGGCAGCCGTGCGGTGCTGCCCCCGCCGGGGATCATGCCGAAGTTGACGTGGTTGTCCGCAATCCGCGCCTGCTCGCAGACCAGCACGATATCGGCGGCCTGCATCAGTTCGAATCCGCCGGCCATCGCGACACCGTCCACCGCGGCCACCACCGGGACCGGCAGTCCTGCGATGACATCGCAGGCATCCTTGAACGTGGTGAACAGCGTGCGCAACGCGTCGGGCCCGTCTGCCCGAAGCCGCTGCACCTCGTCGAAATCGCCTCCGGCGCAGAAATTTCCACCCGAACCACGAATGATCACGGCATGCACGTCAGTGCGCTGCCCCAGACCCGTCAACGCGGCGCCCAGCGCTCGGGCCAAGGCCACGTTGACGGCGTTCATCCGGTCGGGGCGGTTCAGCGTGATCCAGCCGATGTGCTCGCGGACCTCGACGAGCACCTCGGCATCGTTCGCTCCGGGATCGTCTACTTCGGCAGCACCGTATGCGTTCACATGTATCTCCCGCCGCCGACCTCGATCACTGTGCCGGTGATGTAGCTGGACAGGCCCGAGCCGAGGAAGACCACCGCCCCGGCCACCTCACCGGGTTCGCCGGCCCGTTTCATCGGGACGTCGGCCTCGCGCTGGGCGAACACCTCCGGCGGCATGGCCGCGGTCATGGGGGTGCGGATGAGCCCGGGTTGGATGGCGTTGACCCGCACGTTGTGGTGGGCAACCTCCTTTGCCGCGGCTTTGGTCAGACCGACGATGCCCGCCTTCGCGGCGCTGTAGTTGGTCTGTCCGGGATTTCCCGATTTCC
Source organism: Mycobacterium sp. VKM Ac-1816D (assembly GCF_000416385.1). Lineage (NCBI taxonomy): Bacteria > Bacillati > Actinomycetota > Actinomycetes > Mycobacteriales > Mycobacteriaceae > Mycobacterium > Mycobacterium sp. VKM Ac-1816D. The sequence continues at coordinate 264,860 of NZ_AOHQ01000137.1, forward strand.
CGGACAGCGAGGAGATGTTGACGATGCTGCCGGACTTCTGTTCCCGCATCACCGCCGAGGCTTCCCGGATGCCGAGCCAGGTGCCGCGCAGGTGCACGGTGATGACGGCGTCGAAGTCGGACACCTGCATCTTCTTCAGCGAGGCATCACGGGTTATCCCGGCGTTGTTGACGAAGATGTCGAGTCGGCCGTAGTGGTCGACCGTGCCGGACACCAGGTCGCGCACGGCATCCTCGGAGGTGACATCGCAGGCGACGCCGCGGCAGTCGCCGGCAGGTCCCGCCACCTCGGTGGCCGCCCGCGCGGCCGCGGTCTCGTCGAGGTCGGCGAACACCACCCGGGCACCGTGCTCGTACAACGTTCGCCCGATCTCCAACCCGATACCCTGCGCGGCACCGGTCACCACGGCGACCTTGTCCTGGAGCAGTCTTTCCACCCGGAATCTCCCATCGCACGAGGCATAGACAAATCTAACCGAAATTTCTAATCTAGGTTAAATCAATTGGTCGGACGGTTTCAACCATGGGGCCACCGAGAAGGGATCGACATGGATCTGGGACTGTCGGGGGCTCGCGTCGTCATCACCGGAGGCGCGTCCAACATCGGGCGCGGCATCGTGCATGAATTCGCCGCCGAAGGCGCACGCATCGTGCTCAACGACATCGACGCACCGCAGGCCGACAAGGTCCGGGCCGAAGCGCTGGAACGCGGTGCCGTCGAAGTAGAGCTCGCCATCGAAGACCTGACAGTCGACGGTGCCGCCGAACGCACCGTCGAAGCAGCGGTCTCGCAATGGGGCGGCGTCGACGTCCTGGTCAACAATGCCGGGTGGAGTGTGCCCGGCTTCGTCGCCAGCGATACCGACCGGCAAAAATGGCAGCGCACCATCGAGATCAACTTCTTCAGCGCCGTGGCCGCCACCCAGGCCGCCATCGCGGCCATGAAGGATGCCGGAGGCGGTTCGATCGTCTTCATCTCCAGCGACGCCGCCTTCGGCCAGATCCGCCAAGGCATCTACGGCGCGTCGAAAGCGGCCATGGTCGCCTTCGCGCGCACCACGGCGCGTGAACACGGCCGCCACGGAATCAGGTCGAACATCGTCTGTCCGGGCCTGGTGATGCCGGAGGGCCCCGAGGCGGTCGGGGCCGCCAGCCTCTGGGCGGTCGGCCAGGACGAGGTGTTCAACCCCAAGCAGATCGACTTCATGCTCAAGGACACCCCGATGCGTCGACTCACCACCGCCGAAGATGTCGCGCGCGCCGTGTTGTGGTTCGCCTCCCCGACCGCCGCCCGCCAGGTCACGGGCCAGATGATCTCCGTCAGCGGCGGATACACGATGCCGTGAGCGCGCGTGTGGGCGATGCTCGGTGCCGCTGAACTCAGCGGCACCGAGCATCGCCCTCGCCGGCACCACCTACCGTGACGGTGGCACCAACATCGACTGCCACGACTCCGGCTTCCCGCCGCCCGCCAGATTGGCCTGGGTGTACCGCTTCCCGTCCGGCCCGAGATAGCTGCCCGTCGTCGGGTCGTACTCGGCCACCGCGATGGGCGGCGCCACCGTCGGCGGCGCGGCTGCGGGAGCAGCCGGCGGCGCACTCTCACCGGGCCGGATCTGCGGAATCGGCTGGCCGGACAACGTGGCGTTGGGATCGCCCTTCCAGTTGAACCCGTCGTTGAGAGGAACGTAGTTCTCGTCGCTCTCGCACATCTTGACCGTCGGCGCCCGCTTCCCAGGCCGTGTCGCACACGGCAGGTTGCGCGCACCACGCACGTTGAACATGGAGTCCTGCGGGATGCGGCAGTACAAGTCCCCCGCGGGGCGGTCCGGGTAGTCGGTCAGGCTCGTCGGCCGTGCCTGATTCGGTGGTAGGTAACCGGTCAGGCATGGTGGTGGGAGGTTGAGATTCAGGTTGAAGCTCAGAAACGCACCCTTGTAATCGGGTTTGGTATCGCGATTGGTGACACCCGCGCCCTGCACCACTTCCACCGCCGACGGTGCCAGCACCAGCAGCTGCTCGAGATGCGGCTGATAAGTGACCGCCACATCCCCGAGGGTGACCAGGTTCGCCAACACCACCGGCAGGGTCGGCTGGACCCGGTCGAACAGTTGACGGACCTCGTCGGCGGCGCGCGGACCCACGTCCAGGATGCTGGTGACCGACTTGTCCTCACGCTTGAGCTGCTCGGTCACCGAGGCCATGTTGGAGGCCCACGCCTCGATCGAATCAGCGGTGGCCGACTGGGAGTCCAGGATGGGTTTGGAGTTGTCGATCAGGTTGGTCAGTGCGTCGAGATTCTTACGCGCGTCGATGGCCAGCGTGGTCGAGCCCTTGACCAGGCGGGCCAGATCCGGACCCAAACCACCTACCGCCGTGGCCGATTCGTCGACCACCGTCTGAAGGTTGTCGCCGGGGATGACCTCCAACCCCTTGTTCGTCGCCGCCAGCAGATCACTGATGTCCGGAGGTACCGAGGTACGGTCCAGCGGTATCACCGCCCCCTCGGCGAGGCGGCCGCTGTCACTGTCGGGGATCAGTGAGACGTATTGCTCGCCGATGGAGGAGGCACTGTGCACCTCTGCCGTGACGTCGGAAGGGATCTCGACGTCGGATTTGAGCGACAGCTCGGCCACCACACCGGACTGGGTGAGATCCACCCGCGCCACTCTGCCCACGTTCGTTCCGCGGTAGGTGACGTTGGCGTTCTCGTAGAGTCCCGCGGCAACCGGCAACTGGACGGTCACCTTGTAGTGGTTGTACCCGAACAGCAGGTTCGGCAGGCCCATGTAGTTGAAGATCATCACGGCACCACCGACGAGGGTGATCACCGCGAAGAACGCGAGCTGGGTGATGACTCTTCTGCTGAGTACCATCTAGGGCCCCTGATTCAGGTGGTACGGGATGATCAACGGATTGACCGCGGTGTACGGGCTGGGCAGCTGACCGATCGTGCGACCCCATTGCATCTCCAGCTCGGTGAGCTCACCCTCGAATCGGGTGCCGGTGAAGAATGACGAGTCGATACGACTCAGCGTCAGATCGATGATCGCGGTCAGGTTCGCGTAATCGCCGCGGAACCATTTGTCCAGCGTCTCCTGGGCGAACGGATACACCGAGAAGAAGCTCAACGACCGAGTGAGCGCGGGCCCGGAATCGGCCAGTGATTTCACCACCGGGGCAAGATCTTTGAGCTCCGCCACCAGAGCCTCTTTGGTTTGGTTGCTCGAATCCGCGGCAAGGGCGCTGAACTTGCCGAGCTGATCGAGTGCCTCGGTGAGGGTCTCCCGCTCATCCCGCAGGACGCTGAGCGCCTCGGGGATGGTGTCCAGTGCCCGGTCGACGACCGGGTCCTGTGCGGCGAAGTCGCCGACAAGGTTGTTCAGGCTGTCGGTGGCGCTGATGATCTCGTCGGTTTGGCGGTCGGTATTGGCGATGAACCTGTCCACCTCGGTGATGAGACTGCGCAGGTCGTTCTCACGCCCGGCGAAGGCGGTGCTCAACGCCGTGGTGATGTCCTGGATCTGACCGACTCCGCCACCGTTGAGTAACAGCGACACCGCCGCCAGTGTCTGCTCGGTCGACGGGTACGCGCCACCGGAGGCCAATTGGATCACCGAGCCGTCGTGCAGTCGGCCCTCGGGGGCCTCGTTGACCGGTGGAGCGAGCTCGATGTGCAGTGACCCCAACAGGCTGGTCTGCCCGATGGTCGCCGTCGCATTGGCCGGTAGCACGACATTGCCGTCGAGTGCCATGGTCAGCACCGCGTGCCAGTCCTGGCGCTCGATCTTGGTCACCGTGCCGACGTTGACGTCACCGACGCGCACCCTCGAGTTCTGCTGGACGTTGTTCACATCCGGCAGCTCCGCACGGATGGTGAACGATCCGGGGCCGTCACCGGCGGTGCCGGGCATCGGCAATGAGTTCAGACCGCGCCAGTCGCTGCAACCGGTCAGCAATGCCATGGCGGTCACCGCGCAACCGACCATCACCAGGGCACCTCGGCGGCCGGTCATGAACCTGCTCCCGGTGGCAGCATCATCCCGGTGAGGCCCGCTGCGGGATCGGTCTGCTGGGCCTCGGCGGGCAGCGGCGGTGCCGCATTCGCAGCCGGTGCGGGCGCACCTGCGGCCGGCGCCGGAGCCGGAGCCGGAGCCGGTGCCGGTGCCGGTGCCGGTGCCGGTGCCGGTGGCACATAATCGGGTCGCATCCAATCCTCGCTGTAGGTCACCTCATTGGGCCGTGCGACCGCCCCGACGAGCGGATTGCCGCCGATCGGGAAAAAGTTCATCTGGCGGTTCTTCACGATCGGTGCCAGGTACTGCACGCACAGCTTCGAGGACTGCTCGGCACCCAACCGGGAGGCCGCCTGGATGGCTCCGCACAGGAAGCTGATCGGATCGCTGAAGTTGTTGGTCGACAGGGCGCCGCTGAGCGTGCCCTGGGCCGGTTGATAGATGTTGATGAAGTTCTGCAGCACCGTCGGCGACATGTGCAGCAGTTGCTTGATGTCGTCGACGCTGTCGGTCAGCGCCTGCGACACCGAGGCCAGCTTGTCCGAGGTGGTACCCAAGGTCTCCTTGTTGGCGGCCACGAATGTCGCCACCGTTTTGGATACCTCGCTGACACTGGCTGCGGCAGAGCTGATCTCGTCGGGATCATCGGCCAGGGCCCATGTCACCGAGGCGAGATTGCGGTTGAGCTGCGACATCACATCCGAGCTGTCCTGCAGAGCCGACACCAGCAGCGACAGATTGCGCAGGGTGCTGAACAGGTCGGTGCTGTGGTCACCCAGTGCCGAAGTCGCCTTGGACAGTTTGATCAACGTGTCACGGATGTTCTTGCCCTGTCCCCGCAGGTTGTCGGCGGCGGTGTTGACCAGCGAACCCAGCGTGCTCACTCCCCCGGGTTCGGTGGGCTGCAGCATCTCGGTGAATCGCTGCAGTTGGACCCGCACCTCGTCCCACTCGACCGGCACCGCGGTGCGCTCCATGGGGATCACGGCGTCCGCGGGCAGGGTGGGACCGCCGGTGTAGGCGGGTGTCAGCTGGATGGCGCGAGCGGTCACCAGCGACGGCGCCAGGATGACCGCCTTGACGTCGGCAGGCACGGTGTATGTGTCGTCGATCCAGAAGCTCACCTTGGCACGGTCGGGTTCGGCATCGATGCGCTCGATTTCGCCGACCGGCACGCCGAGGATACGGATCTCGTCACCGACGAACAGACCGTTGGTGTTGTCGAAATATGCGGTGAAGGAGGTCCTGGCGATATTGGTGGTCGTCCGCACGATCGCGACCACACCGACGGTCAATACGGCAGTCAGCAGCAGCGCCAACCAGATTCGAATACGCGGCCGCGTCACTGTCCGTTACCTCCTGGCTCGGCCGGGGAACCGTCGGGTGCGACCTCGCCGGGTGCGCGCTCCAGAACGGGCGATGGGGTCGGTTCGGGAACAGACTGTTGGGCCGCCGGACCCGGCGCAGGCGGGCCGGGAGGCGGCCGACCGGGTGCCGGTTGCGGTCCGGGATCCCGGTAGGGATAGCAGCCCGGCCCGGGTAGCGGGATACCCGGTGGCCCGCATTGGCTGTCACCGGGATTGCCGGTGATGGCATCGGGAATCGTCAGGCGCGGCTCGCCACCCTGACCGGTGCGCGGGAACGGCACGGGCAATGCGGGCAGGCCGGGCTGGCCGACCTGTGGATCCGTGCGCTGCGACGGTGCGAGTACGTTCGGATCCAGGCCGAGGTCGGAGAAAGCGGCATTGATGAACGGTTGAAGATACTGACCGGGAAGAAGATTGGACAAGTAGGCCTTGAAGAAGGGCCCCGAGGACACCGACTCACCCAGCGAGAAGACGTAGGTGGTCAGACCCTTGATGGATTGCTGGACTTCCGTTTTCCGGTTCTCCACGATCGCCAGCGCGCCATTGAGCTTGTCCAGCGCCGGCTTGAGCGTGTCGGTGTTGTCGGCGACGAAACCGTTGATCTGCGCCGACAGCGCGGTGATGTTGTTCGAGATCTGGTCGAGTGCGGCACTCTGTTCGCCGAGAGCAACCAGCAGCTCGTTCGAGTCGCGGACGAGCTGGACGATCTTGTCGCTGCGCTCGCCGAGGACGGTGGTGGCCTTGTTCGCGTTGGCCAGCAACCGGCGAAGTTGTTCGTCGCGGCGGTTGAGGGTGTCGGAGAACCGCGCGACGCCGTCGACGGCGACCCGGAGATCATCCGGGGTGTCGCGGAACGTCTCGGCCAGGGTGGACAGCGAGGTCGACAGCTGATCGGTGTTCAGCCCGCTGATCTGGGCGGTGATATCACCGATCGCGTCGGGCAGCTGGTATGCCGATGTGGTGCGCTCCAACGGGATGACACCGTCCTGGTCACCGTCCCCGCGCGGGGTGATGTCGAGAATCTTGGACCCCAACAGACTCTTGGTCTTGACCGCGGCTTCCGTGCGATCACCGAGCTGCACGTCGTCGTCCACGCTGAACCGCACGAGCACGCGCGGCCCGTCCAGCGAGATGCTCTGCACCTTGCCGACCTGAAAGCCCGACACCTGCACTGCAGCACCACTTGTCAAGCCACCTGCCTCGGCGAAGTATGCCCCGTAGGTCTTCTGTGCGGACACCAGTGGCAGCTTGTCGTAGTTGAGCACCCCGAGGCTGATTGCGCCGACCGTCACGACGCCGATCAACCCGATGACCGCGGGGTTGCGCTCTTGGAAGGGTTTCATTTCGGCGTGCACCTACCGGTGTCTTGGCCTGCCAGTTTCACATACACCGGTTGACCGCCCTTACCGTTGAGTTTCAGCACGAGATCGCAGATGTAGAAGGAGAAGTAATCGCCGTTGAGCCCCTGCCGACCCAGGATCCGGTAGGACTGCGGCAGCGTGGCGAGCAGATTGTCCACGTAGTCGTGGTCGGCGACGACGATGCCTGCGGCGCGGTCGGTCTGCGCGACCGTCTCCTTCAGCGGCGGCCGGGCCTGTGCCAGCAGATCGGCGATACTGGCCGCGGACTCGTTGGTATAGGCCACCGCGGCACTCAGGTCGCCCTTGCGTTCTTTGAGGGTGTGCACGATCTCCGACAATGAGTCGACGGCGGTACCGAACTTGTCCTTCTGGTCGCCGAGCGAACCGAGCACGGTGTTGAGATTGGTGATGACCTGGCCGACGAGCTCATCGCGGTCGGCGAGGGTGTTGGTCAACGCGGCAGTGTTGGAGAGGAACGAGGCGACCGTCGCGCCTTGGCCCTGCAGCGCCGAGAGTAGCTGACCGCTCAGCGCGTTCACCTGGTCGGGATCCAACGCCCGGAACAGTGGCCGGAAGCCACCGATGAGTGCGTCCAAGTCCAGAGCAGGCGTGGTGCGCGAAACGGGAATGGTGGCACCGGGGGCCAGTCGCTGCACCGCGCCGGCTCCCTCCTCCAGCGCGAGATACCGGCCGCCGATGACGTTGTCGTAGCGGATGGCCGCCCGGCTGCCTTCGGTCAGCACCACCGAGTCGTCGGCGCTGAACTCCACGGTGACGGTGCTGTCGCCGTTGAGCCGGATGTCACCAACCTTGCCCACTTCGACACCGGCGATCCGGACGAAGTTGCCGGTTTCCAGTCCCGTCACGTTGGTGAACACCGCACGGAATGAGCGGGCTTCGCCGAATCTGAATTGGGCGAAAACTGTGAGCAACGCGAACATTCCGAACAGCGCGACCACGATGAACACGGCAAGCCGCCAGGCGGCGCCTGACAAGTTGTCCTTCATCTCGTCTGCCTCTCGATACTAGGTCGTGTCAAGGTCGGGCTGGTTCACGGTGCCGGCGGCGGCCCGGCGATCCCAGGCGGGATGGGTGCGGGTGGGACGCCGGGATAGAGCGGCGTACCTCCGGGGCCGTACTGCGGGGCGCCGTAGGGCGGAGCACCGGGATACGGAATCGGCCCCGGTGCCGGGCCGCCCGGGTAGCGGATGCTGGGCGGTTCCGGCACCGCACGGGTCACCGGGAAGTAGTTGGCCCAGCCGGGGAATCCGATGCCCGGGTTGGGCCGGTTGTCCAGTCCGGTGCCCCAACCGGTGTTGGCGATCAGGGTGCGCACGGGCCAGTTCTTGGCCACATCGGGCAGCGATCCGCAGCCCGGCTTGCCGCCGGGTCCGCCCTTGGCACCGTTGATCGGCAGATTCTGCGGATACCGATAGGGATCGTCACCGAGCAGCAGCGCCGCGTCCACGATCAACGATTTGCCGTTCGCTCCGCCGGTGTAATCGGCCTGGCCGAAATCGATGGCCTTCTTGCCACCGACGAGAAGACAGGTCAGCGACGGGTTGTACTTGTTGAACAGCGCCGCCGTCGGCCGCAGCGTGTTGATGGCCCGCACCAGATTGTCCTTGTTCGGACCCAGCACCGCGGTTCCGCTCTGGGACAGCCCGATCACGTTGAGCAACAAAGAATCCAGTTCGCGGGCGCGGTCGGCGATCGCCGCACTTGTCGTGCTTGCGGCATCGAGTACGCGCAGGATGTCCGGTGCCGCCGCGGCGTAGGCGTCGTTGAAGTTCTTGAACGCCCGCCAGTCCTCGGCGATGGTGTCAGTGCGTTGGTTGAGCGCGATCAGCACCTCGTTCGCCGCCGTCGTCGCCTCCCCCATCCGGGGCCCCTGGCCGCGCACACCCTCGGCGATGGCCGAGAAGACCGTGTTCAGCTTGGCGGGATCGATCTTGTGGATGACACCGACGAGGTTCTGGAAGACGGTGTTCACCTCGGTGCTGACGTTCTGTGACTGCAGGACGGCGCCCGCGGCGAGTACCTGTCCGGAGGGGTCCTTCGGGTAGATCAGGTCTACGTACTTGGCGCCGAACACCGTGGTCGAGGCGATCCTGGCCTGCACGTTGGAAGGCAAATAAGCAATCTTGTCGGGATCGAGCTCCAGTTTCAGGCTGACCGGATCACTGCCGCCGGTGACCGCACCAACGTGGCCGACCTGCACCCCACGCAGCTTGACCTTGGCGCCGACCTCCATGACCAGACCGGCGCGATCGGAGCTCAGCGTCACCGGCACATAGCTTTTGAACGAACCGGTGAACAGGAAGCCGGTGAGGGCCACCGCTGAGATGACGAACACGATGAGAAACGCCGTCCACCAGTCAGGGTGGATGAGAGGTTCGCCCGCCTTACGCGCCATCGCTCAGCCCGCCAGGTTGAAGTTGCCGGACTGTCCGTAGATGGACAGCGTGACCAAGAGCGTGACGCACACGGCGACCACCAGGGATGTGCGTGTTGCGCGTCCGACCGCCTCACCCACTCCGGCGGGCCCACCGCCTGCGGTGAAGCCGTAGTAGGTGTGCACCAACATGATGACCACCGCGGTCACCACCGCCTGGACGAACGACCAGATGAGGTCGGTGGGGATGAGGAATGTCCGGAAGTAGTGGTCGTACACGCCGGTGGACTGGCCATAGATGACCGTCGTTCCGAACCGTGCTGCCAGGAAGGACATGATGACCGCGACGCAGTACAGCGGGATGACCACGATGACGCCGGCCAACACGCGGCTGGATGCCAGGTAGGCCAGCGAACGGACACCCATGACCTCCAGGGCGTCGATCTCTTCGTTGATACGCATCGCGCCGAGCTGGGCAGTGGCGCCGGCACCGATGGTGGCCGCCATGGCGATCGCCGCGGTGAGCGGCGCGATCAACCGCACATTGAAGTAGGCGGAGGCGAACCCGGTGAGTGCCTCGACTCCGACCTGGGCGAACTGGTTGTAGCCCTGCACGGCGACCAGCGCACCGGTGGAGATGGTCAGGAACCCGACGATGACGACCGTGCCGCCGATGACCGCGAGGGCTCCGGTGCCCAGACTCATCGCGGCAATCAACCGCACCAGCTCGGTCTTGTAATGCACGAGGACATCGACCGCGGAGGCCAGCGTCCGACCGTAGAACTGCGTCTGCTCACCGATGCGGGTCCACCCGGCATGCCAGTTCTTCGTTGACCGAGCGAGCCGGGGAAACTGCTGCCGCACGGACATTTTGATGCTCATAGATTCACCTTGATTCCCACTGCGGTCATGAAGATGTTGATGAGGAAGAGCGCTAGGAAGGAGAACACCACGGTCTCGTTGACGGCGTTGCCGACACCGGCTGGGCCGCCGCTGACCGTGGTGCCCATATAGCAGGCGATCAGTCCCGCCGTCATCCCGAACAGGGTTGCCTTGATCAGCGACACCACCACGTCGCCCACGCCGGTGACCAGTGTCAGGCCCGCGACAAAGGCTCCCGGCGTGACGTTTTGGAAGAACACCGAGAAAACGAAGCCTCCCGCCAGGCCCACCAGGATCACCAGCGAGGCCAGCAGCAGGGCGACCACCGTCGCGGCCAGAACTCGCGGAACCACGAGCGCCTGAATGGGGTTGATGCCCATGACGCGCTGTGCGTCGAGTTCTTCTCTGATGGTGCGGGCTCCGAGGTCTGCACACATCGCGGTCGCGCCCGCGCCTGCCACAACCAGCACGGTGACGATCGGACCGATCTGGGTGACCGCTCCCAACGCGGCACCGGTCCCGGAGAAGTCCGCGGCACCAAACTCGGCAAGCAGAACGTTGAAAGTGAACACCGTCAACACCGTGAAGGGAATCGACAGCATCAGCGTGGGCAACAATGACACTCGCGCCACGAACCAGGTCTGCAGCACGAACTCACGCCAGGCGAACGGTGGGCTGAAGACGGCCAGAGCCGTGTCCATCGAGAAAGCGAAGAAGCCACCGATCCCGCGCAGGGGTCGAGACGATGCCAGCGTCTTGAGTATCAAGATCGCGCTCCGGTCCGCGCAACACGCAGCACGTCGGCTGCCGATTGCACACCGGCTACCCACGCATCGCCGATCGCGGCTGCGCAGTTCGATTCAAGGTGTCGCCACATAGCTGTCGTCCTCTGTTGTGGCAGGCAATACCGCCGGCACTCCGATATGAGCAGGGTCACAGAACGCGCTAGACACTACGTCTAAACGTTCCGCCTAGTCAATCTGTCGAATCGGGCCGCCGAAAGTTTGCCAGCAACCCCAGACGCCGATGTCACGCACACATCGCCGAACACGCGCCCACACTCCGCGACGTGACGCGGCCCACAAATTTAATCATGATTAAGCACAGCGATCAACACCCCTCGCGGATGCCGGAAAACGATGGGTCGCAAACCTCCAGGCCATCGATGACGTGGGAATTTTGACGTTATCGTAAAACCGAGCCCACGCTGCAGATCTTCGAATCGACAGTGAATTTGGGCGCGGATTCGACGCCACCGGGCCACGTCGATCAATCGGCGACGAAACATGAGGCCAGGCCCGCAGTCCCTGTGCGGGGTTGCTAGGCGGACTCAGCGTGGAAGAAGTCGGCTCCCCGGTCCGAGTGGACGCGATTCGAGGACTGGGCCACCGCTGCGACGGCACGCCGGCCTTCACAGAAGTCAGCGGTACCGAACTCGGCAAGTGGAGACCGGTGTCCACCCGACCGCCGAACTCCCCCGACCCCATTTTCGCCGGCCTCGCCGCCGTCGCAGTTTTTGAATATCTGATAAATTTTGGACGCGTCCGGATACTGTCGATTCTGCCCGCGCGGCCGTAGATGATGTCCGGATGAACGTGACCTCACCGGGATGATGCCCGGGGACACACCGACCGCAGCACACCCCGTCGACCTTCGAATTGGTGATAAGAGATGACAGCAGCACTGCCACACCCCACCGACGCCGACTACGCCGATGCGTATGGCCGCGCCTGGACCCAGGATCCCGAGCTGCTGTGCACCTTCTTCGCCGCCGACGGCACATACACCGATGTCGCGATGCGCGGGACCTATCAGGGGCGCACCGGCATCCAACGTTTCCATCGCTGGATGCTGACATTTTCCCCCGATTCGTTGATCGTCTTCACCGAGCCCGCCGTAGCCGACGGTCGCGCCTACTTCGAGTGGACCTGGAGCGGGTCCATCACCGGGCCTCTTCGTCTGCCGAACGGCAGCTCGATCGATGCGGCAGGAAAGCAGTTTTCGGCGACTGGCATTGCCACGTGCCGCTATGACGATCAGGGCTTGCTGACCAGCCACCGCGACTTCTGGGATGTCGGCCTGCTCGTCGACCAACTCGGCGACACCCTGGTCCCCCGCGGCGCCCAGTAGGCACCGGTCAGAACATCAGAGCGCTGAATCGCCAGTCCAACACCTGGCGGTCATCGCCCCCCTCGGCGCCCACCGCGAACACCAGCGACCGCAGATCGAGCACGCCACCGCCCGCCGGCAGCGGCGATACCCGTTCGATGTGCAGGTCGCTGTACACGGTGTCGCCCTCATACACCGGGCCGGTATGGTCGCAGGACTGCCAGCCCAGGACGGTTGCCAGGTTCGGCAGGACCCGGGTGGCTTGGGCAAGGGCGAGTCCGATGGTGTGCCCGCCGTACACCAGTCGCCGTCCACCGACTCGCCAATCATGATGCGTGGCAGCGATGTTGAGGCTCAGTCGGGCGAGTTCGGGGGCCGAGCTCACGACATCGGCCGAACTGCGGTAGCGGTGGCCGGCCAACTCCGAGGCGAAGTGCGGGCCGGGCACGCGCGCACGGAAGGCCGCACCGTCCCAGGATCCGGCGGGATCGGTGGCCACCTCGTCGGCGCCGATCGTCGTCAGGTCATCGTGGTGTCCGGTGTCGACAACCCCGGGTGCCATCGGGAGCATCGCGCACCGATGGAAATCCAGGACCAGCCGGCCATGCTGGTCGGTCGTCGTCATCCGCAGTGCGGCAAGGCCGGTGGGCGCCCGGCCCTCACGGACAGCATTCTGCCGAAGCCCGACCACCCGGGTCGTGGTGGACAACGTATCCCCCAGCTTGGGATAGCTGTGGAACACCAATCCGCGGTAGAAGAGATTGGCCTTGACGCGACCGGTCACCAGCGTGCTCTGTCCTATGGCGACATCGGTGACCAAGCCGGGGTGCGCTGGCAGCCCGGGCGTTCCGGTCACCGCTTCGGCCAGCTCCACATCGAGTGCCAGCCGCAGCCGGTCCCCCAGGATCGCCTGGTGCAACGCGGCCGCACCTTCGGTCAGGGTCATCCGCGGCGCACTGTCGAAGACCTGCCCGACGACGAGCTCGTCGAAGTACGGTCCCACAACTGAATTCGGTGTCGGCATCGCATCCCTTTCAGATCCACGTCGATACTGGGCCGGCATTCGTGACCGTGGCCGCACTTTTTGAAGTTAGACTAAAATATTGCGCCTATCAATTCGCGGCGTCGTCGCCTTCGGTGATATCGGGAGCATCGCCACGGACCGCCGGCAGGACCAAGCTGTCGATGACCTGGCGCACGAAGCCGGAATCGACGCTCTGGCCGCCGACCACCCGCAGTAACCCCATCGCCACCAACACGTCGGCCACCAGCGACCAGTCCCGATCCGCGATATCACCGCGCTCGACGGCATGCTGCAGAATCGCGGCCACCACGCGTCGTCCCCGGCGCAGCATCAGGTCGTCCAGTGCGGCCGCCAACTCTGGGTCACGGCTGGACTCCAGCGCCACCCGCAGCACCAGATCGTTGGAGATCAGCTCGTCGTCGTTGCGGGCAACCCTATCGACGATCACGTCGAAGTCGCCTTCCAGGCTGCCGGTGTCAGGGATATCGTCGGCAAGCAGGTCGGGCCGCCAGTAGACAAGCGCATCGGTGATCAGCGCCGCTTTCGACGCCCACCGCCGATATATCGCGGCTTTACCGACGCCCGCACGGGCGGCGATATCGTTCATATTGGTGTCGTTGTAGCCGTTCTCGGTCAGCGCGGCCAACGCGGCATTGAGGATCGCGGGATCGCGGGACCGGTCGAGTCGACCGGTGGTGCGCTGGCGAAGCTTGGGCTCCATGCCTGCCATTGTCACCGATTCCCCGACCGCGCAGAACGGCACCTACCGCGGCACCGGCCAGTTCCACACCGACATGTCCGCGGCCGGGTAGCCCGCACACACGTCGGTGGCCTTGGCGACCACGCCCTTGTTGTTGAAGAAGATCTTGGCCCAGTTACCCCACCGGGTGGCGACCTGCTCGTAGTAGATGTTCGTGGCGGTGTCTTCGGAGTATTGCCGCCGCCCCGCCGCATCCAGGGAGTAGAACCAGTGGATTCGGTCCACGGCCATCTGCTGAATCTCCGGCGGTCGGTTTGCCTTGTCGATCATATAACGCTCGAAGTAGATCGGGGAGGTATCGCGCGCGGCCGCCAGATACTGCTCGGCGTCGCAGTGCGTTTCGATCTGCCGATGTGGAATCGGGTAGTCATCGGTCGCGTCGGCGGACGCCTGCGGCGGCGCGAGCACGCCTGCGGTGCAGGCCGCCGCGGTGATCATCACACCGGCACGCACCATCAGTCGAAACGTGGGGATGTTCATCTGCGATCACCGCTCATCTCCGCCAGTGCAGCAGTGTGCTGCGGACAGTACAGGGATACGGCCGTGCCGAGGAACTGCCATACCTGGCCGGTGTTCATGGTGCGCGCGAGGTTGCGGGACAGGAATACCGCGGACTGCGAGGCATCGGCGTCCACGCCGGTGCTCAGGCGTCGGCAGGCGATCTTCGCCAGCCATGCGTTGTAGTCACGCTGTCCATAGATGCCGAACCCGTGCAGGGTGTTCGCGAAGTCGGTGTCGACATCGGCATGGGCCGGCGTTGCCCAGCCGATGCTCATCACGGTGAGCACCGCTGAAGCCGCTGCCCCACATCGATTCTTCATGGTCCGCTTCATGCGCCGACCTGCGGGATGGGTGCGGTGTGCGGCTCCTCGGGTTCGGGTCCGGCCGTGGGTTTGGGTGGGTGGGTGATCTTGTAGGTGTTCAACGGCCACCAGAACCAGCGCCCGAGCGCGGAGGCGATGGACGGCGTCATGAAGGCACGCACGATCAGGGTGTCGACGATCAGTCCGATCCCGATGGTCATGCCGAGTTGCCCGACCACCCGCAGATCACTGACGATCATCGAGGCCATCGTGAAGGCGAAGACCAGCCCGGCGGCGGTGACGACCCGACCGGTCGCCCCCATGCCGCGGATCATCCCGGTGTGCAGACCGGCGTGGATCTCCTCCTTGAGCCGCGACACCACCAGAAGGTTGTAGTCCGAACCCACCGCCAACAGGATGACCATGGACAGCGGGATCACGATCCATTGCACACCGAGGCCGAGAACCTCCTGCCACAGCAGCACGGACAGCCCGCACGCCGTTCCGAGCGAGGCGGCGACGGTCCCCACGATCACCAGGGCCGCGACCACGCTGCGCGTGATGATCAGCATGATCGCGAAGATCAGGATCATCGAGGCGATGATCGCGATCATCACGTCGGTCTTCACACCGCTTTGCATGTCGTTGTACAGCGATGCGGTGCCTGCCAATGACACCTTCGCGTTGGCAAGTGGGGTGCCCTTCACCGCGTCGGCCACCACGTCCTTCATATCCCGGACATGCTCGATGCCTTCGACGGAGGCCGGGTCACCCTGGTGGGTGATGATGAACCGCACCGCCTTGCCGTCCGGGGAGACGAACATGTCCAGCCCGCGCTTGAAGTCCGGATTTTGGAAGACGTCCGGCGGCAGGTAGAAGAAGTCGTCGTTCTTCGCCTGGTCGAAGTAGAGGCCGATCTCGGTGGCACCACGGGCGAGTTCCTGTTGCTGGGCCTGGGTGCCTGCCATCACGCTGTGGGTGGCGAGCATGAAGTCCCGCATCGTGCGCATCGAGTCGATGGTGGGCAGCAGTGTTGCCTGCATCTGGGGCATCAGGGTGTCGAGCTTGTCCAGATCTGTGCTCAGACCGCCGATCTGGTCGGCGAGCTTGTCGATACCGTCCAACGAATCGAAGATCGACCGCAACGCATGGCAGATCGGGATGTCATAGCAGTGCGGTTCCCAGTAGAAGTAGTTGCGCAACGGACGGAAGAAGTCGTCGAAATCGGCGATGTGATCCCGCAATTCGTTGGTGGTGGCCACCATGTCGTGGGTCTTCTGCACCATGCTGTGGGTGGTGTCGGTGAGATCGGTCATGATGGCGTACATGCGCTCCATGTTGGCGATCGTGGAGCTCAGTTCGTCCGCTTGCTCCAACATCTGAGCCGAGTTGTCGTTGTTGAACTTCGCGGCCTGCAGTGTCCCGGCGTTCTGGGCTCCCAGCATGAACGGGATGGAGCTGTGCTCGATCGGCGCGCCGAGCGGGCGGGTGATGGTCTGTACCCGTTCGATACCGCGCATGTGCACCACGTTCTTGGCGACTCTGTCGATCACCAGCATGTCCGCGGGATTCCGCAGGTCATGGTCGGCTTCCAGCATGAGCAGTTCGGGGTTCATCCGCGCCTGGGAGAAGTGCCGGTCGGCGACGGCCATGGCCAGGTTGGCCGGCATGTCGTCCGGGGTGAACTTCTGGTCGTTGTACTGCGGGACGTAGGTGGTCAGGCTGACGAAACCCAGGACGGCGATCAGCGTGGTGACCACGATGATCGGTCCGGGCCAGCGCACGACCGCGGTGCCGACCTTGCGCCAGCCCTTGGCGGACAGTTGCCTTTTCGGTTCCAGCAGGCCGAATCTGGAGGCGACGGTCAGGACCGCGGGGGCGAGCGTGAGGGCTGCGAAGATGATCACCAGGATCGACAGCGCACACGGAATGGCCATCGTCCGGAAGTACGGCAGGGTGGTCATGGTGAGGCAGAGGCAGGCGCCGGCGATGGTGAGCCCAGAACCCAGGATCACATGCGAGACACCGTGGTAGGAAACGTAGTAGGCGTCCTCGGGACTGCGGCCTTTGGATCTTTCCTCGTGGTAGCGACCCCACAGGAAGATCACGTAGTCGGTACCGGCCGCCAAGGCCAGCATGGTCACCATACTGACCGCATACGGTGTCAGGCCGATCAGGTTCAGGTATCCGGCCGCCGCGGTAACCCCCTGTGCGGCAGAGAGTTCGAGCCCGATGATGACCATCGAGATTCAGCATCGTCACGATCGAGCGGTAGATGACGAGCAGCATCGCGATGATCACGCCGACCGAGACCAGTTCCATCACCGCCATGCTCTGGTGACTGGCAATGCTGGTGTCGGCGTTGAGCACCGTGTTACCGGCGACGTGGGCTTTGATGCCCGGCGGCGCGGGAACCGAATCCACGATCTGACGCACCGCCGCGACAGATTCGTGACTGAGGCTGGTGCCTTGGGAGCCGTTGAGGAAGATCTGAACATAGGCGGACTTTCCGTCCACACTCTGCGATCCGGCGGCGGTCAGCGGGTCGCTCCAGAAGTCCTGCACGTTCTGGACATGCTCGTGGTCGGCCTTGAGCTTGGCGATGATGTCGTTGTAGTACGTGTGGGCGCTGTCCCCCAGCTTGTCGTCGCCCTCCAAGACGACTATTGCCGTGGAATCGGAGTCGTACTGTTGGAACACCTTGCCGATGTTGAGCATCGCTTGATACGACGGTGCGTTGGTCGGGCTCAGCGGTACCGATCGGGTAGCCGACACGTCGTCGAGCGAGGGCACGAATATGCCGAGGAGCACCGCGATGGCCACCCAGCCCAGGATGATCGGTAGTGCCAGCACCCGAATCAGACGAGCGATGGCGGGACGGTGCGGTGCTGAATGCGTTGTGCTCATACGGATTTCACCAAGCAGTAGATGAACGGTTTGATGGAGTCCGAGCTGGCGCGGTCATCACGTACGTCGCCGTCGACGGTGACACGGCAGGCGAGGTCGCTGGTTGCGGTGTCCCCCTGGGCCATGATGTTGGCCGACATCGAGGGCAGCGTCGTGATGATCGTGTGCGACCAGGGCAGCGGCGCATTCTCGACCAGGTTCGGTTGACCGTTCTCGTCGAGATAGTTCACGGTCACCGATCCCCCCGAACCGGTGACCTCGTAGGTGATGTGCTTCGGGTTGAAGTTCGCGGTGATGCCCGAGCCTTCGGCGGCGACCGGAGCGGGCGCGATGGCCGAATCACGGATGCGCCCGATGACGAAAACGCCCAATGCGACGACGACCACCAGCAGCAGCAGAGGTATCCATGACCTCTTGAGCAACCGGACCACCGAATCTCCCTATGTCGAGCACCATCTGGCGGGCCGTGCTGCCCCGGCGAGCGCGTGCGACCGGCGGTGGACGGCGAGTCCTGGCGCCCCACAGGACGATTCTCGCAGCCGGCGTAGACACCGCTTTGAAGGACGGACTCTTGGTTTCCGATGAGTCCACGCTTGGTTTCGCGCTCCGTACGGTCGGTCGTCCAGCAGCACACCGCCAGCTATTGCGAGGGTCGCTGCACCGTCCAACGCTCCATCAGTTCTCCGAAGTCGGGCGCGGCCCCTGGGAGGAGACCGGACGATTGCGGGCGAAGTCCGTCCAACGCCAGGGCGAGATACCTGCGGCGAAGTTCTTGGTCGCGCTTCGGGTTCTGGCTTCGAATGCTGCATATTTGCCCGGCGAGCAGAGGAACATCGGCGCTGGTGAAATCTCGCCGCAAGTCACCGGCGGCAATCGCTCGGTCCACCACCTGCTGCGTCAGCTCATAGAGATCATTCGCCAACGTCACGACGTCCTCGTGGGGCACGAACAACCCTGCAAGCATCAACTGCGCTCCAGCGCCGGATTCGATGTAGTGCTCCATGAAGCCCGTGAAGGCCTTCCATGGATCTGCCCCGCCTTCAAGCGCGCGCTTAGCGGCGGAAACGATTGACTGCATGCCATCGGCGGACACGGCGTTCAGAAGCTCGCCCTTGGACTTATATCGTCTGTACAGACTGGCCTGGCCCAGCCCAGCGCGGGCCGCGACATCGGACATCTTGGCCTCAGGCCGCTCCACGAATACCTCGCGAGCCGCGTTCAGCACGGCGTCGTCGTTGCGAAGGGCCTCACGGTACCGACCTCGTGGCGTTGGGACCTTTTCTGCCGTCACCACTCGAAGATTACCCACGCGGACATCTGCCCCAGTCGCGTGTGAGGCTCGGGATGAGCACGTGATCGACCAACGCGCGGACGGTGTGTTGGTTTGGCGGATCAGCGGCCACGAGGGAACGAAACACCAGGTAGCCGGCCAGGACATCGTCGAGTTCGTCGTCCGGCACCTCGGCGCCGCTGATCTCTCCTCGGTCCACTGCGTCTCTGATCACCTCTGCGAATACGCGCTTGCGCCGGAGAACGAACTCGTTGTGAAAGGCTGCGGCAAGCGCAGGACTACGGGCCAACTCACCCAACACCGCGCGCATGGTGCTCCCGTGCTCGCTGACCCGTCGACACACCGAAGTGCCGATCTGGAGCAGGTCCTCCCTCAGTGAACCGGTGCACGGGGCCACCTCCGACGCTCGCGTGCCTTCAATGAAGGCGGCCAGCACCAGCTCCTCCTTGGAGGGCCACCGTCGGTACAGCGTTGACTTACTGGCTTTGGCCTCGGTCGCCACTGCTTGCAGGTTCAGTCCGTCGTATCCAGACGTCTGAAGCATGCGAAGCGTCACCGCGAGCAGTTCTGCCTCTCGGGCGGTCCAGCGCGATTTCGGCAAGGTGGCCGTTGCATCATGCGTCGTTCCACGAGACAAGCGATCACCTCAATCTGCTTGGCCGCCAAGTGTTTTGACGGCGGCTACGTGTCCGACGCATTGTTGCCAACGCGACGCCGGTTGCCGACCGTTTAAGGACGGCCGCGGTTGCAACTAAACGGACTGTACCGTATCGTTTTACTTCGGTCCGGCACAATGCCGGCCGTAAACGCGGGCAGATGTCATCGCGCCGCATGTCGAAAGGCTTTCTCGGGGTGAAGGGTTTTTCGTTTGGCGGCCTGATGAAGCGACGGTGGACCGTCGTCGTCGCGCTGGTGGTGGTGGCCCTGGTCGTCTTCAGCGTGACCCGGCTGCATGGGATCTTCGGGTCCGACAACCAGGTGTCCAGGCCTGCCGCCGATTCCCTGGAGAACACCGGATTCAACCCCAAGCGTGTCCTCTTCGAAGTGTTCGGCACGCCAGGCGCCACGGCCACCATCAACTTCCTCGACGAGCACGCCCAACCCCAACGCGTCGACGACGCGCCACTGCCGTGGTCGCACACGTTGACCACCGACGACCCGACACTGTTCGCGGATCTCCGCGCTCAGGGTGACTCGGCTCCCATCACGTGCCGCATCACCGTCAACGGCATCGTCAAGGACGAAAGGTCCGCTAGCAACGTGAACGGATACATCGCTTGCCTGGACAAGTCCGCATGAGCCAGCACGCCGAGCACGACTCGACGCAGAGGTCCCGGCCCGCACGGCTGATATGGACGCTAGCGTTGCCAATTCTGTTGCTGTGGATCGCGATTGCGGTGTTGAGCAACACCATCTCCCCTCAGCTGGAGACCGTCGGCGAAGAGCGCTCGGTGGCGATGAATGCCGCCGATTCGCCGTCGATCATGGCGATGCGGCACATCGGGCAGAAATTCGGCGAGTTCGACTCCGACAGCGCGGCCATGGTCGTCATCGAGGGTGAGCAGAAGCTGGGTCAGGATTCCCACGACTTCTACGACGTCCTGGTCAAGAAGCTCAACGCAGACACCCAGCACGTCCAGCACGTCCAGGACTTCTGGGGCGACCCCCTGACTGCGGGAGGCGCGCAGAGCAAGGACGGCAAGGCGGCGCTGGTCCAGGTCTACCTGCGCGGCAACCAGGGTGAGGCGCTGTCCAACGAATCCGTCGACAGCATCCGCAATATCGTCGCCGACACCCCCGCCCCCAACGGGGTCAAGGCCTACGTCACCGGCGCCGCCCCGCTGATCACCGACAACTTCGAAGTCGGCAACGCGGGCACCCACCAGGTCACCGCGATCACCTTCGCGGTCATCGCCGTGATGCTGCTGATCGTCTACCGATCCCTGTTCACGATGCTCATCATGCTCGTGGTGGTCGCCGTCGAGCTGATGGCCGCCCGCGGCGTCGTCGCGGTGCTGGCCAACGAGGGCGTCATCGGCCTGTCGACCTACGCCACCAATCTGCTCACGTTGATGGCGATCGCCGCCGGCACCGACTACGCCATCTTCCTCGTCGGCCGATACCAGGAAGCCCGCAACCGAGGCCTGGAACGGGCCGACGCGTACTACGACATGTTCCGCGGGACGGTGCACGTCATCGTCGGTTCGGGACTGACCATCGTCGGCGCCGTGGCGTGCCTCTACTTCACCCGGCTCCCCTACTTCCAGACCCTCGGGGTGCCCGCAGCCCTCGGCGTGCTGGTGACGCTGGTGGCGGCATTGACCCTCGGGCCCGCCGTCGTCGTGATCGCCACTCGGTTTGGTCTGCTGGAGCCCAAGCGCAAGGTGCGGAACTCCGGATGGCGCCGCATCGGCACCTCGATCGTCCGCTGGCCCGGTCCCATCCTCGTCGCGTCACTCGCCGTCGCCGCCATCGGCGTCCTGGCGCTGCCAGGGGCCAAGATCAGCTACGACGGGCGGCCCTACTTGCCCGACACCGCGCCGGCCAACGTCGGATACGCCGCCGCCGAACGCCACTTCTCCGAGGCCCGGTTGAACCCCGAGCTGTTGATGATCGAATCCGACCACGACATGCGCAACCCGTCGGACATGCTGATCCTGGAGCGCGTCGCCAAGGCCGTGTTGCACACCCCGGGCATCGCCATGGTGCAGTCGATCACCCGGCCGCTGGGCACACCGCTGACGCACAGTTCCATACCGTTTCAGATCAGTGCCCAAAGTGCCGGGCAGATCATGAACCTGAGCTACCAGCAAGCGCGAGCCCAAGACATCCTCAAGCAGGTGGACCAGACCAGCAAGACCATCGCCGTCCTGCAACAGCAACTGGAACTGCAGAAGCAGAGTGCCGCCGCCACCGACGAGCAGGTGCAGGCCTTCCACGACACCGTGGCGACCATCAACGAAGTGCGCGACAACCTCGCCAACTTCGACGACTTCTTCCGACCGTTGCGCAACTACTTCTACTGGGAGCCGCACTGCTTCGACATCCCGTCGTGTGCGGCACTGAGGTCGGTGTTCGACTCGCTGGACGGCATCTCGGCGCTCAGTGACCAGTTCGCCAAGGTCACCGCCAGCCTCGACAAGCTCAACGCCCTCCAGCCGCAACTGGTGGCGCTGATCCCGCCGCAGATCGATATCCAGGAAGCCAATCGCGATCTGCTGCAGTCGAACTACGCCACCACCGGCGGCACCAACACCCAAAGCCAAGAGGCGTTGAAGAACGCGACCGCACTCGGCAAGGCCTTCGACGACGCCAAGAACGACGACTCGTTCTACCTGCCGCCCGAAGCCTTCGACAACGCCGACTTCAAGCGTGGCCTCAAACTGTTTATGTCACCCGACGGCAAGGCCGCCCGGATGATCATCACCCACGAGGGCAATCCCGCCACCCCTGAGGGCATCTCGCACATCGACGCCCTGCGCAACTCCGCGTTCGACGCGATCAAGGCAACCCCGTTGTCCGATGCCAAGATCTACGTCGCAGGAACCGCGTCGACCTACAAGGACATCCAGGAAGGGTCGACCTACGACCTGCTGATCGTGGCCATCGCCGCGATCGCCCTGATCCTGCTCATCATGGTGTTCATCACCCGAAGCATGGTCGCCGCGGTGGTCATCGTCGGAACGGTCGTGCTGTCGCTGGGGGCGTCGTTGGGCCTGGCGGTCCTGGTGTGGCAGTACATCTTCGGCATCGAGCTGTACTGGATCGTGCCCGCACTGGCGATCATCCTGCTGTTGGCGGTGGGCGCGGACTACAACCTGCTGCTGATATCCAGGTTCAAGGAGGAGATCGGGGCCGGCCTGAACACGGGCATCATCCGGGCGATGGCGGGCACCGGCGGTGTCGTCACCGCCGCCGGCATGGTGTTCGCCGGCACCATGGCCTCCTTCGCCTTCAGCGACCTGATCGTCCTGGGCCAGATCGGCACCACGATCGCCCTGGGCCTGCTGTTCGACACGTTGATCGTGCGGTCGTTCATGACGCCGTCCATCGCCGCGATGCTCGGCCGCTGGTTCTGGTGGCCGCTGAACGTGCGCACCCGCCCGGCCAGCCAAATGTTGCAGCCCTTCGGATCCCGAATCTCGGTACGCAAGCTCATCGGACCCGAGACCAAGGAAGCCGACGGACACGATCCGGCCTGAACGACCCGTCCAGGTCACGTCTCGACATCAGCCCACGGAAGGCACCACGGATGAAGATATCGACGAGTCTGGGGCAGACGACGCTAATCGTCTCCGCAGCATCGGTGCTACTAGCTCCATGTGCGCAGGCCGATGTCGACACCGACTTCGCGAATCAGGCTCACACGTACGGAATTTACGGTCCTCGCGACTACAACGCTTGGGTAGGAAAAATCGCCTGCAAGAGGCTTGCGCACCACGTCGATGAGACGGCCCTCGAGTCCGTGTCGTTCTTGCAAGGCAGTCTCGCCGGCGGGACTTCTCAGGGCCAGGCGTGGCAGTTTCTCGGCGCAGCGGTGGCCGCGTACTGCCCGGAGGCGACGTCCGTGTTGCCGGCAGCAGCAGGACCCGCGGGCTCGACGATGAAGGAGCTGGGATGAGAAGCAGATCGTTGGTACGGAGAGCGATCGAGGGTATTGCCGTGGGAGCCGTATGCGCGGCCACCACCGTGTCGTTGGCGAGTCCGGCATCCGCCGACGCCACCGACGACTTCCCGATCCCGCACCGGATGATCATCACCACCTGCGACACCGAGCAGTACATGGCCGCCGCGCGCGACACCAGCCCGGTGTACTTCGAGCGGTACATGATCGACCGGAGCAACCGCCCCGCCGACGTCCAGCAGCAGGCCTTCGACCGCATCCACTGGTTCTTCTCCCTGGACCCGGTGGCCCGCCGCCAGTACTCCGAGGACACCGCCACCAACGTGTACTACGAGAACACCGCCACCCACTGGGGCAACTGGGCCAAGCTGTTCTTCAACAACAAGGGCGTCGTCGCCAAGGCCACCGACGTCTGCATGAACTACCCGCACGGCGACATGTCCGTCTGGAGCTGGGAAGCCACACCATGACGGCCATTCGGACGTAGCAGACCTCTGCGTCTGCAATGTTTGGTGTGCGAAGGGATTGAGCGAGCGGTGTCAACCAGGCGACCCTATATCGGGTCAGGACACCGAGAGTGGTCGCCAGCGGCCAAATCCCGGATCCATCGACATCGCCACGCGGAAGTGGGCGTCGAGGACGGGACCGCCCCACTTCGGTCGACTCATGAGCTCGAGTAATTCAGGCCGCGTATGCGGTCCGGTTGATGAAGACGGCAAATTTCCTAGAAACCTGGAGGGCGAGACCAATGGCACGAGTATCCGGCGACTACGTGACGGGAACGTGGGTAATAGATCCACAGCGAAGTGCGGTGAGGTTCTGGATACGCCACTTGATCGCCAAGAAGGTGCTGGGAGTGTTCACCGAGTTCGACGGCCAAATGGCGACTCGTCCCGACGTCACCAAGTCTTCCGTCCAAGCGAGCGTCCAGGTGCGCTCGATGGATACCTTCAACGCCGGACGTGATGAGGGAACGCTCGCCAAAGACCCGTTCGACGCGGAAAACCACCCAGCCATCACCTACACGTCGACTGCAATCACACCGGGCGACAGCGGGTTTCGAATTGACGGTTCTCTCACGATTCGCGGCGTTACCCGCCCGGTAGGGCTGGCGGTGACGCAGATTCGGTTCGAGCGCGACGCCGACGGACGCCACGACGTCCACCTCCGTGCGACGGGGCAGGTGAATCGTCAGGACTTCGGGGTCCGCTTCGCCGTTCCGCTGGATCGACAGGGGGTCTTGGCGGGCAACCGGGTCGACATCGAGCTCGACGTCACTGCTCGTCTTCTCGACGCGCATGACGATGATCTGCAGTCGGAGAGAGTTGGAGGTAAATGACATGGACGACGCAAACTTCGATGAGTTTTCTTTCGTCGTTGTGGTGAGTGCAGACGCCGACCCACGCGACGCAGGGCCCGGATGGACTGGCCTCGTGGCGTCCACCGAGGCGCTTGCGCGGCCGCGGGCAGGGTATGGCGGAGCGATGTGGCTGGCGCAGGGCCGGGTTCTCGGTCCGCCCCCCACACCCGACACCGAACTTCTCATGGGGCTGCTCTTCTGGCGCAGTAGCCGCGACGCGGAGGCGTTTGCCGCGGAACTAGTGCAGGCGCAACCCAATAGCAAGTCCATCGATGGCCTCGTCATCGACGAAGGGATCTACCGGTTCAGCGCCACGGTGACTCCGAACCCAGATGACGTGACCCACGTCGACCCCTCGCGCACTGAGCCCGAGGTGGCGACCGAGATCATCAGGATGACACCCGTCAGCGGCAAACAAGGGTGGGTCGGCGAGTACAACGAGAGCGAAACGCGTGACCACATCAAGCATCTCGACGGTTTCGTTTCGGCGAGCTTCTTTCGCGACCTTCGAAGTGACCGAATCGTCGAGTGTGTGCAGTGGCGCTCGCCCGCCGACTTGACGGCGGCGTTCGGCGACGCTCGCTTTGCCGAGCACCTGAGCGTGAACAGTCATTACTCGGAAGGGGAGGCTTTCCTCTTCGGTGAACGATTGGCCGGCGAAACCGTGTAGGCGTCATCGCTCGCGTGGCGCCGGAGCTTCAAAGGCGTTAATTTCCAAGTGATCTCGTAGTGATGTCGCCGTTGCAGTGGGGGCGGGAGCTGGATCCCACACAATTTTGCGAACTCTCGCAGAACTGGCGCTTCACGACAAAAGCCGTTACTTCGATCACGCTGACCGAATGCTGACGACTGACTTACGCAGCATCTGCGGTGTCGTACGCATCGGCAATCTCTGACCTCGGCCGCATCGCAGACGAAATCGCCGCTGGTGGGCATCCAACCGCCAACGCGCTGGCCGCAGCGCGCCTTCCGGGCGGCAGTCGATTCGTCACAGTGACGCTGCCAAGCAGCGAATGACGCTGCGCCCGTCGCGGTTTAGTTCGTTATCATAGAAAGTGTCAATATCCATGAGGACTTCTTGAGCCGAAATGACGTGGTCAATTGCCCGCCGCGTGACGCTCGGAGTGAGCGATCCGTTGCAGAGGGCGTCGGCCCGCAGTGGCTCGCCGAAGGACATTCACGCCCAAGACGTCCCGTCGGCAAGTCGTTAGCCCAACTCCTCGAACACCGGTACGAATTGATTTACCTTGCGAAACAGCACAACCCAAGGAGTTACGGTTCGCCTCGCTCACGCAGCCGCGTCAGCAGCTGCTCTCGGGATTGACAGATGTGCTCGTCGAGCCTGCTCACAGCAAGCTCAAGATCGCCCGCCTCGATGGCCTCGATGATTGGTCGGTGGGTGTCGGGTTCTGCAGAGGTATCCGACTCCAAGACTTTCGTGAGGATGATGGCACGGCGGGTTTCGGACTGAATGGATTTGAGATGGTCGAGAAGGAGCTCTTCGTTGCACGTGGATGAAATAACGAAGTGGAGCTGGATATCCGCTTCGACCACCTCAAACACATCGCCGTGCCGATGCGAGTCGACCAGATCATCGAATGCCGCCCGAATGCGCGTCAGCGCGGCACCGTCGACCAGGTCGCCCGAGAGCGCCTTCCGCAGGGCGTAGCACTCCAGTAACGCCCGGAGACTGAAGACCTCGCTGACTCGTTGTTGTCCGATGCTCTGCACGACGGCGCCCCGATGCGGGTGAATCTCGACTAAGCCACGGTCACGTAAGGCTCGAAGTGCTTCTCGGGCTGTACCTCGTGAGATGTCGAACTCGGCGGCGAGCGTCTGCTCGGGCAAGGGTGTCCCCGGCGGGTACTCGCCCCGTATCACTGCTTCCGAAATGTGTTCGACTACGGCACTGGTCAATGTTTGCGGTCTAGCTAGGCGCCGCCCGCGCGGCCGCTGACCTTCAACCGCAGCGGCGTTACGGCCAACGGATTCCGGGCTCACTCGACGCAACCTCCAGACTGGCATGAATCTCAGCGACCTTCGCTGGCACTCCATCGGTAGTGGTGAACGCCGGCGACGCTTGAAGTGAAACGTCTCCCAAAGCTACGCGTGATGACCCCGCGTTCCCGCGCCTCCCTATGATCCTGCCCAAAGCCCCTGGGTTTCCATGCGGACGCGCACATTTATCGTGACGGCGCCGAACCGAAGCGATGCGCCTTCGGTCGCATCGGGCCATGATGCGCCGGCCGTGTCAAACTGTCAATTGTCTTACAAATTTGGGCGTCGCCACTGGTACGTCGTTTCGACCTCCACCTACACCGGATCGCCTGGCGGAAGCGCGGCGACTCCAGTGTGCATTTTGTGCCCGTCGCAGACAATCGTTCGTCAACCGATTGTCCATCAATCTGTTGCGAGAACCATCCACTTCGGTTACTTTCGTTTTGTGAGTGTGGTCACCGACACAGAAGGGCCACTGTTCATCGAGCAAATGGCCGTACGTTCCCGAAACCACCCGGCCCTGGAACGCACGGTCGGATGCGGCAAGTGCCGAACCGGGTCTAGGAGTACTCCCCAGGCGAGAGGAAAGGGACGTTGAGGTCACCCAGGCAGAACTGGCACAGGGAGTTGCGCGCTCCTCGCCAACGCTGATCGCTCCCAACGCCGCGCGCACGACGATCAAAGCACTCGCTACAAGCGCAGTTCAGTCAGATGGCAGCCAGAGTTCTGCTGCCTGACTTCGGGATCCGCTTCGAAGCCGAAGCGGGACAGAGAATTTCGTACCCGCATACGCGGATGAGACCGCTACTCGATGTTCAACTATTTTCTGCACAGATTGGGGCTACGCACATGTCACGTCAACACGCCTTCAGCCGCAAGGACTTTCTCCGGGGGAGTGCACTAACAGCTGGATTGTTGGCCGTTGGGGGCCCAATCCTGGCTGCCTGTGGTTCGAGCACATCAGACTCCACGCCGTCTCCAATGGGTTCTGCGGCCGACGAGCCAGGTGACCTCGGCGTATACACCTATCGTGGCTTCGAGGCACCGGAGCTATGGGGTGAATATGCCGCGGCGTACCCGGGCAAGACGCCGACATTCCAGTTCCTCGACTCCGATGCTCAGGCATTCGCGAAGGTCCAGTCAGGCCTCAGGACCGATATCGTGCAGGCGTCGGTGGGTTATGCGCTGGATTACGTAAACGCAAAGTTGGTGCAGCCGTGGGACACTTCCGCGATCGCGAACTTCTCGCAACTCGATCCGGAGCTCCTGAAGTACGGCCAGATTGACGGCGCACAGGTCTGTATCCCTACCGACTTCGGCTTCAACGCACCGCTTTATCGCACCGACCGGGTCGAACCCACAGAGAATTCGTGGAGCCTGATCTTCGATGATCGTTACAAGGGCCAGATAACTTGGTACGACGGTCCCGTTGACATGTTGACGATTACCGGCATGTACCAGCGTGTGTCGGATCCGCTAAACATGAGCGCGGCCGAGGTCGATGAAGCAAAGAAATTCTTGATCGAAAAGAAGAAGCTTGTCCGCAACATCACCTCGTCGCCGACCGACGTTCAGACCGATCTACAGCAGGGCAACATCGCTATTGCTGCGGGGAATTCGTATGTGTACACCGCGCTCGCGGCCGCTGGCGCCGACGTCACATACATGCAGCCCAAGGAAGGCCGGCTCGCGTGGAGCGACGGATTCATGCTGACCTCGGGCTCGAGCAATCCGCGCCACGCTCACGACTTTGCAAGCGCTTGGCTTAGCGCCCCTTCCGGCCAGTACGAGCTTGATGTTCTCGGAATGGTCTCCCCAAATCGCAAGGTGAACTACGGCACGATGAGGCCTGACGTGCGGTCGCAGCTCGGCTTGGACAAGCCGGGTCCCTTCAGCCCGCCGGCGGCCTTCTTCATGGGGCACTGCCCCAAGCGCACGGAATACGGCCGGGCCTGGGATGAAGTGAAGGCGTCGTGATCAACCAGCGGAAAGACGCCGCGGTCCGCGCAGGTCTCCTAATTACCCCCGCGAGTTGGCTAATCCTGCTGTTTGTCACTCCAATCATCCTTCTGGCCCTCTATAGCGTCGGTCTGATCCGCGTTTTCCCGGACGACCCCACCTTCAACGTCGAAGGATGGAGCGCCTTCTTCTCCAGCTCCATCTACTTCCCGTTGCTGTGGAAGTCGATACGCACGGCTTTGATCGTCGGGGTAGTTGCCGTTCTGCTTGCCTACCCAGTCGCGTATGTGCTGGCGATGCTGGCGGGGCGGCGGCGCTTCACGCTACTGCTGGTGGTGATGGTGCCCTTTTGGACCAGCTTCCTCCTTCGAGTGCTGGCGTGGAAGGTCGTCCTGAGTGAAAACGGAGTCTTCAACTCATTTCTGGCCTATACCGGGATAAACGCGGACGGTCAGCCCATCCAGTTCATTTACAGTACGACGGCGGTCACAGTCGTATTGATCTATGTCTGGCTGCCATTCGTGGTCCTACCGATCTTCGTTTCGCTGACCTCGCTCGACCAACGCCTATTCGAGGCTGCAGCCGATCTGGGGGCGCGGCGACTGGTCACGTTTTGGACGATCACGCTGCCGCTGACGCTCCCCGGCGTAGTGGCAGGATTCGCCTTCGCCTTCATCCCCGTCATCGGCGAGTACGTCACCCCCACGCTGGTGGGCGGGACGGGCGGATTCCTGTACGGCAACTCGGTTGCCGATGCGTTCGGCGCCGGGTTCGACTGGCAGACAGGGTCTGTTCTAGCAATAGCCCTCTTTGTCGCGGTCGCCTTGACGACCATGTTGTTCGTCCGTTCGCTCCGCTCTGGCGGCGCTTCGGTTGGGATGGTGCGATGAGTGACGTCACCTGCAGCCGCGGCGGCCGCAGAACCTTGTGGTCCTGGTTCTGGGTAGTGGTGTTCCTTTTGTACGCCCCGATCGGGGTTTTGGTGGTGTTCAGCTTCAATGACAATGCTGTGCCCGCCCTTCCGCTGACAGACGCCACGACGCGGTGGTACGTGGACGCGTTTTCCAATGGGCCGCTTCTGGACTCAATCTGGGCCAGCGTTATCACCGCCATGTGGACCGCAGTAATCAGCGTCGCCATCGGGCTTAGCGCGGTGCTCGGTCTCCAACGTTGGGGCGGAAGTCGCGGAAAGGGCGCTTTGGCAACGCTATTCATGAGTCCTCTGGTCATGCCGTATGTGGTGCTGGGCGTCTCGCTGCTGATGCTGCTACGACTTCTCGGAGTGGAACGCTCACTGGCCACGGTGATCCTCGGGCACGTTGTCCTGACGTTGCCATTTGTCGTGCTCATCCTGCAGCCGCGTTTGGCGCAGATCCCGGCGGCACTGCACGAGGCCTCGCGCGATTTGGGGGCCAGCGAGTTCATCACCTTCTGGAAAGTTACTGCGCCTCTCATGGCGCCCGCGACATTCTCCGCGCTGCTGGTTGCCTTCACTGTTTCGTTCGACGAATACGCCGTAGCGTCCTTCGTCGTTGGGGAACGGCCAACCTTTCCCGTCTACCTTTTCAGTCAGCTCAGGTTTCCTCAGCAGTTGCCGGAAGTGATGGCTGTCGCGGTGGCAGCCCTGGTCGCATCACTAGTAATCCTCGTCGTGGCCGAAACCGGCCGACGAATCGCCGAAAACCGAATTAGCCCGGAGTTATCAGAGAAATGATCGAGTCACAACCACACGCTAGCCAGGTGCAGCTTCGCGGCGTTCAGATGCGCTACGGGGATGACGTCGTTGTGCACAATCTCAACCTCACCATCGACGGCGGCGAGTTTTTCACCTTGCTCGGCCCCTCGGGATGTGGCAAAACCACGACACTGCGGATGGTGGCCGGCTTCGAATCCCCTTCTGCAGGAGAGATCCTCATCGGCGGGAACAACGTCGTTGGTGTGCCTCCCGAGCGTCGTCCCACAAACACGGTGTTTCAGCACTACGCGTTGTTCCCCCACCTCAGTGTGCTCGACAACGTTGCCTATGGTCTCCGTCGGAAAGGTATGAAGCCTCGCGAAGCTCGCAAGCAGGCGGGTACGGAGCTCGAGCGGGTGGGCTTGACACCACACATGTCGCGCAAACCTGGCCAACTGTCCGGCGGCCAGCAGCAGCGCGTGGCACTGGCGCGAGCGCTGGTCAATTTGCCCAAGGTGTTGTTGCTCGACGAACCGCTCGGCGCACTCGATCTAAAGATGCGAAAGACCCTGCAATGGGAGCTGCGGAGCATTCAGCGCGACGTGGGGATCACGTTCATCTACGTGACGCATGACCAAGAAGAGGCATTGACAATGTCTGACCGAATCGCAGTTATGCGCGACGGGCACTTCGAGCAGATCGGGACACCACAGGATGTGTACGCGCGGCCTGAATCGTCCTTCGTCGCAAGTTTCGTCGGGGTCGCGAACCAACTGGACGCCGCCGTTGTGAAGCAGACCGGCAGCATCACCACGGTGCGCCTCGATATCGGAGCCGAGTTCGAGGTCGACACCAGGTTGCCGGTCCCCAGTAGCCGCTGCCGGGCTGTGCTCCGGCCAGAGGCCCTACACGTGCGGCCAGTCGGCACGCCAGTACCGAATGGATGGCTCGCGGTCGACGGAATCGCCGGGCAGGCTGCATATTTGGGGACCGGTTCGAGCTTGACGTTTGACGTGAACAACGGGCGCACCCAAATGACCGCACTGGTGGCCGGCGACACGGCACTAGTTCCCGCACCTGGCGATGCGCTCCAAGTTCAGTGGTGCGCCAAGGACGTCCACTTGGTTCCTAGCGTGGAGCCCACGCAGTGAGGGATGGGATCACCTTCATCTCTAGGGCAATCGCCGTGAGTGCAACCGGTGCCATCGGCGACCAGATGCGAGTGGTCTCCCGCGGTGGCGTTATCCCGCCGACATATTTCCAAACGGCTGTATATCGATAGACGCTTCATTGCCATTGGTTGCCTGAATAGTGCGTAATCACGCCCTGCCTTCGATTTTCGGTCGCACAGGCAACCGAAAGGGCTTGTATGACAAGACGGTTCGTCCATGGCGCATCCTCTGCCAGTAGACCACCGAAAGTCTGGCCGCCAACCACATGTGCAAGTAAATCGGTCTAAACCGCCCACGACAAGACAGGAAGGCTCACATGAGTCGAACATCGACGGACAGACTCGCTGAAATTCGGCGGGTCTTCGAACGGCGCTACGAACAGCGTATTTTCGCCGAGCTCACTGACCAGGTCGTGCAGCATCACGACGAGAGACCCTTCGACATCGTCGATGATGTCGCCAACCGAGTGCTGCGCTTCTTGCGCAATGATGCGGTCGTCGGCAAGCACCTGATCTTCTCGTACGGTCCCGATGGCCCCTGGGCTATCGGCCGAGTAACGCTCGGCGCCCCCGGGAACTTTGCAATCGAGGACGCCAGATACGACTCCGTGGACGACGCGGCGAGAGCAGTGTTCCATGCACGCCGTCGGGACTTCCTGGAACGTGTCCACGCGGGCAAGACCTCTTCATCCAAGACCGAAAATGAGGGACAATGAACGGCAAGAGCAGCCTTCAGCAGAAAATCTACGGCTACACAGATCGCTTCTCGGCACGCGTGGGAGAGTCCCTGTCCCTGCACGTCAGCTGCCGTGACAGCGATGTCTACGACCTCGCCGTGGTTCGCCTGCACCACGGGTGGGAAGGCTCGAAGGGCCCAGGCTTTATCGAGACGGTGGTGCCGAGCGACATCGACGGGCAGTACCCCGGCACCCATTACCGATGCGTTCCGGGCTCCTTCGTCGAAATCCCTGAACGTAATGAACTTCTGGCCAATCCACTGGGCCTGGAGATCTCTGTTGCCGTCTACCCCACGTTGCGAGGCGGCGACCAAGAGAGCTCGGTGGGTGCCTACAACATCAGCAATGCTTCGAATACGCTGACGGAAGCTTCGCAGGCGATCATGGGCAACCTAGATACCGAAAATCTGCGTGGATGGGCACTTAGCCTGGACGATGGTCGGCCAACCTTTACCTACGCCGCGGGCGGGGCTCTTCAGACCGTCGCGATGAATCGACAGCTCCAGAATCACCACTGGTATCAGCTGGTCTTGAAAGTGCCCACGCAGGCCGGGGAGATTTCCTTCGAGTGCACTCCCCTCAAAAGCCCTACAGATCTGCACGTCGCTGCAGCCTCCGGCGCCGAACCGGAGTCCGTACGCAAACGTACGGATGCAAGCTTCTCACCAAGCAGCTCGGCGTTCCGGATCGGCGCTCTGGCGGCACTTGCCGAAGGTCGATGGGTCGCGACGGCGTGTTTCAACGGCAAGATCGGAGCGCTTTCGGTAGATCGCGCTACCTCCGAAGGCCACGAGCAGGTTGCGCGTTGGCACTTTGGCCGCAGTAACAGGCCCGATGGTCTATTGCTGACCCACGTTGTTGACGAGTCCGTCAACGAACTTCACGGCACATGTGTGAATAGCCCCGTGCGTGCTGTCACCGGTCCTGGGCACAACGGCATCGTTCGCGATTTCAGGCAGTCGCCGGACGAGTACGACGCCATCATGTTTCATGACGACGACATCACCGACGCCGACTGGCCAGCTGCGCTGATTTTCAGTGTGCCCGAGACGATGGACAGTGGCGTCTACGCATTCCGGCTCACTGTCGATGGCGTGGATCACCACGTCCCCTTCTTCGTAGGCCCGAACCCGTCTCGTCGGCGCGACGTAGCGGTACTGTTCCCGACGGGAACCTACCTCGCCTACGCGAACGACAGTGTCTCCTTCCAAGCGGACGCGATGGAGAACCTGCTCGGCCATACCCCGGTTGTGCACATAGAAGACCTTTCGCTGCAAGAAACCCCGGAGTTTGGCCGCTCCTGCTACGAGGCCCACAACGACGGATACGGCGTTGTGCTGTCCGGCAGTCGCCGGCCGATCGTCACAATGCAGCCGCGCTACTGCTACCCGTTTTCCATCGACGCACCGTGGACGCTCGCGTCAGACCTCTTCCTCGTCCACTGGTTGGAAACGATCGGTTGCGAGTTCGACGCGATTACTGACGAAGTCCTCGATCGCGAGGGCTCCGAGTTGCTCGACCAGTACAGCGTGGTAATCACCGGCAGCCATCCCGAATACGTCAGTCGCAAGGAGCTGGACGCGCTCGAGGCCTTCACGGCCGGCGGCGGTCGTCTGATGTACCTGGGAGGCAACGGATTCTTCGCCACCGCATCCTTCGACCCCGAGAGCTCGCACGTGGTCGAGGTGCGTCGTGCGTCCGGCGGCACCCGACCGCACCAGACACCCTTCGCTGAACAACATCACGCGAATTCCGGAGAAGCAGCGGGGCTATGGCGGGATAAGGGCAAGGCTCCCGACCGCTTGGTAGGCGTAGGCATGTCTTCGCAAGGTTTCGATCATTCGACCTACTACGAGCGGTTGGAGGACAGCTTCGATCCGCGCGCTGAGTTCATCTTCGAGGGCATCGGCGAATCTGAGCGGATCGGCGATTTCGGCATTGCCGGCGGCGGCGCCGCCGGATGCGAAGTCGACTTCTACAACCCGGCTTTGGGATCTCCCCCTGACACGCTCCTGCTGGCTACCTCGGGAGGATTCACCGATGCCTACCAATTGGTCGTCGAGGAGATATTCGAGATGGTTGCGGGGATCGGCGGCAGCGAGCATCCGTCCGTGCGGTCAGACATCGTCTACGGCGCTCTTCGAGGGGGTGGTGGCTTCTTCGCTGTTGGGTCGATTGCTTGGTCTGCGGCCCTGTCGCACAACAACTACGAAAACAATGTCGCCAGATTAACGGAGAACGTGCTGCGACGGTTCCGGGACTCCGAGCCACTGAAGTAGTCAAGGTTATCGATCAACACACCTAGCAAGTGGCGGGGAGGGCTATGACAATCGGTCGTAGCCCTCCCCCGCGTCGTCTAACGAGCCCCTGCAAGTGGAACCCACCACGACGGGCAAGATCGAACGCTGGCACAGGACCCTGCGCCGTGAACTGCTCGACGCCGCCCGCCCGCATCAGTCGCTGGCCATGGCCACCCCAGCAGTTCTGTTTCGGCACGCTCCCATCGAACCCATCGCCGCCGCCCCCGCGCCGGTGCACCACTGACTTCTCCGGTGGTCGACGACGTGGTCCCGCCCCAGCCGGCACCGGCGTTGGTCGGGCACTCAGAGAGCTTGACCGACAACGACATTCACGTCGTCGAATGGGAAACCGATCTCACCCCCCGCGCGCGGTTGCTGTTGCCCGGCAATCAACAGATGAAGTTCACCGCAGCCCTCGCGCGTCGCACCGTCACCATCTGGGCCAACGACCGTAGCTTCACCTACTGCTCGACGGGACAGTCATCCGGACCCGGCCCTCACGGCTGAGCGAACACGACTGACGCGAACTTCTGCGCCGCGGAGCACGTCTGGCCGGAGCCGAACCTGCCCGTAGCGTCGTCACCGTAGGAATGCTCACCCGAAGTGCACCGCACCGTGGACCGTGACGGCTACATCGGCCTGGGCGGCCCCAAGGTGCTGCTGGACCCACCCCTGCAGGGTCGACGCGTCAGCCTGCTGCACCCCCTGCACCGCCGCAACGCGCAATGCGTCGGGAAGGTCACCGTCTTCGCCCGCACCGCCACAGCGAGTTTCGCGCGGAGGACATCGCAAGACCTTGCGGCCCTCACCGACGCCGACGTCCGAAAACTGTTCGGCTAGTTCGCCATCCGCTCACAGCCCCGGGCCCCTCGGCGGTGAAGCACCAGGGGCCCGGGTGTCTGTCGCCGAAGCGGGTGAGCTGTCTAGATGAGGTCGAGTTCCTCGGCGACTGTCGTCACCTGCTTGATCGGTCCGGTGAACCACTTCTTCACCGACACGTGCCAGTAGACGAACAGCAGGATCAGCACACCGCCGACGAGCAGCGGGGTGTAGTTGACGAACTTCCACTCGAAGCTCGGGTCCCACGGCACGCCGCCCAACGAGGTTGGGAACATGGCGATTATCGAGGTCACGATGATCTCGACGAGCGCGACCGGCGCCATCCACTTGTGATGACCGCGCAGATTCCACTTGCCGACCGGGAACGAATCGCCGGCCTTCCAGCGGTAGTAGATCGGCACCGCGAAGCACAGGTACAGGCCGACGACGCCGATGGAGGCCACGGCGAAGAAGGCCACCGGGACCGGTGCGCCGTTGATGTCGACCTGGACCAGCGCCGGCAGCGTGATGATCGCCGCGATGACGGCGGTGACGATCACGCCGTTGGCCGGGATCTTGTTCTTGCTGACCTTGGACCACAGCTGATGCCCGGGCACGGCGCGGTCGCGGCTGAACGCGAAGAGCATGCGGGAGCAACTGGTCTGGATGGCAGTGAGGCAGAACAGCTGACCGGCCGTCGAGATCAGCAGCACGACGCCCACCCACGGCGAGTCCATCGCCTGGCTGAAGATGACCGCGACCGCGCCGCCGCCCGCCGACACCGCGTCGGAGTCGTTCACGGCGAACAAGAAGGTCAGCAGCAGGATCCAGCCACCGATGGCCGAGTAGAAGATGGCCCGCCAAATGCCCTTGGCCGCACCGTCGGCCGCGCTCTTGGTCTCCTCGGACAGGTGCGCGGACGCGTCGTAGCCGGTGACCGTGTACTGGGTGAGGATCGCCGAGATCGGCAGCACGAAGAGCAGCCACCCGACACCGGAGGTGGCGCCGCCGAACATGCCGGTGTTGTTGATGGTCTTGGCGAACACGTCGGACAGGCTGGCGTGCTGCTTGGGCACCACGATCAGGATCGCGATGACGATGGCTGCGCCCGCCACGTGCCACCAGACCGAGATGTTGTTGATCACGGCCAGCAGGTGCGAGGAGAAGATGTTGATGGTTGCGGAGAATGCCAAGATCACTAGGAACATGACGAAGACCCTTGTCAGGCTATAGCCAGCCAGCCACGTCTCGCTGAACGTGCCGAGGGTGAGGTCGAGGAACGTCGCCGCGCCGTAGGCCGTCGATGCCAGGATGGCGATCAGGCCGATGACATTCAGCCAGCCCGTGTAGAAACCGGCCTTGGCACCGCCGAGTTTTGCTGCCCACCAATAGATTCCGCCTGAAGTCGGGAACGCCGAGACCAGCTCGGACATGCAGAGTCCGATGATCAGGATGAACACCGACACGATCGGCCAGCCCCAGGCAATCGCCGCGGGCCCGCCGTTGTTCCAGCCGAGGCCGAACGAGGTGAAGCAGCCCGCCAGGATCGAGATGATCGAGAACGAGATGGCGAAGTTGCTGAAGCTCGACCAGGAACGGTTGAGCTCCTGGGTGTAGCCGAGTGATGCGAGGTGCTTTTCGTCGTCAGACAGCTGTTCGTGACCCTCTGGCACGGTATTTCTCCTTCTCGGGGAGCGCCCAAGAAGGGGCTCACTGGTAGGGAGAATAAGCTATTGGCGGACGTTTGATTGTCTGACAATCAACATTCGCGTAGTGTCCTTCGCGTGGACGGCGTGATCGGCAACCAACTGACGGGCCCGTTGCGGGAGGCTGAACCCTCTACGCGGACGAATCCAATGGCTGCAGAGCACCTCCTCACCAGCGTCGACGGGTGCCGCTCGGTGACGTCGGTGCGGTCCCCATCCTCCACGAGCGGTAGTCACCGCAGCTCACCGCCGCGATGTCTCCAGGGGAATTTGGAGCCCTAGGCGCGCACCGGACGAACCACGTCGATGGCTCATGGGTGGCGATGAGCGGCCTGTGAAGTGTTCACGTCCGGCACCACGCCACGCCGTCCGTCCCGCGCCAGCCAGGAAGACTTCAGTATGAAAATCGTTCGGGCCGCTCCGCACAACGATCCGGCACGCCAACGAGTAGCCACTGCTGGTGTCTTCGTCTCCTTCGGCATCGTTCTCGGCACGTGGGCGGCCTACATCCCAGTGGTCAAGAACGTCATCGGCGCGACGTCGTCGACCATGGGCATGATCCTGCTCGTCGTCGGCGTCGGAGCACTCATCGGAATGCAATTCAGCGGTCGCGCAGTCGACAGGTACGGAAGTGGATGCGTCGCAGCGGTCGGTGGCGCCGCCATGGCGCTCGCACTCGTACCGCCACTCGTCCTCTCAACACCACAGACCGTCGCCGCAGCTGCGCTGTTCTTGGGTATCGCAGTCGGCATCAGCGAAGTCGGCATGAACGCATCAGCAGTTGCCGTCGAGCGCGACTATGGACGTCCGATCATGGCGTCCTTCCACGGAATGTTCTCGATCGGCACTGTCGTTGGCGCCCTATCCGGTGGAGTAGCCATCGCCTCAGGGATGAACATGCACGTCACGGCCGTGGCCATCGCGGTCCTGACGCTGCTCTTAAGCAGTGCTGCCGCGCCGACGTTGCTTCGATCAACCCCCCGCGGCGGGGTGATTGCCGAGTCGACCCCCGACAGCACCAACGGTCCGAAGCGCTACCGACGATGGCAACTCGCCGCACTTAGCACGCTGTCCTTCCTGCTCCTCTTGGTAGAAGGGTCGATGACCGACTGGAGTAGCTTGCACACCCAACAACATCTCGGCGCCTCGCCGGGCTATGGGGCCCTGACACTTGCCTGCTTCGTAACGGCCATGACCATAGGACGGTTCAGCACTGACCGCGTGGCGTCGCGCATCGGGCCAGTATCGGTGTTGCGTTGGGGCTGTCTGTCGTCCGTGGCAGGCCTGTTGATCGTCACCCAGGCAAGCTCCTTGCCGATCACCTTCATGGGTTGGATCCTGGTGGGGATCGGCCTATCCGGCGGCTTCCCACAGGTGTTGACGGCCGCAGGCAACGTCCCCGGCACATCTGCCAGGGCGCTGTCGCACGTCGTAGGCATCGGCTACCTGGCCATCGTTGCAGGCCCCGCAACCATGGGCTGGTTGGCTGACCTATGCAGCCTCAACGGTGCCTTCGCGTTACCGATCGCGGCGATGACGATCTGCGCACTTGCGGCAAAGGCGGTGACAGGAAGCGAAAGCAGCCCACGATTGCCCGCTCCAGCCGTGAAGGCGTAGACCACCCGGCACCCGCCGAAACCGACCAATTCGATCCTGACTCGTGGCGCTGCCAAAGGCCTCCGACGGCCCGAGCCAGGGTACCGATGCTCTTGGGCGCGGCTCCGTCGGAGACGACGTTCACGAAGTCCGCCGCGTCTCGAACCGTTTGCAGCTTAGGGCCGCCAACCCGCCCATCCCGTCTGAAGGATTACTCAGTATGTCCAACACCCACCGCATCGCCGTCATCCCCGGCGACGGCATCGGCACCGAAGTCGTGCCCGAAGGTTTGCGCGTCCTCGACGCGGCAGCAGCGGCATTCGACTTCACGGTCGACTTCGAGCACTTCGACCACTCCAGCGCCGACTACTACCTCAAGCACGGAAAGATGCTTCCCGACAACTGGTTCGACGAACTCAAGGGCTTCGACGCCATCTACTTCGGCGCCGTCGGGTGGCCCGAGGTGGTGCCCGACCACGTCTCCCTGTGGGGCAGCCTGCTGCAGTTCCGGCGAGCGTTCGACCAGTACGTGAACCTACGGCCGGTCCGGTTGATGCCAGGAGTGCGGAGCCCGCTGGCGGGCCGCGAACCTGGAGACGTCGACTTCTACGTCGTGCGGGAGAACACCGAAGGCGAGTACTCCAGCGTCGGTGGGAAGATGTTCGAGGGCACCGACCGCGAGATCGTCATGCAGGAGACGGTCATGACGCGCGTCGGCGTCGACCGAATCCTCAAGTATGCCTTCGACCTTGCGCAGAGCCGACCCAAGCGGCACCTCACCTCGGCCACGAAGAGCAACGGCATCTCGATCTCCATGCCGTACTGGGACGAACGCGTACAGGAGATGGCCGCCCACTGCCCGGACGTCGACGTCGACAAGTATCACATCGACATCCTCACGGCGAACTTCGTCATGCATCCCGACTGGTTCGACGTCGTCGTCGCGTCGAATCTGTTCGGCGACATCCTGTCTGATCTCGGACCGGCGTGCACCGGGACGATCGGCATCGCACCAAGTGCCAACATCAACCCAGAACGCTTGTTTCCCAGCCTGTTCGAACCCGTGCACGGTTCCGCCCCCGACATCGCCGGTAAGGGGTGGCCAATCCCATCGGCCAAATCTGGTGCGCCTCCATGATGTTGGAGCACCTCGGCGAGCCCGACGCGGCCGCCGCGGTGCTCGCGGCGATCGAGACGGTCCTGGCCAAGGGCGGGGATACCCTCACCCCGGACATGGGTGGATCGGCTGGAACCGACACCCTTGGCAAGGCCGTCGCCGACGCCGTGGCGGCCTCGTGAGTGGCCGCAGCATGTTTCACTCAGTCGCGCGACGGGCGACGTTGTAGAAGCGAGTCTCCTGGTATTCCTCGAGCCCCTCGGCGCTCCCCTCCCGGCCCATACCGCTGTGTTTCATCCCGCCGAACGGTGCGGCCGCGCTGGAGGGCACACCTTGGTTGATCCCCACCAGTCCGGTGTGCAGCGCGTCGGCGACATTGAGCGCGCGATCCAGGTTCTCCGTGAAGACGTAGCCGGCGAGGCCATAGACAGTGTCGTTGGCCCGGGCGATGGCTTCGGCTTGAGTCGTGAAGCGCTGGACTGCCGCGATGGGACCGAAGATCTCGGTGTTGGCGATCTCAGCGGTGACCGGCACGTGATCGAGAAGGGTCGCTTCGAAGAAGTGACCTCTGCCTTCAATAGCCTTACCGCCGGCGCGCACGGTCGCGCCGTTGCCGACAGCGTCGTCGACGAGCTTCTGCATGTTCGCCACCGCACGGTCGTCGATCAGCGGGCCAAGGTCGACGTCGTTGGCGAGGCCATCGCCGACGCGTGCGGCCGCCAGTTTCTCGGCCAGACCCTCGACGAATGCCTCCGCGATACCTTCCTGGACGAAGATGCGGTTCGCGGCGATGCATGACTGACCCCCATTGCGCATCTTCGCCGCGAAAGCTCCATTGACGGCGCGTTCGAGATCTGCGTCGTCGAAGACGATCAGCGGTGCGTCGCCGCCGAGTTCCATGGAGGAACGCAAGACGTTGTCCGCGGCGAGCCGTAGCAGGACCTTGCCGACACCGGTGGAGCCGGTGAAGGACACCTTCCGCACCCGGGCGTCGGTGAGGACCGCTTCGCTGAATGCGGACGCATCAGTAGTTGTGACGACTTGGACGAGTTCGTCGGGAACCCCGGCTCGTCGCGCAAGGTCGACAGCGAAGAATGTGGCCAGCGGCGTCAGCGTCGCGGGTTTGATGACCGCGGGGCATCCAGCCGCCAAAGCCGGTGCAATCTTACGTGTCGCCATGGCGAGCGGAAAGTTCCACGGCGTGATCAGAACTGAGAGCCCGACAGGAGCGCGGCGGGTCAGCAACGTGCCACCGCCCGTTGGTAGGTCCCGGACATTTCCGCCCGGGCGCACGGCCTCCTCGGCGTACCAACGGACGAAGTCGCTGCCGTAGGTCACTTCTGCGCGGGATTCAGCCAGCGGCTTGCCCATTTCCCGGGTGATGAGCAAGGCAAGCTGGTCGGCGTGCTCGACCAGCAGGTCATACCAGCGGCGCAGGACATCGGCACGCTCCCGCGGAGTCCGTGCGGCCCACTCGCGGCCAGCCGCGTCCGCTTCCGCCACCGCGCGAAGCGCGCCGTCGACATCGATATCGGGTACGGCTGCCACGAAATCGCCTGTAGCAGGGTTGAAGACGTCGGCATTGCGCGCGCTTTTGGGCAAGGTCAAGGCAGCTACCACAGCATCGGCCGCGGCAGCCCGCTGTGGGTCGGCGATTGGCACGCTGCTCTCTGCCGTCAGTTCCGGGCTCATTTGGACTCCTCCTCAATCAGAACGTGGGAGATGGCGCCGACGTACTGAGTGAGTTCCTCGTCGGTCGTGATGAAGGGAGGGCTCAGTTGCAGCGTGTTGCCGCGCAGGGGGCGTGAGATGAACCCGATGTCGATTAGCTTGTCCGCGACGACTTCCGCGGACAGGTCCCCCCGCAAGGTGACACCCCCGAGGAACCCGGCCACACGAACATCAGCCACGCTGGGGCGGTCGGCGTTCAGCTGGTTGAGCTGTACGCGCAACAGCTCTTCGAGCTCGCCGGCCCGCTCGACCAGGCCATCGCGCTCCAGCACGTCGAGATTGGCCATGGCCACTGCGCAGGCGGTGGCGTGACCGGCGTAGGTGGCTCCGTGCCGGAAGATCGGCGTAGCGGTGTCATCGACATAGAACGGCTCCCAGACACTTGGGGCCACCAGCACGCCGCCGAGTGGCGCGTAACCCGAGGTGACCCCCTTGGCGAAGGTGATGAGGTCGGGGCTCAATCCGAACCTATCCGCGGCGAACATCGAGCCGGTCCTACCGAACCCGGTGATGACCTCGTCCAGGACGAACAGGATGTCGTTTTCTCGACACAGCTGTTGGAGCGTTTCCAGATAGCCCGCTTGAGGGGGGTTGACGCCGCCAGTGCCCTGAATGGGCTCGGTCACGATGGCCGCGATGTTCTCAGCGCCTACGTCCGCGATCACGCCCTTGAGGGCATCGACGTCGTGTACGGGCACCCGACGTGTCTCCGGCACGAGTGAGTCGGTGCCATAACCGTCGCGGTTGAACTCCAAGCCGGCGATGCTGGTTCCGTACGCATGCAGGCCGTGGTAGGCGAACTCACGGCTGATGATCGTGGTCTTGCTGGTGCGCCCCTCGCGCTGCCAGTGTCGGCGCGCGAGCTTGCAGGCGACATCGATCGCGTCCGAGCCACCTGAATTCAGGATCACCTTCGGGTTGTCGATCGGCGACATGGTGGCGAGTCGGTTCGCAAGCGCCACGGCTTGGTCATTCACGAAGCGGCCGAAGATGTGGTACGTCTCAAGCTTCAACATCTGAGTGTGCGCGGCGGCAGCAAGGTCTGGGTGACTGTGACCGACATTCGCGTGCCACAAGCCGGCCGTACCGTCGAACAACCGTCGCCCATCCGCGGTGTAGACGTAGGACCCCTCACCGCGTTCGATCACCAGTTGTCGGCCGAGCACAGACGGAAGATGCGCTTGGGCGGACCACAATGCTGGTCCATCGAGAATGTCTGAATTTACCGACATGGCAGTACCTTTCGAAATCGAAAATCGCTGAAGTCAGGCCGCCGGCGGAGCCGTTCTGCAACTGCAGCCCGTCCTTGACGCTGATCACCGCGCTCACCTCGTCGTGCGCGATTGACTAGCACCCAACCTTCAGTGGTAGGCACAACGTACTGCGGAGAACCATTCATGAAAAGCGACGCTTTTGAACAAGTACATGTCAGAATTACTTACATGTTTCATGGTCCTGGCATGGGCGTCCGCTGATGTTGGATGTGCGCAAGCTGGTCTTACTTCGCGAGGTGCAGTTGCGAGGGAGTATCACGGCGGCAGCGCAGGCGCTGTCGTATTCGCACTCTGCGGTATCTCAGCAGCTGAGCGCCTTGGAGGCTCAGGCCGGCGTACCACTCTTGGAGAAGGTCGGCCGGGGTGTCCGCCTCACCAATGCCGGCGAGGAACTGGCTCGCCATGCCGAGGATATCGTGGCCATACTCGAACGCGCGGAAAGCGACCTGGCGTCCAGTGACACCAACGTTCGCGGTGTGCTCAGACTCGCCGCATTCACTACTGTCAGCCGCCTGCTGGTTCCCGGATTGATTTCCCGCTTGCATGAACTCCACCCGCAGCTCAATGTTCGGTACCGGCAGGTCGAACCTGAAACCGGTCTGCGGCTGTTGTCGTCACGCCGGATCGACGTCCTGATGGTCGATACTTACCCCGGCACTTCGCATTCGACACCTCCGGACCTGCACGCCGAACTCCTGCTGGAGGATCCCATTCGGGTGTACC
Organism: Mycobacterium sp. VKM Ac-1816D; assembly: GCF_000416385.1. Taxonomy (NCBI): domain Bacteria; kingdom Bacillati; phylum Actinomycetota; class Actinomycetes; order Mycobacteriales; family Mycobacteriaceae; genus Mycobacterium; species Mycobacterium sp. VKM Ac-1816D. The sequence continues at coordinate 308,564 of NZ_AOHQ01000137.1, forward strand.
CGCCTGCCAACTCGAACGCTGTACGTCTCGAACATTTGAAGCGTACGCGTTGGGTGCTGGAGCCAAGCGGTACGGAGGCGAACGCGTGGACTCGAAATCTCTGTCGCCAGAATGGCTTTGAGCCGGATGTGGCGTTCGAGTCGCCGGATCTCTTGTTCCACCTCCGGATGGTTCAGGCAGGTGTGGCAGCGGCCTTCCTGCCCGACCTACTCGTGCGCGGCGCTGGTGTGGACGTGGCTTCGGCTGCTCTGGCAGACCTTCACCACCTGCGCGGCATCTCCTTTGTCTGCCGCTCCGGCGCCGAGCGACGTCCCTCCGTGACCGCGTGCCGAGCAGCGTTCGGCCAGTTGCTCGCTGATGGACAAGGGTGAGCAGCAGCGACTCTCCGTCGCTGCCGACGCCGCTGTCTGATCAGATGTCGTCCAGAGGACCGTCCTGGGCGAATCGCTTGATGACGTTCACGGTCATCGCAGCGACATTGTTGGAGTAGGCGTTCCGCTGCAGGCTCGACACCCATGACATCGACGACAAACTGAATCCGTGCACCACCGTCTTTGGTGCTGAAATACACAATGTCGCCGCGCACCAGGAGGTGCTCGGGACCGTGCATACCGTAGCGTTAGCACCGCGAGCGCCGCCCAGGCCCGCCGCGAGTACGGACCGACGCCGTCATGGCGCCGACTCGAACTAGCCCGGATCGAGTTCGCTCCTCACCACCGACTCGAGCTCGGTGAGCAGCCGGTCGGCATCCGCGGCGCGGAACGCCATCGGCGGACGGATCTTGAGAACGTTTCCGTGATAGCCGGAAGCGGAGATGAGCACGCGACGGTCGCGCAGACGGTTGACGATCGATGCCGCCGCCCGCGGATCCGGACGGACGGGGTGCTCGGTCGAGCCGACCTCCACGCCGATGAAGAGGCCAGCGCCTCGCACGTCGGTGAAACGCGGGTCGTTGCCCGTGATCTGGGCGATGCCGTCGCGCAGCACCGCACCCACTGCCCCGGCGTTGGCGATCAGCTTCTCGTCGCGTATCACTCGTAGCACCTCGTGCGCTGCGGCGATTGACACCGAGTTGCCACCAAATGTGTTGAAGTATCGAATATCTCGGCCGAACTCGGTGAGCAGGTGCGGGCGGAACACGCCGGCCGCGATCGGCAGCCCGTTACCCATCGGCTTTCCAATGGTCACGATGTCTGGTGTGATTCCGTGTCGCTGGAATCCCCACCACGTGGTGCCGGTACGTCCGAATCCTGGTTGTACCTCGTCGGCGATCCACAGCCCGCCAGCAGTGTGCACCTCCTCCATGGCAGCGGCCAGGAAGCCCGGGGGGTCCGCGAACACGCCGTCGGAAGAGAAGATGCTGTCTGCCATCAGCGCGCTGAGGCCGAATCCGTGCCGCCGCAGATCCGCGACCGCACGTCGCACCTCGGTCGCCAGATGAGCCGAAAGGTCACCAGCCGCCAACCGCGGGTCGGGGGCCGAGATCGTCCGCACGTGAGGGCCGAGCGGAGAATTCTCACCCAGTGAGGGCGAGCATGCGGCGACCGCGGCCGTCAGACCGTGGTAGGCGTTGGCCGTGACGATGACCCCCTCACTGCCGGTCACCCGTCGCGCCACCCGTAGCGCGAGGTCGTTGGCCTCCGAGCCGGTACTGGTGAAGGTGACGTTGCCGAGTTCGTCGGGAAAGGTACCGAGGAGGTCCTCGGCGTAGTCCACGACCATGTCCTGGACGTAGCGGGTGTTGGTGTTCACCAACTGCATCTGCCGGTGAACGGCGTCGACCACTCGCGGATGGGAGTGCCCGACGCACGGCACGTTGTTGTACGCGTCTAGGAACTCGTTGCCGGCTGAGTCATACAGGTAGGTCCCCTGCCCCCGGACGACTTCGACTGGTACGTCGTAGAAGAGCCGATATCCGGGTCCTAGCACCCGCTCGCGGCGCTGCACCTTCTGGCGCAGTGCCGAGGGAAGCTCGTCGAGCCGCTCACGATCGAATCCGTTGGCCATGGTCACCGGTCCCGCATCCGATCCGACTAAGCCTCGGGTCATCACATCTCCTACCTACTTAGTGGACATCGTCCTTGGGGCGGCCGCATCAGGCCAGTCGGTCATCCTGGTGATTGGTCGAGCTGAGGCGCCCCCCGATGGCTTTGCAGCGTGTCCAGGACATCCCGGGGGTGGAGCGCGACCAGCTGCGCCAGAGTTGCCCAGGTGTACTGGGATCGCTTCCACCCGTAGCCGCCTTGGAGGGCTGCATTCCTCGACGCCCACGTCACTCCGTTGAGCGCGAGGCGGAGCGCAGCCATCGGGTAGAGCACCGACACTTCGAGTTCGGTCAGTTCGACCACCTCGCCGAATCCGTTGACCACGGTTGCGAGCGCCGCCACTGGATCTGGCTTCCTGAGCATGGCGTAGGCCCCGGCGATTGCGACCTCGCTGACCCTGGCCGTCAACAGTGCGTCGGTGAAGTCGATGACTCCGGTGAGCAGTTGGACACCCGACGCATCGACCTCGGCAAGGACGTTGTGGTCGTTCAGATCCTGGTGGATGACCGAGCGTGGCAGGTCCGCGATTCGTGGTGCGACGATGTCGTCGAACCACTGCAACACGGTTTCGACGCTACGGCGACCCTCGTCGTCCGCGACTGCGTCGAAATGCGTTGCAATGGCCCTAGGCGCAGCCAGGAGGTCCCATTCGTGGGTAGTTCTGATCTCCGGTCCGGGGGTCATCCCCTCCAAGGCGACGACCATGTGCCCCGCAGCTCGACCCCATGCCGCGAGGAGATCCGCTGTATGACTGGGTATCTCGCCCACGATTCGTCCGGGAAGCCAGGAATAGCAGGACACCAACCACGGATCGGCGCCCAACGACAGGGTGGCGGTATCGGACCCAGATGGATCTCGCATCACGCTGGGCGTGGGCAGATCCGAAGACGGTCCGCATCGGTCGAGCAAGTCGTGCTGCCAACGCACCTGTGCGCGTTCCACGTCGTCGTCGGGAACCGTCTTGGCGATGAAACGCCGGCCATCGTCGGCGTACAGATGAAAGGTGCGGTTGAACTCGCCACCAAGCTGGGTGACCCGCTCGATCCCACACCCCAGCAATTCGGCCGCCGCGGCGGCAACGGCGACGTTCGAATCGACCTGGTCGATAGACGCTTTGGACATGTAACCCCAGTTCGGTGGCGTCGTGTCGAATCGACTTCACGGGCATTGCAGAGCTTCACCGCGGTGCTGCTCCTTGTCTACCGTATCGGGCGCCTACAGTATTGGTCAATTGGTCACCAATAGCGTACCGTCGGGATCGCTTCACCTCTTCTGGCAGCGGACCTCGGGATCTTCCTCGTGGAGTCGACAAGAGAAAGCGACTCGCGGCATGTGCCCCACCGATGTGTGTCTCAGCGCGACGCCACCGCGGACGGCGCGCGAACCGCACTGGCTGGCCGCAGGTCGAGTGCTATGACGTCTAGCTCCGACTCACTGCGAGAGATCGTTCTGGTCAGTGCGCCCGACACGACCGGTGACGATCTTTCGGAACACACCGAGCGCGACGCCCTTGCCACCGAGTACGGGCTCGCTGGCGGGTTGACCCGCCGAGGTCGGCATGGTGGGAATCGACGAATTTCTCGAGTGCAGGCACATGGCCATACCCAGCCGCCGCGGTGCGTGAGTCCTACACTACGCGTTCGCTTCCGGGGCGCTCCGACTTAAGCGGGTTGCCTACGCGGAGCGACCGGCCACTGCGCAGAAGCCAGCGCCTACCCATCGGGTATCGCGGTTACGGACGGCCGAGTGAAGCAGAAACCGGCGACGCCACGGGCCGTGCTGTAAATCATCGACGATACAACGAACGCTAGATTGGACCAATGACCTCGTTCACGGAACCGTTCGAGCGGCTGGACGCAGAGCAGATACGGCCACTGCTCAACGCGGTATACGGGATCGAAATCGTCGGCACTCCAATACGATTGCCAACGGAACGCGACGACACGTACCGCGTGGCTACGCGCACTGGCGACGGCTACGTGGTCAAGGTAGCCCATCCCGGCGACCATCCGCGCATCGTCGACTTACAGGTCGCGGCCATGATTCACGTCGGTCGTCGGGATCCCCGGCTGCCACTGGAGCGGATCCTGTGCGCCGTCGACGGGCAACGACAACCCAGCGTCGAAATGCGCGACGGCCGCCGCAGGATCATGCGGGTGACGACCTTCCTCCCCGGTCGAACCTTGAGGTCCGTTGAGCCATCGCCTGGACAGCTTCGCCAATGTGGCCAGGTACTGGCGCGAATGGCGAACGCCCTCAACGACTTCGACCATGAGGCAGCAGACCGCCATTTGATGTTCGATCTACAGAACTTCGGCGAACTCGCCGCCATGCGCCGGCTTTCCGACACCCCGGCCGTGCGTTGGGTCTTCGACTGGTTCGAATCCGTCTTCCAGTCCGCGGCAGCCGAGCTCCCCAAACAGGTGGTGCACGGTGACTTCAGTCTCGACAACATCCTCGTCGACCCCGTCGCGGACACCTTCGTCCAGGGGGTATTGGACTGGGGCGATGTGATGCGTTCCTGGCGCGCCGCCGATTTGGCGAGCGGGCTGGCGTCCCAGGTGGCCGCGAACGGCGATGCGTGGGAGCGCCCCCGGCACATGATCGACGGATACCGCGAGGAGTGCGAGATGACCGACGCCGAGTCCGGATTGATTCGCGGTCTGGTGTCCATGCGGATCACTCAGCGGCTCCTGATGGCCCTCCATCTCAGCGCAGCGATGCCGGACAATGCCGAATATCTGTCGCGCAACGTCGAATGGAGTGCCGCGCAGTTATCGAACCTCGTCGACGCCTAAAGCATGATTGGTCGATCAGCCGAGATGCCTGACAGTCGCACGGCTGGCTCAAGCGCACCGGGGTCATTCCTCGGTGCGCTCTAGCAGGTGGGCAGACCGTGCGGCGTTCTGGATCCGTGCGCAGTTGTCGAGGTGCGCGTCGATCTCGCCGTAGAGCGCGAGGAGATCCTTGCCGCGGCAGGCTCGGATCAGAACCTCGCGCTCATGGGCCAATTGACCCGCTTGGGGTAGTCGGAATCGAGTGCGGCGACCGCCATCCCACAGTTCCTTGACCACGACGCCCCAGATTGAAGTTGTCGACCGCCATGCCTTGCTGAACCAGCTGCCGAAGAGCTTCACGCACTGGCCCTCGGCTGACGGTCCCATCCCTCTTGAGGCCCGGCGCGACGTAGGTCAGGACGTCGCTTCGGCGAGTACCGCGTCCAGCTCCTGCAAAAAATGCTGCGCGTTCTGCGGCGAGAAGACCAATGGCGGCCGAATCTTCAGCACGTTCTCGAAGGGTCCGGTATTGCTCACCAGGATGCGCCGCTCACGCAAGCCGTTCACCACGAACGCGGCCAACTGCGGCGCCGGGTCACCCGTCTCGGGGTCGACCAAGTCCACCGCCACGAACAGTCCGGCTCCGCGCGCGGTCGTCGCGCATGCGTGCCGCCGCGTCAGCTCGGTGAGGCCGTCGAGCATCCGCCGTCCCACTGCGCGAACGTTCCCGAGGATGTCGTCGTTCTCGAAGACGTCCAGCATGGCGTTGGCGGCACTGATGCACACCGAATTGCCCGCGGATGTGTTGAAGTAACGGATGTCACGGCCAAATCGGGCGGCATGCTCACTCTGCGTCGCCACGGCGGCAAGGGGCAGTCCGTTGGCCATCGGCTTGCCCATGGTGACGAGATCGGGAGTGATGCCGTGACGCTGGTAGCCCCACATCGCTTCGCCGGTGCGACCGAAGCCCGCCTGCACCTCGTCCGCGATGAAGAATCCGCCAGCTGCGTGAACCACGTCGACGACCGGGCCTAGGAATCCGGCTGGACCGGTGATCAGCCCATCGCTTGAGAACACGGTGTCGACGAGCATGGCCGCAAGCCGCATTCCATGCCGCTCGAGGTGGGCGATGGCCTCCGCCACACGCGAGGCCATCTTGGCGCCGACAGTTTCGGCGTCCTCGTCGGTGGCGTAGTCCGGCGCGTCGATGGTCAAAGTCTTCGCCCCGAGGGGAACGTTTGGGCCCAGCGTCGGTGATATTTCGGCAATGGACGCCGTAAGCCCGTGATAGGCATTGGACGTCACGATGACGGCGTCGCCGCCCGTCTCATACCGTGCCATCCGGATGGCGAGATCGTTGGCCTCGCTGCCCGAACACGTGTAGAGCACCTGGTCGATGGCCGGGTGGTGAGTCGCCAAGAGCCGCTCGCTGTAATCGACCAGCGTGGGCGTGAGATACCGCGTGTTGCTGTTGAGGATTCCCGCCTGTCGCGAAATGGCCTCCACCACATGGGGATTACAATGTCCGACGGCGGGAACGTTGTTGTAGGCGTCGAGGTACTCGTTGCCCTCTGTGTCAAACAGATGGACGCCTTCTGCGCGGACCACGTCGACCGGGGTGCTATAAAACAGGCGGTTGCTCGGGGCGATGACATTCTGTCGACGCTCCACCAGCGAACGCAGCGCAGGCTTCAGGCTCGCGGCGCTGGCCGGATCGAATGCGTTCGGCATCGCCGCCGGGACGCCGGTGTCGGTCTTGTTCCCGGTCGTGGTCATGTGACATTCCTTCGGTGATCCCGGCCTGGTTCGCCGAGCTGGTGTCGAGACGTGATTGGCTCATGTCGGCCGCCGCCCCGATGGGGCGACGTGCACAATCGCGTTCGCCGGCGACGGCGTCCGTCGTCCGCGGGCAGGACCGACCGGTCCGCACCGTGGTGGCAATGCGACCAACGACGGCTCCTTACAGACTCATCGGCCGTTACCACCACGACGCCCACTCTAATGTGTAGATTGTTCTACAATCAACTGGTGACGACGGACGTGAGGCCTCCTTCGAGGAGGTCGACGGAGGTGTCCACTGCCAACGAATCCGGTTGCCGTGGTTGCCAACGACCTCCTGGCACCGGCGGATCGACACCGGTGAACCCACCCCGTCGCCCGCCAGCCCGACCAGCCTCCACCTGCCCCGCCACCCCACTGATGTTCGTGGTCTCGACTCGGATCGCCCCTTGTCGAAGGCCACGAAATCCCCTGCACAGTAACGAAACAACACGATGAGGAGACAGCCATGAGCAGCTATACCGTGATCGATCCGAGGTCCGGCGAGGAGCTGACGTCCTACCCGGTCGACACCGACGCCGAGATCGACGCGAAGCTCGACGCCGCCCACGGCGCCTACAAGACGTGGGCTCGCCAGACGATCGAGGAGCGGGTGACGCTTCTGAAACGCCTCGCCCAACTCCACGAAGAGCGTCAGGATGCACTCGCCGAGATCATCCAGAAGGAGATGGGGAAGTCTCGCGAGGACGCCCTCGGCGAGATCGGCGTGTGCATCTCGATCTATCGCTACTACGCCGAGAACGCCGCCGCATTCCTAGCCGACGAGACGATCGACGTCACCAGCGGCCCGGGTACCGCGATCGTCCAAAGGCGGCCCATCGGAATCCTTCTCGGCATCATGCCGTGGAACTTTCCTTACTACCAGGTGGCGCGATTCGCCGGACCGAACCTCGCGCTGGGCAATACGATCCTGCTCAAGCCGGCCCCGCAGTGCCCGGAATCCGGTCTCGCCCTGCAAGGCCTGTTCGATGATGCGGGGTTCCCGGCGGGAACCTACAACAACGTGTTCGCGACCAACGAGCAGGTCGAGCGGATCATCGGAGATCCCCGCGTGCAAGGCGTCTCGGTCACGGGTTCCGAGCGAGCGGGGGCGGCAGTCGCAGAGATCGCCGGCCGCAATCTAAAGAAGGTCGTCCTCGAACTCGGCGGATCGGATCCCTTCATCGTGCTCGGCGTCAGCGACATGGACGAGGCCGTCGATGCGGCCTTCGAGGCACGTATGGAGAACACCGGTCAGTCCTGCAACGCCGGCAAGCGCGTCATCGTCCTCGACGAGTTGTACGACGACTTCGTCGCGCGATACACCGCGAAGATGCTGGCGCGGCCCGCGTCCCCGGTATCCTCGCTGGTTGCCGCGGAGCGGCTGAGCGACCAGGTGGGCCGTGCCGTGGCCTCCGGAGCGACGCTGCAGACCAGCGGCGAACGCGACGGGGCCTGGTTCCCCCCGGGCGTGCTTACCGGCGTCCAACCCGGCGGTGACGTGTTCTACGAAGAGTTCTTCGGCCCGGTGGCGATGGTCTTCCGCGTCCAGGACGAGGACGAGGCGATCAGGATCGCCAACGACACCCCGTTCGGACTCGGCTCCTACCTCTTCACCACCGATGCCGAGCAGGCCCACCGGGTTGCCGAGCAACTCGAGGCGGGAATGGTCTACATCAACGGTTTTGGCGGCGAAGGTGCGGAGCTGCCGTTCGGTGGGGTCAAGCGTTCAGGCTTCGGGCGTGAACTCGGGCGTCATGGGATCGACGAGTTCGCGAACAAGAAGCTGATTCGCACCCTGCGCCAACCCTAACCACCCGGGGCAGCGCGCCACTCACCCTGAGTGGCGCGCTGTCACCCGCAGATCGCTGCACGCGGATGGCGGTGAAAACCCTATCCGCGTGCAGTGTTCATACGTGGGCTTCGATTGATGGGTACAGCACCCACGCGAGCGGGTTGCCGCGCTCTCGCGCGCACCGACCACCCGGCATCACCGAGCTCGCCGCCAATCGCTCGGCATCGATCGTCAGTGCCGTCGGTACCCAGCACAGCCACGTGGCGCCACCGCGCACGGGAGAGCATCCCGCACGAGATGGCGCCAGGAGACAGCCTGCGTCTAACTTCGCTCAGTCGATGATCTGATCCAGGGGTTCCTTGGCCACGAAGCGCCTCAGGACGTTGCCGGTGATTCTCGCGACGTTGTTGTCATATCCGTTGTGCGACAGGGCAGCCGTCCACGCGATCGACCCGACGGAGAAGAATCCGCCTCCGCCCTCGAGTGCCCCGAGAACCATGTCGGACCGAACGTAGGGGTGTTCAGTGCCGCCCTGCCCGGGCAGGTTCTCATACACTTCCTCGATGACGACCAGGAAGGCGTCGGTCAACGGCCCAGAGGTCGCGAGGACCAGCGTGCCCGGCGGAGAGCCCAGCGCCGGGTCGTAACAGTCGATTTCGGCCCCCGCCGCTCCACCGCCCATAATACCGAAGTCACCGATGATCTCATCGTCACCGATTCCCTCGAACACGAACGCAGCGAGCGGATCACGGCTGTCTTCGAGCCGCTCGTAGTGGGTCGAGCGGTCGAATCCTTGCGCGGCGAAACCGACGCCGGTCAAACGCTGCGGCGCCTTGCCCTTGTGCCGCCACAGTCCCGCCATCTCCCCCGAAGTGGCGTGCCGTCGTTCGCCGTAGTTCGACTGGTGGGGCCGGGTGCCCCCGGCGGATCGGCGAAGTTCCATCACGTACGGCTGATCCGGCACGAACGAGGCGGTCGCGAAGAACCCATTGCCGCCCAGGTACATCAGCCGACCGCCACGTGCGGTAAACAGGTCGAGCGCATCCAGTTCGCCGCGGGTGACGTACTCAGGATGTGCGCCGGTGATCACCACTTTGTAGTCGGCCAGCAGCTCGTAGCCGCCTGCGTCCAGGTCGTCGTCGGTGATGACGTCGAACTCGCAGTCGAGCGTGTCGAGCCAGTGCACGATGCACAGATCTGCCGGCAGGCCCCAAACGCCATTTGCCCCGTACCAGGCCCGGTGCTTGGGCTGGAGTGTGATGATCGGCTTGCGCACGCTGCTGAATACGACACCACTGCCGTCATTGTGGATTTCGTAGCAGCACCGTCCGAATTCGGGGTGGTTCTGGAGATCGATGTCATTCTGGTTGAGGATCGGAGTGTGCGACACGATGACCTCGGCGCCGTCGGCTTCGAATGCGGTCCGATCGTTGGCGTAGGCGAGATAGGTGGCGGTCGGAAGCAGCAGTGCCACCTCCTTCTTCCGGCTGCCGGGCCCCACGATGAACGGGACGTAGTGCGCTTTGTCGTGCGCCGCCAGGCGGGCGGCGTACACGCCGCTGGGAAGGTCATCGGGGACCGCGAAGGTGAACGCGACGGGCCAATCGGCGTCGGCGATGTCGTCGTCGTGGAAATGGATCGCGTCGAACTCATCGGGTGCGTTGCGAAAGTCCTCCGACAGCCCCGCGTAGAACGGCCCGGTCACTGCTCGTATCGGCGCGTTGAAGCACCGACCATCCAGCTTGTTGTCCGAAAGATCGACGACATCCCACAGCAAGAGGCCGTCGTCGGAGGACGAGCGACCGAAGTGCCAACGTGCGAGGAGTTGGGCACCGGTGCCGTCGATCGGGTCTCCGCCCCGGGTTACGGTGAGTGCGCCGATTTTGCCGTTGAACGGTGCGACGGCGAGCCACCGGTCGCCGTCGCGGCGGGCGAGCGCCGCGATCCGGAATGGATGAGCACTTCGGGCGGGGGTGCCTTGACCCAATGAAGCAGTCGTCTCGTCCACGTCGATGGGCGAGGCTTGATCGGAGAATTGGTTCATGCAGTTTGCGATGGGTGTCTGCGTCAGTTGGACTTCGCCCGCGGCGCTTCCGAAGTGCAGATCGAGTCGGTACCAGTGGTTTGCCTGCAGGACGCTCGCGGTGGAGAGCGTTCGCGCCTGTCCGTCGTCGCCCCACAGCACGGTGGGCACTCCGTCGTCCAGCACCAGCGCGTAACCCGTCGCAGTGTCCTCATCCCACGTGCCACAGATTGTTTGACGCTTATTGGTCAGGCTGATGGAGTTCTGCGTGACATGGTAGGCGCCGATGCTGTCGGCGCGGTCGGACAAGGGGAGCGTCGCGTAGACGTACACGCTGATCGCCACGTCGGTCGGGTCGGCGAGGACCGAGTTGGGGTCGTCGATCTCGACGAACGACCCTGGCTGGCAGACGTGGTGTTCGCCGGCGTAGTTGCCCGCGAAACTTGCGTCGGGCACGTCGTACTCGACGAACCCGGGGCCGGCGGACCCGGTGTAACCGTGACTCAGCCGGACCAGCGAGGCGTCATACCGGGTTGGTTCGTCGCTGCTGACGTGGAACGACAGCGTCTCCCCTGGGCGGGCAGAGAAGCGATCGGTGTAGCCGAAGATCGTGGTGGGGTCGTGCTTCATGGTTCGACCTGCCTATTCAGCGGTATCGACGAAACGGGCTAGGCGACGGCGCAATACGGTGCGCGCGGCCGCTGTGTAGTCGTCGAAGACGTCGTCCTCGACGATCATGTTTCCTGGTGCACCGATGACGATCGTCCCGATTGCCCACGCGTCATCGCCTGGCGCGAACAGAACTTCCTTGCCAGCGATGGGCAGACTGCGCAAATATCGGAGCACTCTCGCGGTGCGATCGGTGTGGGGTCCGAACGGGTTGGCGTCCAATTCAGCGGCGACGACGTCGTCGTGTTCGGCGGTGACCCGGTTGAGGGTCCGGCGGGCGTGAAGTCGAGCCAGTTCTGCGGTGCGGTCGGACGCCTTGCGTCGGGTCGTGGTGGTCATCTCAGCGCTCCTTCTCGGCGGTGACGACTGGGGTGACGTGCGACTCGTCGGCCGCCGCATGAGGGGTGTCGCCATCGATATCCGATTGCGCCAACGACCGGCCGGTCGCGCGGAAGTACACGGCGATCAGAACGCCGATGCCCAACCAGATCAGCCCGACCAGCTTGGCGTTGAAGCTGCCGCTCCATAGTGCGTAGATCAGTACGGCTGCACCAAGGATGGGAGAAACATAGTGGGCGAAGATCTTTCGGCTCCTCAGGCGGACCCCGAAGTGCGCCAGAACGCTGAGGTGGAGCATGATGTACGCGGTCAGGGCGCCGAAGGTGACCAGGCTGGTGAGCAGCGCCGGGTTCTCGATCCCGAAGATTCCCACGACCAGGGACACCGCCATGATGAAGATCATCGCGTTGGCCGGGACCTGGGTCTTCGAGTTCACCTTCGCCAGAAATCTCGGCAGCTGACGGTCGCGGGCCATGCTGAACACCAGTCGCGACGAGATGCCGTTGGAGGCAACAATGTTGGCGAACAGCGCGATCAGTGCCGTCGTCAGGGTGACGACGATCTGGAACCAGTTCGCCATGACCTGACCCGTGATGTTGTAGAAGGCGTTGTTGGTGTCATCGCCGTCGGCGAACACCGTGCCGTTGGGCACGAAGATCGCTGCGAGATAGACCTGGAGGACGAACAGGGCGGTACAGATCCACAGCACAATCATGGTGGCCCGTGCGACGGTCTTGCCACCCCCCTTGGCTTCCTCGTTGAGCGTCGAGATGCCGTCGAAGCCGCAGAAGCTCAGCGCCGCGATCGGAATGGCGCCGAAGACGACCGACCAGGTGAACGTGTTCGAGCTGAAGATCGGATCGAAGGAGAAGTGGCCCTTGCCCTGCGCCACGGCCACGAGCGCCCACACGCAGAACACCGCGAGGACCACCAGCTGGATGACGAGGAAGATCTTGTTCATCGACGCGGTGAACGTGATGCCACGCAGGTTGATGCTGGCGGTGATGACGACGAAGACGATGATCCACACCCAGGCCGGCAGGCTCGGCACCAGCGAAACCATTGCCGAGGCCGCGAAGACCGACAGCAATGCCGGCATCAGGAGATAGTCCAGCAGGATCGCCCAGCCGGAAATGAATCCGACGAACTGGTTGACTCCGTTTCGGACGTAGGAGTAGACCGAACCCGCGATCGGGAAGGTCCGCGCCATCTCCCGGTAGCTCACCGCGCTGAACACCATGGCGATCGCGGCCACGAGGTACACCAGGCCGACCGCGCCGGCGGAGAAGTTGTACACGATGCCGAACACAGCGATGGGTGCAATGGGCACCATGTAGATCAGGCCGAAGATAACCACATCAGCTAAGCTCATCGCCCGCTTCAGCTCAGGGTCATACCCCAGCTTCTCGAGTTCGGCGTTGGCCGAATTCCCACTTTCGTCAACTGGATTCATGAATTTGACCTTCCGTGAGTGACGGGATTCCGCGCTATCCTCGGTTCGGAACCCGGCCGGGCAATTGCAGCCATAGGCACCGGTTCTGCGGCCGGCGGCTGTGTCGAGGCAGAACGTGGGTGAACTCAAGGTAGCCAGCACGTGGACGCGCCGACATAGGTACTTCTACCGATACGAGCAGCTTCCCAGGGCGTGCCAACCGCACCACACCGTTGCCAGCACATCGCTGTGTTCGCCCGCCGCCGGCGATGAACCTCGGCTGGGCGGTGGGATCTTGCCGTGGGTCTCCGATGCATGTTTGACGTACAGAACGCCTCGTCCTACGATCGCCGTAGATTGATCGACAATCAATCGCCCAACACGGTGCTACAGAGCATGGAGGTCGGGGCAACCTACGGCGGTGTCGCGCCCCAGCTCCAAGCCCGTGACCGATTCCTGGAACACGGAGCCGCTGGCACGGCGACTGGTCGCCGACGAACGAGATGAGACGCTCCGAGCGGAGCGGCACGACATCGCAGCACGAGAGCCGAGTGGAGGCCCCCGCGTGACACGCATCGCCGTCATCGCCGATGACTACACCGGCGGCACCGACGCCGCAGCCGCTCTGCGCCGCAGTGGACTTCGCGTTGTGATGCTCTTCGGTATCCCAGATCCCGCCAGCACACTCCAGGACTGCGACGCAGTGGTGGTCGGAATCAAGTTTCGCAGCATCGATCCCGCCGACGCGTGCGCATACGTCGAGCAGACGGTCGGCTGGCTGCGCGGACACGGAATCACCCGGTACTACTACAAGTACTGCTCGACGTTCGACTCCACGCCGCAGGGAAATATCGGCCCGGTACTGGACATCCTCGGAACGCTGATCGGCACTCCCTACACGATCGTCTGCCCGGCCACACCGCTCCATCAGCGCACCACCTACCTCGGCTACCTGTTCGTCGGAGAGAGGCTGCTCAGCGAGTCCCCGCTGCGCAACCATCCGCTGACGCCGATGACCGATGCGAATTTGGTGCGTTGGCTGTCGCTGCAGACCGAATCCACGGTGGGGTTGCTGCCACTCAACGCGGTACGTGCCGGTCACGAAGCTGCGACAGACCACGTCAAGGGTCTTGTCGAACAGGGTGTTCGGCATATCGTCGCGGATGCCACCGCCGACGCCGATCTCGACACGATCGCCGTCGGCCACGATGAAGGCCTCCTGAGCGGTGGCGCCGGCCTGATCGAGGCACTGGGGCGCACCATGACAGCCGCGCGGCCGTCAGAGCGCCAAACACACGGCGGCCTCGGTGCGCCCGCCACCTCAGGTGGGACCCTGGTCCTAGCCGGAAGCTGTTCAGAGGCGACCCTGGAGCAGGTACGGCGGGCGCAGCTCACCATGCCCGCGTTGCGACTGGATCCCGGCGAGATCTCCGACTCCGATGCCCTCATCGCGACCGCCGTGGCGTGGGACGAGGCCCAGGACCAGAGCCGGCCGCGGCTCATCTACACCTCTGCCGACGCCGAGCAGCGGCGTCGGGGCGCGCTCGCCATGGGGGCGGACACTCCGCAGATCTTGGAGAAGGTGCTCGCCCGGGTTGCAGCGAGCGCGGTCGAGCGCGGGGCGCGTCGCATCGTCGTCGCGGGCGGCGAAACCTCGGGAGCGGTGGTGACCGAACTCGGAGTGCAGCAGGTTCTCGTCGGAGAGGAGGCCGCGCCCGGAGTTCCCTGGTGTACGACCATCTGCGGCGACCCGATCACCCTGTTGCTCAAGTCCGGAAACTTCGGTAGCGCCGACTTCCTCGTCGAGACGGCCTCGTCATGACGAGCGCGATGACTGCCGAGCGGACCGAGATCGTCCGCCAGGGTGCGTCGCTGTTCGATCGCCGACTCACGGCAGGACGGACAGGCAACATCAGCGTGCGGGTCGGCCCACGAATCCTCATCACTCCGACCGGCACCTCGCTGGGGAATCTGATCTCCGACGAGCTTGCGGTACTCGATCTGAACGGAAAGCACCTGGCGGGATCCAGACCGTCCAAGGAATGGCCGATCCATGTCGAGACCTATCGCGCGAGGCCCGACTCAGGGGCGGTCGTCCACCTGCACAGCTCGCACGCGGCCGCGGTGTCCTGCCTGGCCGGACTGGACGTGGCCGACTGTTTGCCTCCGCTGACCGCCTACCACGTGATGCGTGTGGGGCGGGTACCTCTTATCCCGTACCTGCCTCCTGGTGACCCAACCCTCGGCGACGAGGTGGGACGCGCCATGAGCTCGGCGCATTCGGTGCTCCTGGCCAACCACGGCTCGGTACTGGCCGGCAGGACGCTGGCCGATGCCGTGGACGCGGCCGAGGAACTCGAAGAGACGGCGCGAATCATGCTGCTCCTCGGCGACCGTCCCGTGTCACTCGTTGCCCATCGTTCATGAATCGGGCAGCTCCCATCGCGATTGTCCAACAATTGACAGTCAGACACTTTCGGAGCATGATGACCAACGTGAGCAACGGCTCCCGATATCCTCGACGGCGGAAAGATGTTCCGCCGGCAAGGATCGAAAACAGATTCGTCGCAAGCACTTTGAACCCCGCATTGGCCATCGAGGCAGTGGCCGCGATGGCGACGGCCCGTCTCTCTACGGACGTCACCAAGACCGTCGAGTCAGTGCTCAGGATCTCGCGTCTACGAAGCGCGCCCCTGAAGAGACCTGCGCGACGGGAATTGACGCACCCCACGTCGTCATGCGCGCGCGGGAACCCATCATGTCTGCAGCAATAGGAGAACGATCATGACCGAGACCAGCTACTGGCACCCATTCGCTCAGATGAGCGCGGTGAAGAACGACACCGTGACGATCGTCCGCGGCGAGGGCCGCACAGTGTGGGACGCCGATGGCAATAGCTATCTCGATTCCCTTGCCGGACTGTGGTATTGCAATGTCGGACTGGGCCGTACCGAGATCGCCGACGTCGCTCGCCAGCAAGCGATCGACCTCGCGGCGTTCCAAACCTTCGATGTGTTCACCACGCCCAACACCGAGCTCTTCGCCTCTCGCATCGCCGACTACCTGCCTTTCCCCAACGGCAAGATCTTCTTTACCGCCGGCGGCGGTTCGGAGGCCGTCGACACAGCGGCCAAGCTGGCTCGCCTGTACTGGTCGGTCGTCGAGCAACCCAACAAGAAGATCATCATCAGCCGCACGCGGGCCTACCACGGCATGAACGCCTACGGAACCTCACTTGCCGGTCTACCCGCCAACCTCGCCGGTCTGGCACCGATGGTGGAGTCGGTGGCGCAGGTGCCGTGGAATGATGCCGAGGCGCTGCGCACCAAGATCACCGAACTGGGCGCCGAGAACGTGGCGGCATTCTTCTGCGAGCCGATCATCGGCGCCGGCGGGGTTCTGCATCCGCCGCAGGGTTACCTCACCGAAATCGAGAAGATCTGCCGCGAGAACGACGTGCTGCTCGTCATCGACGAAGTGGTGTCCGCCTTCGGACGCGGTGGCGACTGGTTCTCCTCCGGCCGCTACGGAATCCAGCCCGATATGATCACCATGGCCAAGGGCCTGACGTCCGGTTACGCACCGCTCGGTGCGGTCGCGATCGCGCCGCGCGTGTCCGAGGTGTTCTGGAAGGACGGCTCGACTGCAATGTTCCGGCACGGCTACACGTACTCCGGACACGCGATGGCCACCGCGGTAGGCAACGCCAACCTCGACATCCTCGAAAAGGAAAGTCTCGTCGACCGGGTGGCCGAGTACGAATCGGTGATGGCATCGCATCTGGCCCCGCTGGCCGATCACCCGTTGGTCGACGAGGTGCGCGCCGGCGTGGGACTGCTCGGAGCCGTCAACATCGATCCGAGGGTCAAGGAGGCGAATCCCGCCGTGCTGGCCAAACTGGTTCGCGAATCCCGCAAGCGCGGCGTGATCACCCGTAACCTGGGAGACGTCGCGCTACAGGTGTCGCCGGCATTCACCATCACCGACGAGGAATTGGCGAAGGTCGCCGACACGATCCATGAAAGCCTGGAGGTGGTTTCACGTGAGTCCGACTTCGTTGGGCCCTGATGGGGTCCAAGCCGACCCCGACGATTCGCGTGCGCGGCCGCGTGGACTAGCGCGGCCCAAGACGCTCACCCATGCCGTCATCGATCACATCGCCGAGGCGGTGATCCGCGGGACGTATCCGCCGGGTGCACCGCTGCCCGAGGTCACCCTCGCCGCGGAGCTCAATACCGCCCGGGGCACGGTGCGCGAAGCGTTGCGTGCCCTGCGGGATCGGGGTCTGGTGGAGATCCACCCACACCGCGGTGCCTTCGTCCAGAGCATCGGCGAGAAGCGGGTGCGTGAAGTGTTCAATCTCCGCGCACTGCTGGAATGCTATGCGCTGCGCACCGCGATGACCGCCGGCTACATCGACGACGCCCCCCTGCGGACCATCCAAGCCGCTTTCTCCAAGCTCGACGATGCCTACGGGCGCGGTGACCTGTTTGCGGTGGTCGACGCCGACATTGAATTGCACTACGTAATCGCATCCACCTGCCGCGAAGATCTCCTGCTGGACCACCTCAAGTCCATTCAGATGGAGACTCGGCGGGTGATCATCCTGACAAAAGTCCTCGACTCGGACACCTCTGCAGAGCCCGACACTCATCGTCCGATCATCGAGGCCATCGAGGCCGGCGATGTCGAACTCGCCGTGTCTCGTCTCGACGACCACATCTGCCAATCCCGCGAGCAGCTGCTGGCCCGCCTCCGAGAAAGAGATCTGTCATGACCCGTCGCGTAGTGCTGCTTCACACCGTCAGCGGCCTCCTCCCCGTGTTCGGTGAGCTCGGCGCGAAACTGCCCGCCGATGTCAAGGTGTCCAACATCGTCGACGAGTCGTTGCTCGCCGACGCACTTGCCAACGGTGCTCTGACTGCGTCTATCTCGCGCCGCGTGGTCGACCACGTCGTCTCTGCGGCCGACAGTGGCGCAGTAGCCGTGATGGCCACCTGCTCGTCCATTGGGCCCGCGGTCGAACTCGCCGCGCAGCTGGTGGACGTCCCCGTACTGCGAGTGGACATGCCGATGGTGGATGCGGCGATCGAAACCGCGAAAATGGCCGCCGGGACCGAACGAACGCCCCGGATCGCCGTGCTGGCAACCGCAAAGTCCACCCTGTCGCCCACCGTGGATCTGGTCCGCCGCCGCGCTAAGCACGCCTCGGTTGAAGTCGATCTCGACGTCCGACTGCTCGCCGAAGCGTTCACCGCCAATGCCTCGGGCGATGCAGCCCGCCACGATGCGATCATCGCCGAAGCACTTCAGGATCTCGCTACGTCGGTCGATGCCATCGTGCTCGCGCAGGCATCGATGGCACGTGCCGCGGCCAGCGTCTCCGGAGAGGGTCTGCACACGCCGACCTTCTCGAGTCCCGGTCTGGCAATGGACAAGCTCGCCGATGTCTTGGTCCACGGGTGACGTCCCGGCCCGGCGACCACATCCCTCGAACGAAAGCGCAGCTGCTGACGCGGCTGCGCGAGAGGCGTTGAAGATGGCGACGTCGGTGGGCACCGCACGGGTGAAGCGCGGCATGGCGGAGATGCTCAAGGGTGGCGTCATCATGGATGTCGTCACGCCTGAGCAGGCGCGCATCGCCGAGGCCGCCGGAGCCGTCGCGGTGATGGCGCTCGAACGTGTGCCTGCCGATATCCGGGCCCAGGGCGGCGTCTCCCGCATGAGCGATCCGGACATGATCGAGGGCATCGTCGCCGCAGTCACCATCCCGGTGATGGCCAAGGTCCGTATCGGCCACTTCGTCGAGGCGCAGATCCTGCAGAGCCTCGGGGTGGACTACATCGACGAGTCCGAGGTGCTCACACCCGCCGACTACGCCAACCACATCGACAAGTGGAAGTTCACCGTCCCCTTCGTGTGCGGTGCCACCAATCTGGGCGAGGCACTGCGCCGGCTCACCGAGGGTGCGGCGATGATCCGCTCCAAGGGCGAGGCCGGTACCGGCGACGTGTCCAACGCCACCACCCACATGCGCAAGATCGGCGGCGAGATCCGCCGGCTGGGCTCGCTGTCCGAAGACGAATTGTTCGTTGCCGCAAAGGAACTGCAGGCGCCCTACGATCTGGTCGTCGAGGTCGCGCGGGCGGGCAAGTTGCCCGTCACGCTGTTCACCGCGGGCGGTATCGCCACCCCCGCCGACGCGGCGATGATGATGCAGCTCGGTGCCGAGGGCGTCTTCGTGGGTTCGGGCATCTTCAAGTCCGGTGACCCGGCGGCGCGGGCCGCGGCGATCGTGAAGGCCACCACCTTCTACGACGATCCCGACGTGCTGGCCAAGGTATCCCGCGGGCTCGGCGAGGCCATGGTCGGCATCAACGTGGAGGACATCGCGCAGCCCCACCGGCTCGCCGAACGCGGCTGGTAAGCCGCGTTCTGCCACCCGCCAAGTCGGTGGTGAAGATCGCTACGCCGTTCGTCGCGATCTTCGCCACGAACGGCCAGCGCACCGATCCGGGCTCGACGAGCTCGTCGAACCGTGTGCGCACTTCGTCGAGAGCGGGACTGTGGTCGCGCACCTCGACCCACCGGTCCCAGTCATGCACCTCGATGACCTCGACGATGTCCACCCCGAGTCCCCCGCCCTCTGCGTCGTCCTAGACCTGCAGCGTTTCGAACCTGGCCAGCACCTCCGCCTGGGCCGCCAACGTCGGCTTATCGATCGTGGGTGGACAACTCGGCGACCTGCTCCGCCGTTACGCCGGGGCGTAATCTGAATGTGTTGATCACCAATCGTTTTCCGTCGGCGCTCTGCACAATCGTTCGGCTCGCGACCGCGAGCCGGGGCCTGCTGATCCGTCCCGCGAGCGGGTCGTCTACCAACCCTCGGTCAAGACGCTGTCGAGCGCATCCACGAAGTAGTCCGCCCCCGTCTGGTCCAAGCACAGTGGCGGCTTCACCTTCAGCACGCAGTTCCGATCGCCCGTGGGCTGGATGACCACTCCCTTGTCCAACATCCGTTCGCAGATCGCCAGTGTCTCCTCGGTGGCGGGCTCCAGAGTGTCTCGGTCCCGCACCAACTCGACTCCGAGATACAGACCGTGCCCATGGACCGTGCCGATGATCGAGTGCCGTTCCGTGAGTTCCAGCAGACGCCCCCTGAGGTGCCCGCCGACACGACGGGCGTTGCCCTGCAGGTCCTCGTCCTCGAGGATGTCCAGGACCGTGCTCCCGACCACGCACGACGCGGGGCTGCCACCGGCCGAGGAGAAGAAGTAGCCCTGGGATCGATAGGCCTCGGCGATGACCTTCGTGGTCGCCACGATCCCAAGCGGATACCCGTTGCCCACCGCCTTCGCCACCGAGACGACGTCGGGCACCACGTCCTGCTGCTCGAAACCCCAGAACCACTGTCCCAGACGGCCGTATCCAACTTGGACCTCGTCGGCGATCGCCAGTCCCCCGACGTCGCGAATCGCGGCGTAGACCTGCTTCAGGTACCCGTCGGGAAGCGCCATTCCGCCGGCATTCCCGTAGACGGGTTCGGCGATGAACCCCGCGAGGTCTACACCGTCGGCGGCCAGTTTGCCGATGTCGGCAACGGCATCCCGCGCGTACTGGTGCGCCTGCGCCCCCCGGTATCGCCCGCGATAGGAGTTGGCGGATTCCACGGTGTGGACCCACCCGGGACGAGTCGTCAGGGCGTTGGGGTTGTCCGCCGTCGACGTGGAGACCGCATCGGTGAGGTAGGTCCAGCCGTGATAAGCCTCCCCCATCGAGACGAGGTGCTGCCGTCCGGTGGTGCCCAGCGCCAGCCGCATCGCGAGGTCACTCGCCTCCGAGCCTGAGTTGACCAGGAAGATCTGGTCGAGCGACGGTGGCAGCCGAGCGGCGATCTTCGCGGTGAACTCGGCGATGGCCGAGTAGTTGAACCGCGAGTTCGTGTTGAGTAGTTCGTACTGGCGGGCAACGGCATCTGACAACCGAGGATGCGAATGGCCAAGCAATGCAACGTTGTTGACCATGTCCAAATACGATCTGCCGTCGGTGGACAGCAAGTGGTGCCGCCAGCCCCGCTCGATCCGGGGCGGGGTGACGTAGTAGTGCTCCTGAACGTCAGCCAGGTACCGGCCGCGGCGTTCGAGTAGTTCAGCACTCGATTCGGGTGTGTCGCCGTCGGGGGCGCCGAGCAGTGCTGCGGGATCTGCGGTGAGGGCCAGCCAGCCTGGGCCGTACCGCGGGGCGACGAACGGGGGCACAGCCGGACCGTCCGCCCGCCGCACCTGAACGCGAATCCGATGGTCGGCCGCCACGGTCGTCAGCGGCGCGCCCGCCGCCACCTCACCTACGTGTAGGCCCGGCAGCGCGTCGACGTCGGCGTCCAGGACGACTTCGAGGATGACGTCCGCGGCGGACAGGATGAAGCCGTGAGCGGTGCGTCGCGTGACGCCCGCCCACGGTGCGCGGAGGGTGGTGGCCTCGAAGAACCACGCGTGGCAGGAGGTTGGCAGCGTGGCGGGTTCGGTGTCCCGCAGCGGCGCTGCCTGATCGAGGCGGGGCTGCGCGTAGGCGCTCACCGCGACCTTCGCACCCGACGCGCGCGCGACGTCGACGGCCCTCTCGACGGCGCCCGGGTGCAGCCAGGCACCACGGTCCCACACCGGCGCGGTGGTCGAGAGGTCCAGCACCGCGGGCTGCCCGGCGACGAGTGGAACGTAGTCGTCCGGGAGCGTCACCCCACCGGGTCGCGGCAGCGATAGCGCGTCGCAAATCAGGGTGGACATCACCTCGATGGGCACCGCCACCGCCGCGTCGAACATCCGCCACTCGTCGTGCAACCCGGTGACGGCATACTCGTTGTCCGGCTCGATGCTGACCTGCATCGTGCCGTTGAGGACCAGGATCGCCGCGCGGATCACGACCAACGGCCAGACGGCCTGGGCCTCGGCGGCCGACAACGGCCGCACCGCGTGGAAGCCCGTCACCGTCGGGAGCGCCGACAGTGCGTCCGCACCGGGATGGTGCAGGACCGACGTTGCTGTACAAGCGAGTTCGGCGACGGCCCACGTTCGGCACAGGTCGCCGAAGTCGAGGATGCCGTCATAGCGGCGTGGGTCACCCGGCTCGGCTATCAGGTTGGAGTTGGTCAAGTCGAGGTGGACGGCTTGACGCGGGAGTTCCCCGGCGAGCCGTTCCAGGATCTCCCACGCCCGGGCCACGACGTGAAGGAGCTGGTCACGGCGACCCTCGTCGTCCTGATAGGAGATGAGTTTCTCCGTCACGGCCGGAACGTGTTGTGGATCCCAGGCCAGCGTGCGGTCGAGTCCGGGATGGTCGAACGAGCGCAGCGCTCTGCTCACGCGACCACACACATCACCCATCTGCCGGGCGACGTCGGCTCCCAGATACGTGTCGGCCTCGACGGTGGGACCGGGCAGATAGCGGAGAACACGCGCAATGAGCGACGTTCCGTCCGAGTGCCGGACGGTTCTGCGTGTCCGCCCGTCGATGCCGGGGAGTGCGGTGGCCAGTCGCAACTGGGGTTCGGCTGCCTGCACGAGCTGGGCGGCGTCATCTTGCGCCTGCACCTCGGCTTCTGAAAACACCGGGTTCGCGATCTTGAGGACCCCGATGCGCCGGCCGTCGTCGGTCGTGAGCATGAAGTTCTGGTCCTGCTGGCTGCCGAGCGACTCGGCGATCACCGGGTGTCCGAAGTGTTGCGCCCCGAGGTCTTCTGCCTCGGTGTCACTGATGCGCAGTGCGGCGATCTCCGGCTGTGCGAAGAAGTCGTAGCCAATCGTCTTGTTGCTCAAAGTTTTACAACCCTGTCATCGTCATGGGGAGTCAAGGGTGAGTGCTCGGCGTCGAACTGTATCTCTGGTGGGGCCTTGCGGAAGCCTCGGGTGATGCCGGCGAGGTACAGGACGCCCACGACGATCCAGACGAGTCCGGCGATGAAGCCCAGACGAGACAGGCTGAACCACAGGTAGAAGGTGAGCAGGAACCCAATCGCGGGCGCGAGCCCGTACCGGAACAGATGCCACGGAGTGCGTTCGGTGGCGTCGACGAGGAAGAGTTTGATGACCGCCAGGTTGACGACCGAGAATGCAGCCAACGCACCGAAACTCACGATCGAGGCCATGGTCCCTAGGTCCGCTACCAACGCGATCAACGAGATGACTCCGACGAACGCGATCGCACCGACCGGGGTCTGGAACCTGCGGCTGAGACGACCGAACAATTTTCGCGGCAACACGCCATCCCGGCCCATCGCATACAGAATTCTCGTAACGCTAACCTGAGAGGCCAGTGCCGAGGCCACACACGCGGCCATAAAGCTGAAGAGGAAGAACGTCTGGAGCCACTGCCCCGCGGTCATGCCCATGATCTCGATCGCTGCGGAGTCTGGATCCACGATCGCAGACGGATCGCGCTGCACCAGTGTCGCCAGATAGGACACCGCGATGAAGAGCATCCCGGCGATGGCGACGGTAAGCATGATTGCTCGTGGCACCGTGCGGCGCGGGTCCCGCGCTTCTTCGGACATCGTCGAAATGGCGTCGAAGCCAAGGAAACTCAACGCCAGCGTCGCGGCTCCCGTGAACAACGTCGCCGTGGCGACACCTTGGTCGTAGATGGGCTGCAGGAGCGAGACGCCCGGGTTCTCGACGATGTGCTTGACCGCGAGCACCGCGAACACCAGCGCGAAGACCATCTGCAGCCCCACCATGACCAGATTCGCGTTGCGCACCACCACGATTCCCACGACGCTGAGCACCGTGACGACACCCATCCCCAAGAGTGAGTACAGCCAGATGGGCACCGCTGGATACTCGGCGTGCAGATAGATGCCGATGAGGAGATAGTTGATCAGCGGTAGCAAGAGGTAGTCCAGCAGCAACGCCCAGCCGGTGACGAAGCCGACGTTCCCGCCGAAGGCCCGCCGGGAGTAGGTGTACGCGCCACCGGCGACCGGGTAAGCCCTGACCAGGGCCGCGTAGCTGCCCGCCGTGAAGAGCACCGCCAACAGCGTGATCAGATACGCGGTCGCCACATGGCCTGACGTCGATTCATTCACGACGCCGTAAGTCGTGAACACTGCCAGCGGCGCCGTGTAGGCCAATCCGAAGATGACCAGTCCGGGCACGCCCATGACCCGCCGCAGTCTAGGGGCGGACGAGGTGGGTGATGTTTCAGACATGAGTACGCTCCATCTGCGCCGGCAGGGCGCTGGACATCGAATTCGATTGGTAGGTAGGGATTCCCGCGACCCAGGTGCCGAGAACCGATATCGAACTCAGGTCGCTTACGGGTGACTTCCGCGGGTCGGCCGACAGCCACACCAGGTCCGCCTCGAAGCCGTCGTTCAACACACCGCGGCTGGTCTCCGTGCCGGCTTGATAGGCGACGCCGCGGGTGACGATGTCGAGTGCGTTGACGATGTCTATGCGTTCCTCCGGCATCCAACCACCGTGTGGGGTGCCGTCTTGGCGTGCCCGGGTGACGGCCGTCTGCAGAGCCGGTAGGACGTCTGCACTGGTGACGGGCCAGTCACTGCCGAAGCTCATCGGTGCGCCGGACCTCAAGACGGAGCCGATGCGGTACTGCCGGTGGCCTCGCTCATGCCCCAACCGCGGGAGCGTCAGTTGCTGCATGACGTCATCCGTGGTGGCCCACAATGGCTGGAAGCATGCGATGACACCGAGCTCGGCAAACCTGGGCAGGTCGTCGTCGTCGACGAGTTGAGCGTGGGCGATGACCGGGCGCCGGTCCCGAGGACCGTTGACGGCTTGGATGTGCTCCACGGCGTCGAGGGCAGAGCGGGCTCCGGCGTCACCGATGGCGTGAAGGTGCAATTCGAAGCCGAGCTCGTCGACGAACGCCGCGGCAGCCAGGAGCTCATCGTGCTGCCACACCTTCATGCCACGGGTGCACGCATCGGCATAGTCGTGAAGCATGTGCGCGGTGTGGTTTTCGATGATTCCGTCGACGAAGAACTTGATGGTGTTGCACGTGAGATGGGGTGCAGCACGGATGCGATCGCGTTGCCCGGCAAGCTGGTAGCGCTGTTCTGCCCACCGCAGCGGGTCCGCCCGCAGTGCCAGATCGGCGCGGCATCGGAGCACGCCCCGCTGGGCAGCCGCCAACCAGATCTCGATGTCGTCCGGATCCACCCACGCGTCCTGGAACCAGGCGATGCCACGGGCGGCGAGGTGTCCCGTGGCGTACTCCAACGCTTCGACCCCTTGATCGAGACTGGGCGTCGGAGCGACCCGTAGCGCAAGGTCCACCGCGCCCCACTCCAGAAGGGTGCCCAGCGGTTGACCGTCCTCCCGCCGTGGGATCTCGCCGACGTCGGGCTGCGGAGTGTCCTTGTCGATGCCGGCGAGCTCGAGCGCCCGCGTGTTGCACCACACCGAGTGGTAATCCCACGCCCGCAGCATCACCGGGCGATCGGGCACCACGGCGTCGAGCCAGCGAGCGTCGAACCACCCAGACGGGGTGAGGGTGGCGTCGTAACTAGCAGCCACGATCCACTCGTCGTCGGGGTGGTCCTGCGCCCACGCTTGTATCCGTTCGACGATCTCGGACACGTCGCGCGCATCCCGAATTGCCGGTCCCTGCTGTTCCAGGCCCGCGAGAATGGGGTGTGCGTGACCGTCACCGAAGGCGGGCGCCAGGAGTCCGCCGTTCAGGTCGACGGAGACGTCCGGGCTCACATCCTCGTTCCACGGCGCGATGCGACCGTCGACGACGAGGAGCCGATCCGTGTCCGGAAGGCCGTCGCCTCTCCACACGGTTCCGTTGCGGAACGCTATTACGCCCATCGGCCAACCTCTCGGTCTTTGCAATATTGGTCACCAATTAAACAAATTGTGATCGGCATACGATATATGCCGAAGGCCGCGCGCGCCATAGGAACGCCCGCCGAATGGTCGAGCAGCCACGTCGGTATCAAAAATTGGTCACCAATTGACCGATTATCGCACCCGTGACTACGCTCCGCTCGTCCATCCGACGGTCGTTCACCACCCGGAGAGGGGACCATGTCCCACGCCGAATCTGCCCACCATCACCTGGGGACCGCCATCGTCACCGGCGCCGGGTCGGCTGCGGGTATCGGGTTTGCGACCGCACGCCTGCTCGGCCTGACCGGCCTGACGGTGATCTTGACGTCGACCACGGATCGCGTCCAGCAGCGGGTGGACGAGTTACAGGCGGCCGGCATCCACGCCGTCGGTATTGCCGGCGACCTCACCGACCCCGCTCATGCGGATCGGGTGGCCGCGCTCGCGCTGGAACGCACCGGCCGCATCGACATCCTGGTGAATAATGCCGGGCTGGCTGCGGTCACCAACGTCGTCGCGGCAGCCACCTTGGCACACCTCACCGACCACGACTGGGCTAACTCGATTGGGTGCAACCTGACCACCGCGTTCACCCTGACCCGTGCGGTGCTCCCCACGATGGTCGAACGCGGATACGGCCGGGTGGTCAACGTGTCCTCGGTATCGGGGCCCGTGTGCGCCTTCCCCGGGGACGGGGCCTATCACGCGGCCAAGGCCGGTTTGGTGGGCCTGACCCGGTCAGTCGCCATCGACTACGCCGGGGCCGGCATCACCTGCAACGCCGTGGCGCCTGGGTGGATCGTGACGGACTCGACCACCGAGGACGAGCTGGCAGCAGGTGCTTCCTGCCCGCTCGGCAGATCCGGAACGGCCGATGAGGTGGCGCACGCCATCCTGATGCTGACGGCCAGGGCGGCTTCCTACATCACGGGCCAATGCCTCGTGGTCGACGGCGGTAACTCGATCCAGGAAGATCACAGGTTGCGCTAGCGGGTCGACGTCATCCCGGCGCGGTCGGCGCGAAAGCGCATTCCTCCCAATGATATTCGACGTGGCACGGCCGGCAGAACGCACGGCTACGTCCCGACGGCGGGTCGGCGTCCTGCGATGACCGCCTCAGCACGAACCCCGCCCGGGGTCGGCCATCCTGATCGATCCGCGTCGCCGGGCACATTCGCCGCAACGGCTTCACGGCTTCACGGCTTCACGGCTTCACGGCTTCACGGCTTCACGGCTTCCGAACGGGATCGAACCAGGCTCGGTGCATTCCGGACTGGGCGACGCCCTCAGAGAGATGGCATCGAAGCGGTGTCGCGATTGCCCGGGGGTATCAACTGTCTCGGGACATCCGTCGGATCTGTTGCGGGGTCGGCCGTGCTGTCGCACAATGGCATCACCATCACCACGTTTGTCCAGCGCTTTCCCAGACTTCGAATTGCTGGCCGAACACCTGAATTCGAGGCGCAGTCGACGACGACGGCGCTAGGATCGGTGGCGGCTGACCGCGCCGCCCTTTCCTCTCGGGTTCAGTCTCTTCACAACCTCATCCGAGATGAGAGGTCGTCGAGTGCCCCTTTGCTACGACACGGAAAACGACGTCCACCTGACCGGGCCGGACGTGGATCTCGTTGCGGACTGCGCCTACAACGCCGGCAGTGAGGAACGCGGTCCGGCCGGCGCGTACATCCTCGAACGGCTGGGCGGCATTGTGCACGCCGATGCGGCGGCGATCCTCGGGTGGAACCCCGTCGCCCATCGCCATGTGCTCGTGAGCAACGTCGAATACGCACCATCGACGCTTCTCGGCCTGAGCGAGCCCTACGCAGACACCGATCCGCACCACCAGATGATCGCGTGCAAGCAGCCGCTGCGGTTCGCGGACCTGCCTTACGACTACCGCGGGACCGAGTTCTACGAAGACGTCCTCGCACCCGCTGGATTTCGGGACGGCCTGACGACGTGTCTGTTCGGTCAGAGCGGGGACTACGTGGGCATGGTCCACATGTCGTCGGGCACGCGGGGGACGTTCGACCGGAGGCATTCGCTTCTGCTCAAGACCATCGCCCCCAGCATCGGTCGGTTGTGCACTCCGGCGCGGCCCCGACTGACGGCGGACACGTCGTCGGTCGCCTACATGGACGCCAGCGGCCGAAGCCAGGCCTGGGGACGGTGCCCCGCACCCGTGGTCTGCGACGAGCCGGAGTTCATCTCCGCCACGGCCCGCTTTCTCGACAGCGGCCGTGAGTCGGTCGTCGGACTATGGCCCACGGCCGCGTCCTGGCTGCGCGTGCGCATGGACCGCATCGACGAACCCCTATGGGGGCCAGGCGTCGTCGCGTTGGTCGCCACCACTGAGACGCATGTTCCATACGGCTTGACCGGTCGCGAAATTGACATCCTCACCGGGGTGGCCCACGGCCTGTCGAATCAACAGATCGCTTCGCGCTTTGGGATATCGGTGCGCACCACCACGGCTCACGTCGAGAAGATCTTGCACAAACTCGCCGAACGGTCCCGCACGGGTGCGGCGGTTCGCGCGATCGAGGAAGGCCTGGCCCGCCTCATCCCGTGAACGACGGTCTGGCAGCACCTTGAATCGGGATGGCTATTCACTGACGGCGCCAACGGCGCCATGGTCCTGCTCCTGCACGATGCTCACCAGCCGTTCGCGATTGGTCTCGACGTGGGTGGTGATCAGATCGAGCGAACGGTCGTGGTCGCGGTCCATCAAGGCACGGCGAATGTCTTCGTGTTCGGCCAGCGCTTGGGCCGGGCGCGTCTGCGTCTCGCGCTGCGTGGCCTCGAGGATGGCGATGGCGAACGCCATCTCTTGAGCGATCGAACCGAAGAACCGGTCGGCGCGAGGACTTGCCATCAGTCCGATGACAGCGGCGTGAAATCCGAGATCGGCCTCCACCACCTGCACCGAGTCGAGGTGTTCGCTCGCGGCGCGCAGCCGATCGAAGGCCTCACCCAACCGATCGGCGAGCACCTCGTCGGGGGCCGCCGGGTCCGCGGTGCACCAACGTCGTGCCGCTGCGGTCTCCAGCACCAGACGCGTGTTGTAGAGGTCACGGATGTCGGCGGCGGCAAAATCCGCCACCTGTGTACCCTTGTGGCGCTGATGTCGGACCAGCCCGAATCCCTCCAAGATGCGCAATGCATCCCGCACGGTCCGGCGCGATACCTCGAACTGCGCCGCGATCGCCTCTTCGCGCAGCGGCGCGCTGCGTCCGATCGCACCCGTGATGATGGCCTGCCGAATCAGTTCGGCAACCTGCTCTCCGGTGGTCGACCTGCTGGGCAATCCATTCCGAACAGGTGAATAGTCGCTGGCGACCCGGTCCACAAGCTCACCTCCTTCGCGGTGCGGTGCTCCTGTGGCACCAAGGCGATTCGCACCGTACTTTAACCCAGATCAACTTCGTTGGTTAATTGGTCACCAATCCCTGACCTCGGCCGCTTCGCCGGCGTCGGCGCGATCACCACCGAAGCTCCTACCGCGCCATGTCGGCAAAGCCGCGAACTCGAAGCTGGCTGGCCACGTCGATCGTCTTGGAAGGTCTCGTCTGGTGCTAGCCGATGATGATTTCGCCCTGGCCCGCGGGCGATCACGTTCGAACAGATCCGGGTGGTGCTGCACAGCGCGAATTCACCATCCTGCTCCGACCGCTGCAGACTCGCGTGGATCAGGAAGTGGCAGACAACCGTCCGAAGACGTCGGAACTCTCTGTCGTACAACAGAGTTAGTTGAGTGTTGACACGATGCGACATGTTCATCGATACCAATCCTCAACCCAAAGAGGCCCTACGGGTCCAACTGGCGTAGTTGTTCCCATCGCCGGCTTCCGCTACTAAATATGAAGGGCGTCATAGCACAGCCGATCATCGATGAGCAGCCCCAACAGCCCTGGTGCAGAATGCATCGCGGGTCCTTCGCGACCACCGTCACTGACAGTGGTCGCAGCGCGAAACGAACACGGTTGACAGTGACAGCCGCGAGGTCAGGGCGTCAACTCTTCTCGGACGGAGATACTCATTTCAGCCAAATGCGGTCTCACGAATGAGACTTCACTCGCTCTACAGGCGTACTGCGAACGAACATCGAAGGATCACGTTGGTGCAAGCGATCTTCGAGTGACTCGGACAGGACTCGAGAGAATCCGCGCCACCCCGATAGATCTCCGTGACGGGAACGCCGTCATCGGCAAGATCAAGGACCATCGGATTCATCTTTAGAGTTTGAGGTCTAATGACAGGTGCCGACAGTCAGTCCCCACCACCATTGGATTACTGCGCGAGGCGCGACATACCTGCGGAGGTCGTCAGGCCGCTGGTCTTAGTCCTGCTACTCAAGGCGGTTGCTACGACGAGTACCAGCAGGGCGGATGCGGTAAGTGCGGCGCCCGCCCAGATGGGTGAGGTGTAGCCGAAGCCGGCGGAGATCGTCATGCCGCCAATCCAGGCGCCGAGGGCGTTGCCGAGGTTGAATGCGCCGATGTTGGCGGCCGAGGCCATCGTTGGTGCGTCATCGCCGAATGTCATGACACGCATCTGCAGGGCAGGGACACTGCCGAAGGCGGCGGCTCCCATCGCCAGCAATGCCGCGATCGTGGCGGGCCGGCTGTGCGCAGTGAGCGCAAACGCCACCAGGATCACGATCAGAGCGGCGATGAACACGATCAGGGCCCGGTCGACCGACCGGTCTGCGGCCTTGCCGCCGACGACGTTTCCGACGAAGCCCCCAATACCGAAGACCACCAGCAGCCACGGCACGGTCGAGGAGGCGAAGCCTGATACTTCGGTCAAGGTGTAGGCGATGTAGGTGAACGCACCGAAGACACCGCCGAATCCGAGGATGGTCACCGCGATCGACAACCACACCTGCAGGCGGGTGAACGCCGTCATCTCGCGCCGCAGGCTGGGGGGCGACTCGGCCTGCGGATCATCGTTGGGCGCCAGGACGGCGATGCCGGCCGTGGCAATCACCCCGATGAGCGTGATCGCCCAGAACGTTGCTCGCCAGCCGAACTGCTGCCCCAACAGCGTTCCAAACGGGACACCTAGAACGTTGGCCGCAGTGAGGCCGGTGAACATGAGGGCAATAGCACCGGCTTTGCGATGAGCAGGAACCATGTTGGCCGCGACCACCGATCCGATACCGAAGAACGCTCCATGACATAGTGCCGCCAGAACGCGACCGCCCATCAGAACCGCGTAGCTCGGGGCCAGCGCCGACAGCAGGTTGCCAGCGATGAACAACCCCAGCAACCCCATGAGAACCGGTTTGCGTGGAAGGCGCGTCACCGCCGCAGTGACGACGAGTGCACCGACGACGACCGCCAAGGCGTAGCCGGAGATCAGCCACCCCGCGACGGCTTCCGTCACAGCGAACTCAGTGGCAATGTCCGGCAGGAGCCCCATGATGACGAATTCGGTCAAGCCGATACCGAATGCCGCGATCGCCAGCGCGATTAGTCCCTTGGGCACGGGGCCCCTCTCGGTAGTGTCGCAAGCGCTTATAGCGCGCCTGCAACTAATCTTGGTATAGCCGATAGTTGCACACGCGCCATATCGGCGCAAGCTGGTAATGTGTGACGTGGTTAACGCAGCTGGAGGTGTTGCATGGGTATCGCCAATGACGCCGTTGAGATCCGGGCTCGGGGTTGGCGAACTCTCGCGGCCCTGCACGGCCGTCTGGAAGCTGCGTTGGAAAAGGTATTGCAGGCCGAACACGAGCTGTCCGTCGTCGAGTACACGGTGCTCGATGCACTGAGTCGCCAGGACGGCTGGCACATGAGAATGCAGCAGCTCGCGCGCGCGACGGCCCTGAGCTCGAGCGCCACGACTCGACTGGTCAACCGCCTCGAAGAGCGCGGGCTTCTGGGGCGCTTTCTATGCCAGGACGACCGCCGGGGGATCTACACCGAGCTGACGCCCGAGGGACAACAGCTGCTCGAACTTGCCCGCCCCCATCACGATCGCATGCTGAAGGAGGCACTCGGCGTAGCGGCCGACCACCCGGAACTCGCACCCCTGGTCCAGGCCTTGAACAGCCTCTAGCCGCTTCAACGCCGTTCGACGACGTTCCAAGCGGGCATTAGATTCCGACTGATCCCGTTGATCGTGCGTGCAAGTGACCCCGGCGACAAGCTGCTGTTCCATTCGTTGGAAGCAGACTCGTCAATGAACTCGACGCGGCGGCAAATGCGCCGCAGCGTTCCAGCCATCGGAACCGTCGGCCGACGATCCCCTGTGCTCATGTCTAGGCTGGCATCGGCCACCCTGCTTCACCACTGAACAGAGCTGTCACCTCGGGCAGGAGTTCATGGAGGTCGAGACCACCGGCGAGTTCGCGGCCGACGTGGAGATGTCCGGGCAAATGACGATTGACCCGAAACTGATGGCCCACTTCGCCAGCTTCATGGTTGAAGTCAGCCGCGACTATTACTACCAATTGGAGGCCTGATGGACATCCGCACCGGCACCGCCAAGTCCGGCGATCTCGACATCTTCTACGAGGACATGGGCGACGTGAACGACCCCGCTGTTCTGTTGATCATGGGGCTCGGCGGGCAGCTGTTGTTCTGGCGCGACGGCTTCTGCGAGCGTCTGGTTAATCAGGGGTTCCGCGTCATACGCTACGACAACCGCGACATCGGGCTCTCCAGCAAGCTCGAGGGCCATGACACCGACGCAAAACTATTGCCGCGACTGCTGCGTTTCCAGTTCGGGCTGCGAAACGAAGCCGCCTACACGCTGGAGGACATGGCCGACGACGCTGCGGCGCTGCTCGACCACCTGCAGATTGAAAAGGCGCACGTCTTCGGCGGATCGATGGGCGGGATGATCGCGCAGATCTTCGCCGCCAGGTACCACCACCGCACCAAGACGCTGGGCGTCATCTTCACGAGCAACAACCAGGCGCTGCTGCCCCTGCCAGCCCTCAAGCAGATGCAGGCGGCGACGACGCGTTCCAAGGACCCCTCGCGCGACGGCGTCATCGCCAACTCCGTCCGCACCGCCAGAATCCTCGGCAGCCCGGGCTACCCAGCCTCCGAGGACCAGATGCTGGCCGATGCCACGGAGTCTTACGAGCGTTCGTACAACCCCGACGGGGTGACTCGCCAGTACAACGCCATGCTCGGCAGCGGCAGCCTGCTTCGCTACGACAAGCAGATCACCGCGCCGACGGTGGTGATGCACGGTCGCGCGGACAAGATGATGCGCCCCACTTGTGGCCATGCGGTAGCCAAGGCCATCCGCGGGTCCCGCTGGGTGACATTCGACGGAATGGCCCACGACCTGCCCGAGCCGCTGTGGGATGACATCATCGGTGAACTGAAGATCAACTTCTCCAAGGTGCCGTAAACCTCGGAGCCAACTCGAATTTGGTCCGACCTGGCACTTGGCAAGATCGGCCTTACGCTCGGACAGCGCTGAGCGGGGGCGGATTACCGATTCGTCGAAGTCCGTCGAAACACGCTGTCGGACAACATCGATGCCTCGGCGATCACGTCAACACGGCTCACGCGATGGGTAGACACGGCAATCGGGGTCAGCTACGGACCCCGCACGGTCTTCATTCCGTCCAGGTATCCACTTCGCCGCCGTTCTCACCTTCATGGCGAGACAACGGCGCGACGGTCGAATTCACCGACTACACAGTGCGAGCCACGACCGCATCGAGTTGCCGCACATCTCTTCCCGGCTCAGCAGACGCAACATCGTCGCAATGAACACCGCGCTCGCGCCAATCTGCGCCCGGCGCCGGGCGTGCACGTCGCGGTCGAGCTTCCCGTGCGCGAGCCACCAATCGACGTGGCGCCGGTGAGCAGTCGATCGTCAATCCTCAAGCAGCCCACGCACGGTCGTCACTCGAAGCGACGACCGACTCTTGCCATCCGTGTTCCGACCGCCGGCCCGGCGTGGTGGCGTTCCGATCACCGGAAATGCGTATTCACCGACATCAGTCGCCCGCGCAGCATCGAGATGCGAATCAGACCGCATCGAGGGAGTGAACACGTGTCGAACACCAACACAATTGGTCGCGGAACCGGACAAGATGACGTGCGGTTGCTCGACGACGTCGTCGTCGCCGAAGCCGGCGCCACCGAGGCGGTGGCGTGGTGCGGCCGGTTACTGCGCGACCTCGGGGCCGATGTGGTGAGAATCGACCTCAATGACGATGCGCTTTCCGTGCCGCACGACGCATTGCACCGCGGCAAACGGCGCATCACGGACGTAGCGCGGGTCGACGTCCTCGTCGTGGATGGACCAGCGGGACATCTGCAGGTCGACCCCTTCAGGGCACGGAATCCCAAGCTGGTCGTTGTGTCGGTCAGCGACTACGGCATGACCGGGCCGGCGGCTGAGACGCCAGCTAGCGAGCTCACTCTGCAGGCCGAGGCCGGACTCATCGCACTCCATCCGACCTACGGCCGCCCTCCCGTCGGCATCGGCGTCAATCTCGCCGAACAAATGGCGGGCCGGTGGGCGGCCGTCGGCGCGATGGCTGGTCTTCTCGCGGTGACAGGCGGCGCACCTGGCACCGAGGTCGACGTCTCGCGGTTCGAGTCGCTGGCATCGGTGCTGCAATACCCATGGCTGATGGCTCAGCTGCCGGACAGCTTTCCGTACCCGGTACCTCAGATGGCCGTACCAGGGATCGAACCGGCCAAGGATGGCTGGGTTTGTCTGGTGGCCGTGAGCCCCCAGCAGTGGAGTGGCGTCAAGCAACTCGTCGGCGACCCGCGCCTGGACGACCCGCGCTATGACCAGCTGGTGGAACGCATCCGTCTGGCTGCGGAGGTGAGGCCACTTCTTCACGACTTCACCAAGCGGTATACCGTTGCCGAACTCGTCGAGATGGGCATCGCGAGTCGGGTCGCGATCGCCCCGGTCACCGATCTCACGACGGTCGCCGAGTTCGCCCCGTTCGCTGCTCGCGACTGCATCCTTCGCACCGAGGACGGAGTGACATTCCCCCGTAACCCCATTCGCGTGCACGCCGCACCCGACACGACGGCGCTCGGCACGGTTGGTGACCCATCACGCCTACCCCGACGTCCTCTGCACGGAGTACGAGTCACCGAAATCGCCAGCTTCCAAGCCGGACCCCTGGTGGGTTCCTATCTTGCGTCGCTCGGCGCCGACGTAATTCGGGTCGAATCGGCCACCAGGCCCGACGCGATGCGCTTCACGGGAACGCCCTCGACGGTCGATCGATGCTGGGAGCGAGCGGCCTCCTTCGCCGGAGCCAACGTCGACAAGAGATCTGTTGCCGCCGAGCTCAACGACCCTCGGGGGCGCGAGATCGTCGACCGCCTCATCGCATCCAGTCACGTCCTGGTGGAGAACTACGTTCCACGGGTCCTCGATGATCGCGGTTTGGACTACGCGGGAGTTACGGCGTTGCAGCCGAACATCGTCATGACTCGAATGCCTGCCTGGGGTTCCACTGGACCCTGGCGTGGTCAACCTGGGCTCACGTTCACCGTCAATGCGGCATCAAGCGTCAGTTGGATGTCCGGGTACGAAGACGGCGAACCACTCTTGACCGGAACGGTTTTCGATCCAATCGCGGCTGTCACCGCGACGGTTGGTACCCTGGCGGCGCTATGGCGCCGTTTTCGCACCGGACGTGGCGCGCACCTTGAGGTCGCGTTGTGCGATGTGGCCCTCCAGGTCTCCGCGCTGCAGATCGCAGCCGGCTCCACGGGCCGGAAGCCCATCCGATCCGGAAACAGACGCAACGGGATCGCTCCGCAGGGCGTGTACCAATCCGCAGACAACCGGTGGGTGGCGATCAGCGCGATCTCGGATAGGCAGTGGGACGCCCTCGCAGGAGCACCAGGAATGCCGGAGCGGGCGCTCGACGCGGATCTGCGCACTCTCGACGAAAGAGTCAGCCGCCACGACGAACTCGACGAGATGCTCACCGTGATGTGCTCGGGGCAGGAAGCAGCGACATTGGTCGACGTATTGCGGGGCCGCGGCGTTCCCGCCGCCACGGTAGAGATCGGCACCGGTCTGATCGACCATCCGCAATTGCTCGCGCGGCAACGCGTCTTCGCGGCCGATCACCCCGTGGCGGGACGTGCCCGCTACATCGGCCTGCCCGCCCGGTTCGGACATGCTCCCGCCGCATCCGCCGATAGACCAGCACCCCTCTTCGGCGAACATTCCCGAGAGATGCTCGCCGAACTCGGGTTCAGCATCGATGAGATCGACGCGTGGGACGCCGATGGAGCCCTTGCCCGCTCCCCCTTCGGACTTCCGTTCGCACAGCCTTCGCACCAGCCGCAGCAATGACATCCGAGCCGAGCGGAACATGTCCTCCCCCTGGCGCCTCCAGTCAAGTTGGCGGCGCGACGACGACACTGGGTTGAGCTCAATTACTCTGCTCGTCAACACGTTTGGGAGACCACCTGCGGACGGCCATGATGCAAACGGTTGAGTCGCCCAAGGACATCTTCAACGGATCTGAGCAGGCCCAACGCATCACGATTGGGCACACGACGGGACGAACCGTCGGTTAAGGCAGTTGCTCGGTCTGGCGACGCCCGCGACGGCGCCCACGAGCATGGGCGTGTTTACTCCTCCGGACTGACTGGCAGCCAACGTTCCCGGGACACGATGTTGGTCGCCGCATCGGCAGACAGGCGGCCGGCGCTGTGCCGCACGGCTCCCTCGATTTTGGCGAAGTCCGCCGTGCCCGAGGGGAAACTGACCGACAGCGCTGCCACGACCCGGGGCGAACCAGGGTGGACCAGGATGGGTGCCGCGATGCACGCCACCCCGAGTCGAGCCTCGCCGTCGGCGTAGGCAAGACCGTTGGCGCGGGTGCGGCGGAGCTGAACCAGCAGATCGTCGACGTCGCTCACAGAGCGCGGTGTCATTCGAGGGAGTCCGAGCGATAGCCGTGCCCGCAGCTGCTCCGGGTCGTCATGGGCCAGTAACGCTTTGCCCAAAGCCGTACAGGTGGCCGGCCAACGGCTGCCGATTTCCGACGGCTCGGCGGCAGGACCGCGCGGCGAGAGCTTCTCCACGCATACGACGTCGAGACCGCGAAGGATACCGAGGCGGACAGGGTGCCGCGTGTAGTTCAACAGGGCACTGAGATGGGGTGCGGCGAGCTCCCGCAGACCCGCAACGGGTGTCGTTGCACTCAGCTTGAGTAGCGAGACACCGAGCCGGTATCCGTGGCCGGATTGCTCGACGACATCCAGCTCGATGAGTCTGGCCAGTAACCGATGGACGGTCGACTTCGGGAGGTCCGACGCGCGAGCCAACTCGCTGAGAGTCATGACCCTCGCGGTTTGGTTGAAAGCGCGCAGCAGTTCGAAGGCCTTCGACAAGATCGACGGTGAATCGTGCACCGACGGATGCATCGTCGTCGTCGAATAATCCATGTTGGTTGCTCCTTTCGGGTGCGATCCGCTGTGATCGTCACCACTTGAATGCGAGCGTACGTCGTGGAGCTGTCAACCAACAGGCTCGACGTAATTGCCACGAAATCGGTGTGTCGATGATCGAGATTCGCACGACGTCCTCAACGCGGTGCCCGGCCAGTTCCGATGCAACGGGTTCCAGCCAACGGCAAACCCCCTTGTCCAGGGCACCAACGGATGACGACACTTTCGAGGTGTCGCTAATGATCGTTGGAAGCTCGGTAGCCGGGGTGAGCACGGCCCGACATCTCCGCGCAGCAGGCTTTGACGAACCCATCACGATGATCGGCGAAGAGCGCCACAAGCCATACGACAAACCACCGCTGACCAAGGCCATGCTCGCCGCCGACGGTGACGGGGCACCAACGTCTCTGGTGTCAGACGAGGACCTGGCCCGGTTCGCCATCGACTTGCGGCTAGGCACGCGCGCCACGGCGCTGGACCCCGTCCGGCGCCTCGTCACGTTCAACGCTGGACCCGAGATCGGGTACGAACACCTCGTGATCGCAACCGGCGTCACCCCGAGGAGGCTGCCGGGCATGGACGGGTTGGCTGGTGTCCACACGATTCGCACCGCCGACGATGCGTTCGACTTGCGCTCGGAGTTGGTCCGTGAGCCAAGCGTCGTCGTCATCGGTGCCGGGTTCATCGGTGCGGAGTTCGCGGCCGCAGCACACCTCCATGGGTGCCAGGTCTCGGTGGTCGAAGCGCAGAACACGCCGATGGCGAACATCGTCGGGGACGAGGTGGGGTCGCTTCTCTCCAATCTTCATGCAGTGCACGGTGTACACCTGATCACCGGCGCCACCGTGTCTCGCTTCGAGGGTCAAGACCGGGTGACCGCCGTGGTGCTCGAAGACGGCCGCACCATTCCCGCGGACCTGGTCGTCGTTGGCATCGGTGCGGCCCCTGCAACGGATTGGCTCGCGACGTCGGGCCTGCCCATCGCGAACGGCGTCGAATGTGACGATCAGCTGCGCGTCGTCGGATTCCCTGGGATCTACGCCGCGGGCGACGTCGCGTGTAGACCGCATCCGCATTACGACGGCAGCGTTCGCATCGAACACTGGACGAGTGCGACAGAGCACGGTGAGGTGGTGGCTGCAAGCATCATGCAGCAGCCCATCCGGCCGCCGGCGATACCGTACGTGTGGTCTGACCAGTACGGTCACCGAATCCAGATCATCGGTCGTCCGAGCGCGGGCACGCTCGCCACGCTTTCGGGCGACGCCTGCAACCGTCTGGCAGCGTTCTACGGTGATGCCTCCGGAGTGCTCGTAGGCGCCGTCGTCGTCGACGATCCTCGTCTGATGCTGCGCAGCCGGAAGGCGATCGCCTCGCGGGCGCCGGTGAACGACCTGACTGCGTGAGCCCACACAACCTCACGCAGTCAACTGAAAGGACCATGTACTGCAAGGGATTCGGTCCGTCCCCCAGTCCCTGGGTCTGCACAATGTCGTGCAGGCCCAGCCCTCTCCCGGCACGCACATCGACCGCGGTGGCTACATGCGTTCGACAGGTCGACCCTGGTACTCGCGCTGGCGCCGAACCTCGAGGTCCGAGCACTGCCACGGCTACGCGTGGCCAGGTGCGTGATGGGACATCCGAAACGGTGCGCCCAGGGCGTCAGGCAGGCTACGACGTCACCGATGTGGCATCAGCGGCCAGTACTTGGCGGTGGCACCGCCGTCCACGGTGATGTTGCTGCCGGTGATCATCGCCGAGTCGTCGGAGGCCAGGAACACCACCGACGGCACGTAATCAGCTGGGCCGGGCAACCGGTTCATGGGCATGAGACCGAAGAAATCGTTCCGAAAGGGTAGGTCCGGTGCAGCCGCGCCGCGCAAGACGGCCTCACCATCGGAATCCTTGGGTTGCGTGGCGCTGGGGGTGAAGCCGTTGACCCGAATGTCGTGGGGTGCCAGCTCCATTGCCGCTGACCGCGTGAAGTTGATCAAACCGCTCTTGGCTGTTGAGTAGCCGATGTTTCCTGGTTGGCCTTGCCAGGCGGCGGTCGACAGGATGTTGACGATGCTGCCACCGTGGCCCGCGGCGATCATCGCCTCGGCCGCTGCCCTGGTGAACACCAGCGCACCGGTGAGGCAGATGTCGACCTGTTGCCGAAATTCCTCAACGGGCATGGTCATCAACCCTTTGTGATTGAAGATCATGGCGTTGTTGACCAGGACGTCGAGGCGGCCCCACCGGTCCAGTGCGGCCGCTACCGCGTCAGCCGCATGCGCGGCATCGGTGACGTCACCGGCGACGGCGAGCGCATCACCGCCAGCCCCGCGGATCGTCTGAGCGGTTGTTTCGGCCGCGGTCTCGACGAGATCGGTGCACACGACGTTTGCGCCCTCGGCTGCCAACCCAGCTGCGAACGCGCTACCGATGTATCCCCCGGCTCCGGTAACGATGGCCGTCCTGCCCTCCAGGCGGTTCATAGGATGATGCTGACCTTGCCATGGGGGCGCAGCGCGTCGAGAACCATTACCGACTTCCGTTGAAGGAACTTGTAACCCGTGATCTCGTCGGGCTCGACGACGTGTCGGTACTGACCCACGTAGGTGTCCATGACCCCTGCCCGCACGCGGTAGACCGCGAAGTTCGCCGTGACGTGAAGAGGTCCGCCTACCGCTCCTCGGGCTCGAACATTGCCTACGATTCGCCGGGTCGCGGAGTGTGGATACTCCGCATGGGCCGAGCGGGTGAGCAACGACTGCACCCGCTGCTCGAGCAGAAAGCGGTCGTCGTGGACCAGGAACAAGTCCCGCGTCGGATCGCCCTCGGGACGGTCGGTGGCCGGAATCTCGTAAGTTCCTTCGGGCGAGAACAGTTCGAGCCACTCGTGAAGGCGCCACTGGTCCAGCAATTCGGCCTCGTCATGCAGGAATGCCTCCACGTCGCCTAGTACCTCTCGCGACACCGTCGAATCCACCCCGGACGTCGTCGAAACCATTGCAACTCCTCTCCTCGTCGGTCGATCGTCGACGATGAGCGCGCCCGGGCCCTAGAGATCGTTTCACCCGCCGGAACGAGGCATCAGTGCACGGGCGGACGGCTGTGTTCCGGTGCCCGGGACGGGGAGTTCCCGGAGTCCACCCGCTGCCGGTAACCAAGGGGTACCTCCTTGATCCGCGATTTTGCGAAAGCGGGCCAGTCCCCTACCGGAAGATGCCTTGCCCATGGCCGCCACCGTGCACGTCACACCTCGGTGCAGCGTCGTCAAGTGCGGTGGCCGACCGGTCGACATCGCCGAGATCCATCTCCCGGGCACGCCCCGGGGAGCCGTCCTCGTGATGACATCGGGCCGCGATTTCGAACCCGCCGCCGCGGAGTTGTTGAACGGCTTCGCTGCCTTCGGCTACGAGGGTCTCGCTGCCGATGCTACGAAGTTACGCGGGACGCGCGCCGAACTCACGGCCATGGTCGGACACCTCCTGAAGCGTTTGGGTGATCGCGGTTGGCACGATGAGCAGATCGGCGTGGTTGGCTACTCGTGGGGCGGACTCGTGGCGCTCCTCGCCGGCGTGTCGTTCGAACTCGGTGCCGTGGTGAGTGTTTCGCCCCAACCGAGGTATGGAAGCAGCGACGATCTCATCCAGTGGATCGGTGGGTTGGCCCCGCTCACACGCGCGCCATGGTTGTGCCTGACCGGCGCTGACGATCCCGCGCTGCCAGCGTCGGTTCGCGACGGCTTGGAGCGCACCCTTCGCAACGATGCGTCGACGTACACGCAGATCGTCAGCTATGTCGATGTGGGACAGGACTTCTATCGCACGTCGCCCGACGTCGCTGCGACAGCTGCCGCGTTCGATTCCTGGCAGCGGACAGTCGAATGGCTGGAGTTGCGAGTGGCGCCCCGCCTCACTCCCCTCACCAAGCAGTGGCGTCAACGCCAGACCGTGCTTGGTGGGGCTTCAACAGAAAGGTAAAAACGCGCATGTCCGAATACGTCGTTGATGACCGGGAGATGCCGTGCTTTCGGGTCGCCCGCCAGACCATGGTGGATCCGACGATCCTCGAACGGGAACGCACGCTGATCTTCGACAAGAGCTGGCTCTACGTTGGCCACGAGTCAGAGTTGGCGAAGCCGAACAGCTTCAAGACGCGCACGCTGGCGGGCCGCCCCGTCATCTTCACCCGAGACAGTCGGGGACAGATTCGCGTGTGGCTGAACTCGTGCCCGCACCGTGGGGCGATGATCTGCCGCGAGCGCGAGGGAAACGCGCGCTTTCATACGTGCTTCTATCACGGGTGGTCGTTCAACACCGCCGGCGAACAGGTCTCGACGCCTGGAGATGAATCCTATGGACCAAACTTCGATCGACCCGGCTTGGCGAAGCCGCCGCGACTGGAGTCCTACCGCGGCTTCGTCTTCGCAAGCTTCGATCCTGACATCGTCGATCTCGAAACCTATCTCGCCGGCGCGAAGGAATACCTCGACCTCGTGGCCGATCAGTCCGATATGGGGATGCAGGTTCTCGAGGGCACTCACGAGTACTCGTGCAAGGCCAACTGGAAGCTCCTGGTGGAGAACAGCTTCGACGGCTATCACGCGATGACCACCCATCAGCGGTACTTCGCGATGGTGATTGCCGCCCGTGGCTCGATCGACACCTCGCTCATCATCGGCAAAGATCGCGGCATCGACCTGGGCAACGGTCATGCGGTGATCGCGGCCGGTCCCGGTGGTGATCAAATCTTGGGCCGACCCCTCTCCGCGGCGGGACAAGCCGAGCGTGACGCGCGCTACGCAGCCATCGGGGAGAAGTACGGCACCGAGTGGGCTACACGGCTGCGGGGTCAACGCAACTTGGTGATCTTCCCCAATCTGGTGATCATCGACCTCGTCATGGGTGTGCTGATCCGCAAGATCGATCCAATCACGCCGGACTACATGGAGGTAACTGCCTGGCACATCGTGCCACCGGAGGAGGGTGCGGAGCTGCGCGCCCAACGACTCGACAACTTCCTCACGTTCTGGGGCCCGAGTGGTCTGGCCACGCCCGACGACGTCGAGGCACTCGAAAGCGCGCAGCGCGCATTCGCCACGCGCAAAGAGCTTCCGTGGTCCGACATTTCACGGGGAATGTCGAGTCGCGTCAACACCAGTCAGGACGAGCTCCAAATGCGGACTTGGTGGCGTCAATGGAACCGACTGATCACCGGCGAGGTCCTGCCCGATGAAGAGAAGGACCCGATGGGGCTGCCGTGGAGTGGACGACGCCGCGAGCCGACCGTGTCCCACCTACCCACTCCAGCCCCCTGACACCCGACGGTCGATTCCCAATGCCAAGCCTCTCCAACACGAACGGAGCCAACACAATGGCGTCGCAGACGATCAGCACCACCAACCCCGCGCTCGGTCGACGTGTGACCGCCGCGGGCATCGACACCAACTTTCTCGACCAAGGAGCTGGTGACAGCAAGCCCGTCGTGCTGCTACACGGCTCTGGTCCCGGCG
Source organism: Mycobacterium sp. VKM Ac-1816D (assembly GCF_000416385.1). Classification (NCBI taxonomy): domain Bacteria; kingdom Bacillati; phylum Actinomycetota; class Actinomycetes; order Mycobacteriales; family Mycobacteriaceae; genus Mycobacterium; species Mycobacterium sp. VKM Ac-1816D. The sequence continues at coordinate 351,230 of NZ_AOHQ01000137.1, forward strand.
TATCAGCCTATGCGAATTGGCGTCTGACACTTCCGGCGTTGGCCGCCGAACGGCGAGTAGTCGCTCCGGACCTCGTCGGTTTCGGCTACACCGAGCGGCCACCTGGACATCAGTACTCGATGACGAACTGGGTGTCCCACGCAGAGGCGTTCCTCGACGCCGTCGGCTTGGATTCGCTCAGTCTCGTCGGCAACAGCTTTGGCTCAGCCATGGCTCTAGAGCTTGCGGTTCGCCTGCCCGAGCGAGTCCGGCGGGTGGTGTTGATGGGCAGCGTGGGAGTGCCGTTCCAACTCACCGAGGGTCTCGATGCGGTTTGGGGTTACACACCGTCCGTGCCAGGAATGCGCGAGGTGCTGGACTACTTCGCGTACGACGAGACACTGGTCGACGACGATCTCGCACAAACCCGTTACGCGGCAAGCATTCAACCAGGATTTCAAGAGTCCTTTGCCGCCATGTTCCCGCCGCCGCGGCAACGCTGGGTGGATTCCATGGTCGTCGACGAGACGGCAATCAGATCGATTCAGTGCCCCACGCTGATCGTCCACGGCCGCGAAGATCGCATCATTCCGCCGGACACCTCGCGTCGACTGTTCGAACTCATTCCCAACGCGCAACTGCACATGTTCGGCCAGTGTGGCCACTGGACTCAAATCGAGCACGCCGGCAGATTCAACGAACTCGTCGTCGACTTTCTCGCGGAGGGTGATCAGATCCCCGGGTCTTCCGCCGCGGCAGCGCGGAAGGGTACGCAACATGCCTGATCCGCAAGCGCACTTGATCATCGACGACGTCGACAACGGCGTCTTCCGTGTCCATCGGTCCACGATGACCTCCCCCGAGATCTATGCCGCCGAGCAAGACTTGATATTCAATCGCTGCTGGCTCTACCTCGGGCACGAATCCGAACTGCGTCAGCCCGGCGACTTCGTTCGGCGCAACGTCGGTGGCCGGCCCCTGATCTTCGTCCGCAGCGCGACGAGCGGCGAAATTCATGCCTTCCACAATACGTGCACGCACCGCGGTGCTGTGGTGTGCCGACTCGACTCGGGCAATAGCAAGGTCTTCCAATGCTTCTACCACGCATGGTCTTTCGACACCAACGGTCGGTTGGTTGGCCTTCCCGATCGCAAGGCCTACGGTCCGGGTTTCAAGATGGAGGAGATGGGCCTGCGACCTGTTGCCAGAGTCGACTCCTACCGGGGTTTCTTCTTCGTCTGCTTCGATCCGAACGTCGAACCGCTCGTCGACTACCTCGCCGGAGCGGTCCACTACCTCGACCTCATCGTCGACGGGGCTGGGGACGACTGGGAGGTGCTGCGCGGCTCCAACCAATATTCGATCAAGGCGAATTGGAAGCTGCTCGCCGAGAACAGCATGGACGGATACCACGCACTGCCCACGCACGACACCTACATCAAGTACCTCAGCAGTATGGGAGTCGACGTAAGTGGCGGACTTTCCGGAACCGGGCGGGCTTTGGGCAACGGCCATGCAATCATCGAGTACCGGGGGCCGTGGGGACGTCCAATTGCCAAGTGGAAAAACCACTTCGGATCGGACACCCGTGCCGAGATCGATGAGAAGCGCGAATGGCTACGCAAGAACTACGGCGACGAGCGATCGGAGATCATGGCCGACTACAACCGCAATCTCGTCATCTTCCCCAACCTCGTCATCAACGACATCCAGTCGGTAACCGTGCGCACCTTCTTCCCGACAAGTCCGGACTACATGGAGATCAGTGCCTGGCACCTGGCGCCCGCATCCGAGTCGCCGCGCGCTCGCGCCCTGCGGCTAGAGAGTTTCCTGAGCTTCCTTGGGCCCGGAGGTTTGGCAACGCCAGACGACGTCGAGGCGCTCGAGTCGTGTCAGAGCGGCTTCCGAAGCGGCGGCGTCGAGTGGAACGACATCTCCCGCGGAATGCTTCGCGATCCCCAATCCGTAGACGAGGAACAGATGCGAGCCTTTTGGCGCAGATGGCGGGACGCCGTCAGCCTCCCGGACGGGGTACTCGCGTGACGACGTTCGACAACGCTCTGACGAACGCCGCCGCACGCGACGTCTCGCGGTCTGATGTAGAAGACCTGCTGTACTACGAAGCCAAGCTGCTCGACGAGTGGCAACTCGACCAGTGGGCGCAGTTGTACACCGATGATGCCGAGTACCTCATTCCCGCCAACGACCTTCCCGACGGGGATGAGAAGCGCGATCTCCTCTTGGTGCACGACAATAAGTTTCGGCTGCTGGCACGGGTAGATCGCCTCAAGAGCCGCAAGGCACACCGCGAGTACCCGCACGCTACGACGCGGCATCAGGTGACCAACGTGCGCATCGAATCGCAGAAGCCCGACGAAGTCTGCGCAACTGCGTATTTCACCGTATGGCGCTTCCGCGAGGGCCGTGACGACCACTACGTGGGCCGCTATGACTATCGTCTGCGCCGACTCGACGGCATCCTGAAGATCAGGTACAAGCGCGCAGTGATGGACATGACGGTCCTACGCCCGGCCGGTGCGGTGAGCATCATCCTCTGAAGGAGTACGGAACATCCATGATCGAGATCGCCAGATCCTCGAGGGACGAAGTGCTTACGGGTATGCGCAAATTCACCGCCGACGAGGTGGCCACATTGGCATTGCGGCGTAACCGCATCGATCGGCGGGTTTCGACACCTTCACTCACTACCGCACCATCTGCGAGTCACGACTGCCCGGTACCGTCGCCGCATTGACGGTGCCACCCATCCCAAAGTCCGCGACGATGATCATTGATTGGGCACTAGCCACGCAGGCCCGACGTCTCTGGCGGCGCATCGACCGCTACCGCTAGTACGAGCGCACCGCTGTGGCGCACGCTGCGGGTTGCTCAGGTCACCGAGACCATGGGGACTCGCGCCTGGTGGACGACGTTCATCACGACCCGACCAGCCATTCCCCGCATACAGCCGGCCGGGACCACGAATAGTTGTGCACGAGAGCACTCCTCGATCGCGGCGGCCTGGTAGCGACGATGGGATCGAAGGCAACTCCACACGGTCGGCACCGTTGGAAAGCGCTGCTGGAACTCGCGCAGCAACGCGCGCTCGGCGTCCCCACGATGTAGTGCGACGACGCCGACCGCCTTTCGTTGTGCCACATCGAATGCGCTCGTCAAGGCCGACGTAGGGTCATAAATCCGGTCGATCCCGACCACGATCGGCGCTCGGGGATCTTGCCAGGGGCGCGGTGCGGTGGGCACCACGGCCACGGGGCAGTCGGAGTGACGACCGAGGTCATGGGCGACCGACCTGGGCCACAGGTGCGAACGGCCTGCCCTCTCGGCGAGTACGAGCAGCTGCGCGTCGCGCGAGATGCTCCTCAACGTCGGCACGACCGGCCCGTCGTATAACCGCGTCCAAAACTCGACGACGCTCGGTGACTCCAGCTCGACCGCGAGCACGGCATCATCCAGCGCCCGCCTCCCGAGTTCGATGGCGTCGCGGTGAACCTGCTCCGGCAGCGGTTCGTTCATCAGTCCCAGCGCGGGCCATGTCTCGAAGGCACTTGCGGCGTGAACCACCACCAAGCCGCAACGGCGCCGAATCGCCTCGCGAAGACCACTTCTCACAGCTTCGCGGTTGTCGGATCCAGCCAGCACGGCGACAGCGACCGGCCGGGCTCGCGGCGCGAGACCGAGCTCGAAATGCGATTGTCCGTCTTGCATCCCGTACGCACGACCGTCGGCTATCACGCCGTGGAGGCCGAGTCAGCGCGTCGAACGTAGTTCAGTGCAATGTCGACCAACATGTCTTCCTGGCCGCCCACCAAGTTGCGGCGACCGGCCTCGATGAGGAGCTCTCGGACGTCGATGCCGTACTGACCCGCAACCACTTCGGCATGACGCAGGAAGGAGGAGTACACGCCGGCGTAACCGAGGGTCAGTGTCTCGCGGTCTACCTGCACCGGCCGGTCTCGCAGGGGACGGACGAGGTCGTCGGCCGCGTCCTGCAGGGCGCACACGTCACAACCATGTGACCACGCCTGCAAGTTGGCGACGGCGATGAATGCCTCGATTGGGCAGTTCCCCGCGCCAGCCCCTTGACCGGCGAGGGAGGCGTCGACGCGCGTGACACCCTCCTCCACCGCAACGACGCTGTTGGCCACCGACAACGAAAGATTCTCATGGGCGTGGATTCCGATCTGAGTGTCGGCATCCAACACTGCTCGGTAAGCCTTGATGCGATCTCGTACGTCCTGCATGAGAAGCCGGCCACCCGAGTCAGTCACATAGACGCACTGCGCCCCATAGCTTTCCATCAACTTGGCTTGCTTGGCCAAATCGGCGGGAGACGCCATGTGGCTCATCATCAAGAATCCCGACACGTCCATGTCGAGTTCTCTTGCCGTCGCTATGTGCTGCGCAGCCACATCGGCTTCGGTGCAGTGGGTGGCTATCCGCACCGAGCGGACACCCATGCGGTGCGCCCGCTCGAGGTCGGAGATCGTGCCGATGCCGGGTAGCAGAAGCGTCGTCAACATAGCGCGTGTGATGCTGCTGGCCGCCGCCTCGATCCACTCCCAGTCGGTGTGGCTGCCCGGTCCGTAATTGACCGAGCCCCCGGACAAGCCGTCCCCGTGGGCGACCTCGATGGCATCGACACCCGCAGCGTCGAGAGCCGAGGCGATGCGAGCTACTGCCTCCGTGCTGATGCGGTGACGGATGGCGTGCATGCCGTCACGCAGAGTCACGTCCTGGATGTAAAGGCGCCTGTCCATGGTTACTGGTCTCCGCTTCCGTCGATGGTGGCTACGGGAGTGCGCAAGGTCATGGCCTCGGCGGTCTGCAAAGCCGCCGACGTCATGATGTCGAGGTTGCCTGCATAGGCCGGCAGATAGTGTGCGGCCCCCTCGACCTCGAGAAAGATCGACACCTTGGTGGTGACCGCGTTAGACCCGGCGCACAAGAGCGTGTGATATGGCTCGTCGGCTCCGATTCGGCTGAACTGCACCTCCTGTTTGAGACGGTAGCCGGGCACGTACTGCGCCACCCGCGCCGCCATCGCCGCTACGGAACGTCGGATGGCATCCTGGTCGGCGTCGCCGGTAAGGCAGAAGACGGTGTCGCGCATGATGAGCGGTGGCTCGGCGGGATTGAGGACGATGATGGCCTTGCCCTTGGCCGCCCCTCCCACCAATTCGATTGCTCGCGAGGTGGTTTCGGTGAATTCGTCGATGTTTGCCCGCGTTCCCGGGCCGGCCGAACGCGACGCTATCGAGGCCACGATCTCGGCATAATGCACGGGCGTCACGGCTGCCACCGCTGCGACCATCGGAATGGTCGCCTGTCCGCCACACGTGACCATGTTGACGATCCGGGTCCCGGCGTCGACGTGGTCGGCCAGGTTGACTGCGGGGACGACGAACGGCCCGATCGCGGCCGGCGTCAGGTCGACGAGCAGCTTGTCGTAGGGCGTGAGTTTCTTGGCATTCTCGAGATGCGCCTTGGCTGAGGTGGCGTCGAAGACGACCTTGGTGTCCTCGAATTCGGGCATCTCGAGGAAACCGTCGATGCCGCCGGTGGTGATGGGCACCCCCAACCGGCTTGCCCGCGCCAGGCCGTCCGAATTGGTGTCAATACCGATGAGCGCGGCCACCTCAAGGACTTCCGACAAGCGCAGGATCTTGAACATCAGGTCGGTGCCGATGTTGCCGGAGCCAATGATGGCCGCTTTCGCCTTGGCGGTCATGACACCTCCGAGAACGAGGCCCGCACGAGACCTAGCGGACCGAGGTCGGCGTGGACCCTGGTTCCGGGCTGTGCAGGCACCATCGCTCCAAGCGCACCTGAGAGCACGACCTGCCCAGCGCGCAGCGGATCACCGTAGTCAGCCGCGGTGCGAGCTAGCCACGCCAGTGCATCCAACGGATCGCCCAGGCACAGTTCGCCATTGCCGCTGGACACCTCCTGTCCGTCGACGTACATGGTCATGGGCACCTCGCGGGGGATGAAGTCCGACAACGGGAGCCGATGTTCGGAAAGGACGAACAGGGCCGAAGATGCGTTGTCAGCCACGGTGTCGGTGAGCGCGATGTTCCAATCTTGGACGCGACTGTCGACGATCTCGAGAGCAGCGACTGCGTAGTCGACCGCAGCCATCACGCTCTCGCTGTCGCGCGCTTGAGCAGCATACAAGTCGCTCTTGAGCACGAAGGCGATCTCGGCTTCTATCTTCGGCTGTAACAATCGGTTCCAGGGCACCTCCGCCAGTCCTGTCACGTCCATGTCTGCGAACAGGACGCCGAAATCGGGTTGGTCGACGCCCAGTTGACGCTGCACCGGTGCCGAGGTGAGGCCGATCTTGCGGCCGATGACTCGCCCACCGGCCGCGATCCGACGCCGCGTGAGCTCGGACTGCACCGCGTACGCCCCGTCGATGTCGTTGGGGGAAAACAGATGTCGTATAGGCGGTATGGGCTTCCGTAGTTCGACGGCGCTCGTCAGGCGATCGGCAATCTGGCCGATGCATTCGGCGTTTAGGGTGGCTGTGCGCATGGTGACTCCGCTCAGGATGCGAGGTATTTCGCTCCCATCGTGAGTACTGACGGCCGTCCTGACCCGCTGCCATTCCGGCCATCGGAACATGTGCCTGGACGCGCCATTCTCATCCGACTCAACGCCGCTAATTGCCTACACCGCAGCCGCTTCGAAGATTCCGACGCGAGCGCCGGACGCTTGGCGTGCGCTCGACACCGTCACCTTTCCGGTGGCCGGAATCGCCCGTTGCAGCGTCCTCGATGACTACTACGGTGGACACGACGCAAACGCAAGGAGCTGCATCGTGCCCTCGAAGACACCTGTCGTCGACATTCATGCTCATGTCTTCCCCGATGCTCTGGGTAATTTTGGCACCAAGGGCGATCCACGGTGGCCGCGGCTGATCACGGGATCGGCGGACGGCCAGATCATGTGCGGAGATCGGCTATTCCGACGCGTTCAACCTGCACTCTGGGACGTCGAGACCCGGCTGCGCGAACTCGACGACGCCGGCGTTGATCGTCAACTGGTATCGCCGGTCCCCGTAACGCTGGTGTACTGGGCGCCCGCAGACGAGGCGGCTTCCTTCGCGCGATCCATGAACGACGGCATCGCCGAACAGGTCGACGCGTCGCACGGGCGACTCGCGGGCCTTGGTGCCGTGCCTCTGCAGGACGTCGACCTCGCGATCGACGAACTCACCCGAATCGTCCACGAGTTGAAGCTCGACGGAGCGGAAATCGGCACCGTCATCGGGGGCAGGGAGCTCGACGACCCGGCTTTGCGGCCATTCTTCGCAGCGGCGGAACGCCTTGGCGCAACGCTCTACGTCCACCCCCTCGACGGGGGCGAACACGTGATTAGAAGGTCCGGATCGCCGTACGACTTCGGTATCGGCATGCTGACCGACACGGCGATCGCGGCGACGGCACTGGTCTTCGGTGGCGTGCTCGAGGAGCATCCCACGCTGCGGATCGTGCTGGCCCACGGATGCGGTAGCTACGCCTGGACATATCCACGCACACGCACATGGGCTCAGTTCTCGGGAGCCGATCCCAGTCGGCTCGATGCACTCACGCGAATGCTCTGGGTCGACTCGCTGGTCTTCGACGGCGACCACCTGCCTCTGCTGGTGCGTCGCTTCGGCGCCGATCACGTCATGGTGGGTACCGACTACCCCTTCATACCCGGCCAACTACGCGCCGCACCCGCATTGGTTCGTGATGCCGCGGACGACGGCCTGATCCGCCACGAAGTGGCCGATGGCATCCTCTCCGGCAACGCCGAGACGCTACTCCATCGCTGCCACTAATCCGCAGAAACCACGTCCACACCGACCAGGTCCGAATATTGTAGACGACAATCGTTGCGTGGCAGTGGTTTCAGCGCATCTGCGAGTTGACCGACGGAAACAAGCATCATGCGCCGTCGGCTTGCCCGTCCCAGCGCCATAGCGCACGACGTGCGGTGCACTTCGCCGTCTAGCAATCAACGCGGCGGTGACGAATCGATCTACTCAGCGTCGACCGTCGATGCTGACGCCACGTTTCAGGAACATCTAGGCCCTCCGATTCGCCGGGTCAAATCACGACATAGACGCTGTCGCCGTCGATCTCGACTGGATAGGACTTAAGCGCGACGGTCGCCGGAAGGCACAGCGCTTCGCCGGTGGCTACGTTGAAGCGCGCCATGTGCAAAGGACAGATGATCTCGTTGCCCTCGAGGTCGCCGTCCGTGCCTAGTGACCACTTCTCGTGCGTGCATGTATCAGACGTCGCGTGGAAGGCGCCATCGTCAGTGCGGTGCAGAGCGATGGCCCGATCCCCCGACACCGTCATGGAGCAGCCCTTGGCCAAGTCCTCCACGGAACAAGCCAGAATGCGTTCCATCACTGAATCTCCTTCATTCGCGGCCTTGCTGTGGTGTTTCGAGCCCCCACACCGCAGCTTTCATTCACGGGGTAATCCCTTCGGCGGGAGCGCAAACGGTGCCGGTCATCATCGGCCTGATCTTGGTGACGGTATCTACGATGCGACCGAACCCGAGAGAGCACGCGCGATGATCAAACGCTGTATCTCGCCAGATCCTTCGAAGATGTCCAAGATCTTCAGATCGCGGTACCACTTCTCCAACAAGAGACTCTCACCAGTCGCCTCCGGGCCGAGTAATTGGAGGCATCGCAACACGATTCGCTCACAGCTCTCAGGTATGTACGCCTTGGCAGCGGCAGCGGCTGTACGGTCGTTGACGCCGGAGTCGAGCAGAGACTGCGCACTACGGGCCACTAGGCGGCCTCGCTCCAGAGTCGCGTTCATCGCCGCAAGCTCCTTGGTGACCGCCCCCCACCGCTGCGTGGTGAATTCCGCTTCTTGGTCGTTGAGAATCTCAGCGGTGACGTCAATCGCCGCTTGCGCCGTGCCGATGGCCATGGCGGCGATGTTAGGGCGGTTCAGCGCCAGCGTCGCCAGCGCAGACGCCTGGCCGCGCAGCGTCGGAGCAAGCTCGCCGTCCTTCCACCCCAAAGCGTGGTCTACCGGGATGCGGCAATCGTCCAGGGAAAGGGCGGTCGTAGGCCACGCGCGAAGGCCGAGTTTATCCTCGTTCGCCTTGGTTACCACCAGCCCAGGTGTTCCGCCCTCGACGATGAAGGCGCGAATACCCCTGCCGCCGGCTGACTTGTCGATGGTCGCGAACACGACGATGTAATCTGCTACCGACCCGTACGAACAGTAGATCTTCGAGCCGTTCAAAATCCATTCGTCGCCCTCGCGCACCGCAGTGGTGGCCACCAGGCTCGTGTCGGATCCGAAATGCGGTTCAGTCAAGGCGAATCCGGTGATCCACCCATTGGGTTCGACCGGGTCATACCAGCGCTCAATCTGTTCCTCGGTGCCCACGCTCTTGACGACTAGGTGGCCGATTCCGTTCGCGATTCCGTAGAGACCCCACATGTCTCCGTACGAGATCGCTTCGTAGTAGGCAAGTCGGGTCACCCAGTATCCGTCACCGAAGTCCGGAACAGGCTCACGTCCCGGCAGACCCAAGGGGACCGTGGAGGCCTCCAAGATCTTCGGCCACTCCTCTGGGAAGCCATGATTGCGGTCGACCTCGCGAGCGTAGGGTCGGCATTGTTTGACTGACCAGTCCCGCAATGCTGTTGCATAGTCTTGCAATTCGCGGCTTGTCTGCATGGGCACGATAGCTTTCCGTTCTGTCTACAGGGCTGGTTCGAAGGTCGTGATCAGCGGGTCGGAGTCGAGTGTCGACAGCGTTGCCGCGGCGCGGTACCACAGTTCTGCCGGGTGATCGGTGATGAAACCGTGGCCGCCGAGCGTCTGGACGGCCGTCCGGGTCGCGCGGTTGGCGACGTCGCTGGCATAGGCGACCGCACGGCTGATCGATGACGACTGGTCCGCGGCGCCACCGCTATCGCCGGTGTCGAGCGCGACGGCGAGTTCGCCGATTTCCAAGCGGGAAGCGTCTATCCGCATCCGAGCCTCTGCCAGCGGAAAGGAAACGCCCTGAAAAGTCGAGATGGGTTGCCCGAAGGCAATCCGCTCGTCGGCATATCGTGCGGCATAGCTCAGCGCGCGCTCGGCAAGGCCGATCGCCGTGGCTGCCGCTGATAGTCGAATGATCCCGATCGAGAGCAAGATGTCGTCGGCGTCAGCGGCTGTGCCCACGGCCCGATCAGAAGGCAGCGTGACGTCGAACGACACTGTGCCCCACGCTGCAGCTTTCAAACCCAGTGTCGGGCCATAGGGTTCGATGACGACACCCTCGGCGTTGGCGTCCACAACGGCTGCCCGCAGACCGCCGGTGTGGGAATCGACACCGATCACGACGAAGTACTCTGCCGTCGAGGCGAAGGGGACGCCGACCTTGCGGCCTGACACTCGGATCGAACCCGGGTCGGTGTCGATGGACGTGGTGAACTCCGCTCCCCCCCGACCGCGCGGTTCGTAGAGAGCCACGGCAGCCCGCGCGGAGGCGTCGCCGGTGAGCCGCCGGACCGCGGCTACATGGTCGCTGCCGCCGTGTCGAGCCAGTAGCAAAGCTGCATGGCCGGTGACGATCGCTGCAGATGCAATCGCGGCGTCGCCGTACGCTAGGTTCTCGACCGCTACCAGCCAGGTGGCGGCGTCCCCGATGCCGACGCCGCCTAGCTCTTCGGGCACGGGAACGGTCAACCCGCTATCGAAGAGTTGCTGCCACAAATGCGTTGGTATGAAACCGGATTCGTCAGCCTGCCGAGCTGATGGCCATACCGCGTCCATACCGATGCCGCGCGCCAATTCGGCGACGTCACGTTGCTCTTCGGCGAGATTGGCGTTCCTCATACTTTCCTCCGGTTCATCAGGTGGTTACTAGGTCTCCTGGTCGCAAGGCGTCACCCACGCGGAGCGGGGCTTCCCGGGCGCGGGTAAAGATCGAGCGGCCGTGGATTGTCGCGACGATGACTCCCCGGACCACCCGTGTGATGTTGCCGATCGCTCTGGGAAGGCCCGCGCAGTGTTTTACCGCGTCGATGCAGAGCGACCGGTGACACTGGTGGGTTCCACTGCACACGGACAATTCCGCTCGGCGAAATCGCCTCTGCGTGTCAATGGTAGACCGCGAACGCCTTGTTGGAATTGAAGATCTCGGTCTCTACGAAGTCACTCCACGTGAGCTTCATGTCCAGCGCATCCATCGCTCCCAAGAGACAGAACCAGTTGAGCATCTCGTGCTGCCCAGCTTCGACGATCTGCTTGCCAGTCACAGACTTCCAGGTGTCGAGGTCGCCCTCGGTGAGAGCCGCGTACAGCCTACGATCCGACGCCATATCGGGTCTGATGTGCCAATCCTTGTCGTTGAGGAAGGCGTGCGACCAACTGGACGAGGCAATCATCGCCACCCGCAGGTCAGTGTTCTGGATCGACTGCGCGATGGCGCGGCCGAGCTCAAAACAGCGCAACGGGGACGGTCCTGGCGGATCCACCACCTCCGTACGGAGGATCTCAGCAAACTTCGCCATACCACCGCGTCGGGCAATCACGAGTTCGCCGTAGCAATTCACCGCAATAGGCAGGATGGGATACGGGAATTTGCGGCCGGCGTTTTCGTAGTCCAGAAAGGTCTGCGTGTTGGCAAACGAATGCGGAAAGTGAATGCCCTGACGGGGTTGATAGGAGTATGCACAGTCGAAGCCGGCGGCGAGGACGTCGGACACGACGCCCTTCGCGACCGCTTGTGCGCCTCGCATGGTGTAGGTGGTGTCATCCGGCAGATTCCAGATGTTCGGCGCCCCAAAGCGTCGTAGTACGCCGAATGGTTCGACCTGGGTATCCGGGTAGGCAAGAACACAAAATGGAGGAACGACCTCTTCGCGGAAATTCTCATACTGGTCGTCACCCCAGACCAACACGACATCAGGCTCGAACTCGTCGAGCTCACGACGACAGATGCGTAGTGCCTCCAAGAGTGCGGCACGGTGATCCGCGGCTGCCGCCAGCCCGAAGTCATCGGACCACTCGCGGCGGCCGAGCTCCGGCCAATTCGCCGGATCCTTGTGTTCCGCCGGGATATCGGGATCGGACAACGTGCCGCGTAAGAGCATCGACATCTGCGCGTTGGGGCTCAGCAACATCGGGTAGTGCGTCATTCCTAGACCAAGAATTGATGCCATGATTCGACCTCCCCCGGCGTTAGAGCTGGCCCGCCAGGAATTCGCGCACTGCCGTCACGAAACGCTGGTGCTGTTCGATCTGAGTCCAGTGCCCGCACTTGCCGATCCCGTAAAGCCGGGCATTGGCCAGGTGTTCGAAGAACCACAGCGCCGAGTCGAAGGTCACGAACCGGTCTTCACGGCCGTGCACGATCAGCACGTCATGGGTGATCGCAGCGACGTCGTCGGGCGTCAGCGACCACGGGTCGGAAGCATTGAGACCGGCGAACGTGGCGACGTGGGATCGGGCCACATCCGGCCGTGACACGTGGGCCATCCGGCGTTCCGCCACTTGTCGTAGCTCGCTTCCGAACAGAGAGGGGTCGTAGACGAACGCCTCGAGCAGCGCAGTCATCGCCTCGGTGCTGGGCTTCTCGTAGAACCCGGCGAGCGCCGGAATCGACGGACCGGCAGGAATCGGTGCGCCGCCCGACCCCATGAGCACGATTTTGTCGAGTCGATCGGGAACCCGTCGAGCAAGCTCCAGCGACCAGATTCCTCCCATCGAATTACCCACGGGAGTAACACGTTCCAAGCCAAGCACGTCCAGCAACGCGATGAGGCTGTCGACCCGTGCAGTCGTGAATGCGGCCAAGCCCTGGGGCGGCGGATTCGGGTGCGTCGAGTCACCGAACCCAAGGACGTCGGGCGCCAAGCAGTAGTAGTCGTCGCTCAGGTCGCCCAGCACAGCCGACCAGTTGGACATGCCCGTCGCTCCGGGCCCGGACCCGTGCAGGAACAGCACCGCCGGGCGGGAAGGATCTCCCGCCTCGTTCAGCAGCAATTGATGGTCTCCAACGGTCACATTTCGGGTGGTCACCGTCTTCGCCGTAGTCGTCGTCATTTCAGACCTCCTCAACGAGGACGATCATCGGCCCCGGCAAGCTACGCGTCTAAGTGCGGTTCCGTTCGATGGAACGCTTGCCTCAACGCATACGGCGACCAATGGGCACCCGGGACTGCCCCAAGTTCAGTTGACGCGCGGGAGGTCAATATCAGACCGCGGTTGCTACGGGTGTGGAGCGTTTCGTCTCTATCGGGTTGAGCTACCCAAGGTGTACTGCCTGCACCCTCGATGGCAAGTCCGCGCGATCCACGTGACGATCGCCAGGCGCAACTCGCCTATCGACGAGGTCGTCGTGCACCGGCGGTCCGGACCTTGTGTTCAGTCCTCGCTGCTTGGCGAAGATCGACCAAATGCGCTCTTGAGAGCGGAGGAGTCGGGCCACCGTGTTCCCCACGGCGACGATCCGTGTGCGGGGAGCTAGGCAGCGATGAATCGGCACCCGAAAGCCGGGGCGTCGGCGTGGATTCCAGCGCGGCGTTGACTAGATGTGGGTCATCCCAATGGCGCTGTATCAGAGGATCTTTGCACCGCTTGCAGAACGCTTGGGCGGAGAACCGAAGCACCGGGCACGTCACCGTGACAAGCACGCCTTCGCCGGCAAGGTGACCGACCAGCGGGTGCACCTGTAACGGTGGCGGCTGGCCTGAAGCCGACTGGCAGTGTTGACGCTTGGTTCGGCTTGTGTGACCCCGGTACACCCGACCCGATCAGTGCGGAGTCTTCAAACTGACCTGTCCCCGGGAGGAACCGGCGACGACACCGTCCGCACGGATGGCTTGATCAGAAGCTTGTCCACCACCATCACTGATGGTGCGACCCGTTACAGCTGTGCTTCTGCGCGAACAGCATTCATCGGCGCCCCCAGAAAGGTAGCCGACAACAAACTGGGAGAGCTTTTCAATGCCAACCATCGCCGACCCCTGCGACTACGTCGTCGGAGTGGACACCCACGCGCAGCACACACCTACTGCGGGCTGCGCGCGAAATCAGGAGACGTGATCGTCACGGCGACCTTCCCGGCGTCAGCAGCAGGAACTAACCGGGGCGTTGGCCTGGGTCGCGCGGTGTACTGGCACTGTCGTTGCCACCGTCGAAGGCGCATGCTCCTACAGCTCGATCCTCGTGGCGGCACTGGCAGCTCGAGGCATACCCGTCGGCGAGACGCGCCCACAACCACGATCCGCACATGCCCACGCCGGGTGGCCGATCACCTCGACGCCGAGGCCGCCGCCCGCTGGGTACTGGTCAAGAAATGCTCGCAACCCGCTGACCGGCGCCCGGGGCTTGCAATCTTCGTCGTACTTCCTCGGCATGATGCGAACTACTTGCCCACGAAAGAGGATGAACATCAATCGGGGGCTGTTCAAGCGGCCACGTGACCGCCTTGAAGCCTCACGATTTCATCGTCGCCGGCGACCGACCCCACACGGAGGCCAGCCAGATGGCCCGCACTGCAGACATCGATTGCCCGGTCTGTTCCGGCGGGCACTTCGCGAGCCGGTCTTGGTACAGCATGTGCATCGTCATCTCGAGCAGGGCAGCCACGAGTCCTGGTACGTCTGGTGAGGCGGGGGACGCCAAGCCTTGCTCGCGGTCCTTGAGAACCTGTGCCGTCAGCACGTCGGCCAAGTGCTGATTGCGAGCGCGCCACATTGTGGCCAGCTGCTCGTCTTCGGGGATGGCCTGGACCGAGGCGATCAGGACGGCCGAGTGGGTGCGCCATTCTTCGGCGGTCGCCGCCTGTACACGGTCGAGGTACTGCTCGACGGTCTCGGTGTCGAAACGGACGAAGGACATGGCGCGTTCCTCGAACTCCGACCAGATGTCGGCTGCCAATACCGCCAGCGGGGCGAACTTCGAATCGAAGTAGAAGTAGTAGCCCGACCGGAGAACACCTGCTGCCGAGGCGATCTCGTTGACGGTGAGCTCGCCGATGGGGCGTGTCTCGAGTAGCTCGGCCAGTGTCGTCAAGATGACCTGACGTTGCCGCTCGCCCTTGCTTGGGGCGCGGCGATCACCGGCGACCGCGGCGGCCCCTTTGCCGGCCCGGCTCGGCTTACTTGACATGGCGCAAATTCTAGCTGGTGGGCGGTCCGCTACGGGACGTGGTTC
This sequence comes from Mycobacterium sp. VKM Ac-1816D, assembly GCF_000416385.1. Taxonomy (NCBI): domain Bacteria; kingdom Bacillati; phylum Actinomycetota; class Actinomycetes; order Mycobacteriales; family Mycobacteriaceae; genus Mycobacterium; species Mycobacterium sp. VKM Ac-1816D. The sequence goes on from NZ_AOHQ01000137.1 coordinate 366,412, forward strand.
ACTTGCCGGTCGGTCAGCGTCAAACCCTCGAATGTCTTCTCGTGCCACCAGTTTTCGATCATGTCCCAGAAGTCGTTCTCGCTGCCCGTGTAGACGTCGTTGAAGAAGGCCTTTCCGATGTCGCCCTGGCCGTTGTAGTAGCCCGGCGTACAGCCCGCGAGGTAGAACTGGCGCGCCAAGCCGGAGTTGCGAGTGGCTTCAACCCACTCGTCCTGGGCGGCCTGGGTGGGCTCGATGGCTCCGACGTCGTGCCGGGCGGCGTGGGCGATCAAGCGTGCGGCGTGGCGGGCCTTTCGATCGAGCATGTAGGTGAAGTTCACGACGTAGGCGTTCTGGCTCAACCCCAGTTCTACGAAGTTGGGGAATCCGCGGGTAAAGAAGCCGTGCAGGGTCTTGGCTCCGTCGGCGAAGTGCTCGCGCAGCGACAGTCCGTCGCGTCCCACGATGTCGTAACCGTATCGATCCGATGACACGCTTCCGGTTTCGAAGCCGGTGGCGAAGATGATGCAGTCGAGCTCGTAGTGCGTGCCGTTGGCGATCAGCCCGGTCGGGGTGATGGCGTCGACGCCGGCGGGTGCGGACACCAACGTCACCGACGGATTGTTGAACGCTTCGAGGTAGCCGTCGTTGCAGCACGGCCTCTTGCAGACGAATCCGTACCAGGGTTTGAGGGCCTCGGCAGTGGTTGGGTCGGACACGACCGAGTCGATACGCCGGTGGATCTCCTGCATCATCGTCATGTCGGCGGCCTCGGTGAGCACGATCTGGTCGTGAAGTTCCAGCGTGTCCACCGGCGCCTCGACGAGGTGCTGGCCGGGCATGTCGACGAACACCCGGGTCCAGACGTCGTCGACGAGATTCTGCTCGGGCCGCTCACCGTTGCAGTGCGCCAAGAAGTTGCGATGGCGCTCCTCTTGCCAGCCGGGCTTCAGGCTGGATGCCCACTCTGGGTCGGTCGGCCTGTTGTCGCGCGCGCCAACGTTGCTGGGGGTGCGCTGAATCACGAAGAGCTGCTTGGCATCTGCAGCGACGAACGGGATGGCCTGGATTGCGGTGGCACCGGTACCGACGATGGCGACCCGCTTGTCCCGGAGCCCTTCGAGGTTTCCGTCGGGCCCACCGCCGGTGTAGTCGTAGTCCCACCGGCTGGTGTGGAAGATGGTGCCTTGAAAGTCTCCGATTCCGTTGACCTTTGGCAGTTGCGGTTTGTTCAACGGCCCGTTGGCGCGGACGACGAAGCGGGCGCGCAGGGTGTCGCCGCGGTCGGTTCGCACCTCCCATCGCTCGAGATCCTGCCGCCAGCTGACGTCGGTGACCGCAGTGTGGAACAGCGCTGCGCGGTACAGGTCGAAGTGCCTGCCGATGCGTCGGGCATGCTCGAAGATCTCTGCCCCGTCTGCATAACGCTTGGTGGGGATGTATCCCGTCTCCTCCAGAAGTGGCATGTAGATGTATGACTCGACGTCGCACTGCACCCCGGGATAGCGATTCCAGTACCAGGTTCCACCGAAGTCACCGCCCTGTTCGACGATGCGGAAGTCGGTGATGCCCTCCCGAGTCAGGTATGCCCCGGCCAGCAGACCGCCGAAACCGCCGCCGAGGACGGCCACCTCGACGTCCACGGTCAGCGGGTCACGAGCCGTGACGTCGGTGTACGGGTCGGCGGGGCCGTCGAGTTCACGGACGTCGGACAATCCTTGGAATTGGGTCAGGTTCTCCTCGCGCATCCGCTTGGCACGTTCCTCCGCGTAGCGCTCACGAATCTGCGCGGGGTCGAAGTCGACGTCGACGGGTATTCCGGACACGGGCAAGGTGAAGGTCATTGGTGTTCTTTCATCCGGGGGCAGTGTGTGATTGGGGCGGGCAGGGGTCAGTGGTGCGGGTTGGCAACCAACCGGCCGGTGACTTCCCCGCGGTGCAGTCGGTCCAGGGCGGCGGGGACGTCGTCGAAGGCGACCTCTTCGATGGCAGGTTGCAGGTCTCCGGAGGAGATGAGGTCGTAGACCTCGACGAGGTCTTGCTTGCTGGCCCCCAGGGAGCCATGAAGCTGGACCGACATCAACACCATGTGCGTGATGTTGATCTCGGCGGTCCCGGCCTCTAGTCCGATCACGACCACGCGTCCACCGGCCCGGACCGCCTCGACGGCAGCTGCGGTGGTGGAGCCGGCGCCGGCGAAGTCGATGATGACGTCGGGCTGAAGGGCCTGTAGGTCGGCGATCGAGGAGAAGCATTCCTTCGCGCCCATCTGTCTTGCGGTGGGGAATGTCGAGGGGTTGACGTCTACTCCGTAGACCGTGGCACCTTGAAGATGGGCGACTCGAACACCGTTGAGGCCAAGTCCGCCCAACCCGATGATGCCCACCGTCTGGCCCCTCTGCACGCCCGCGGTGGTGCGGACGGCGTGATAGGAGGTCGCGACGGAGTCGGTGGCGATCGCGGCTTGGGCGAAGGACACGTTGCCGGGAATTGGGACGAGTGTCGAGGCGTGGGCGAGCGTCCGCTCGGCGTACCCGCCGTCGACGGCGAGGCCTGGCGCGTAGGCCAGTCCGGCTTCGAGTGGGTGGGCGATGCAGGCGATTCCGACGCGATCGCCGATCTCGAACCCTGTCACACCTTCACCAAGTGCCGCCACGGTGCCGGCGACCTCGTGGCCGAGGACGATCGGCTGCTTCGCGACCCAGTCCGCCCCGGGGCCATGCAGGATGTGCAGGTCCGAGTGACAGAGCCCGGCGGCGTGCACGTCGACGACGACCCAGCCCGGGCCTGGGGTTGGCTCCGGGAGGTCGACCAGAGTCAGCGGCTTGCCGGATCCGATGAACTGCAGTGCCTTCATGTGGTGGTGTTCCCCTTCGTAGCGGCCGTGGCGGCGGACGGACGGATCAGTGCGTTCGTATTCATTGAGAAGTGTTCTTGGCCAATATGATTCGTGACTGTTCACGCATGTCCACCTTGCGTATCTTCCCGGTGACGGTCATGGGGAAGTCCTCGACGATGCGGACGTAGCGTGGAATCTTGTAGTGGGCGAGGGCTCCGGTGCAGTACGTGCGTATGTCTTGCTCCGACAGCGTTGCGACTCCGGGGCGGAGGCGAACCCAGGCCATGAGTTCCTCGCCGTAGCGCTCGTCGGGAACTCCGATCACCTGGGCGTCCAGGATGTCGGGGTGGGTGTAGAGGAACTCCTCGATCTCACGCGGGTACACGTTCTCCCCACCTCGAATCACCATGTCCTTGATACGGCCGGTGATCGCGACGTACCCGTCGGCGTCCATCACACCGATGTCTCCGGTGTGCATCCAGCCGTCGGAGTCGATTACCTCGGCGGTCTCATCGGGTTGGTTCCAGTATCCGGCCATCACGGAATAGCCACGCGTGCAAAGCTCCCCGTTGACACCGCGGGGCACCGTCGCCCCCGTGTCGGGATCGACGACCTTGACCTCGAGGTGGGGGCCGACGGGTCCGACGGTGGTTGTGCGCTGGGTCAGCGAATCGTCGGCGCGGGTTTGGGTGGACACCGGCGAGGTCTCGGTCATGCCGTAGCAGATCGCGATCTCGCCCATGTGCATCCGATCGATCACCTGACGCATGACCTCGGCGGGACAAGGAGATCCGGCCATGATGCCGGTGCGCAGGCTGCTCAGATCGGCCTCGTCGAAGGTGGCGGCGGCGAGTTCGGCAATGAACATCGTGGGCACTCCGTAAAGCGACGTGCAACGTTGCTCAGCAACGGCATTGAGTACTGCGGCCGGTTCGAATCCGGGGCTGGGAATGACCATCGTCGCGCCATGACTGGTGGCCGCGAGATTGCCCATCACCATGCCGAAGCAGTGATAGAACGGCACCGGTATGCAGACCCGATCGGCACCGGTGTAGCCAAGGAGTTCACCGACCAGGTAGCCGTTGTTGAGGATGTTCCGGTGAGTCAGGCTGGCCCCCTTGGGCGCTCCCGTCGTTCCCGAGGTGTACTGGATGTTGATCGGGTCTGTGTTCGACAGCGCTGCTGCGGCAGCGTCCAGGGCCACGTCGTCGATCGTGCTGGCGACGAGGACGTTCCATCGTGCTTCACCGATGACGACGACGTCTTCGAGGTGTTCACACCGAGGCCGCACCTCGTTGAGCATGGCGACGTAATCCGAGGTCTTGAAGGATGCCGCGCTGATCACCATGCGCACACCGGCCTGATTGAGAACGTGTTCGAGTTCGTGGGCCCGGTAGGCCGGGTTGATGGTGACCAGGATGGCGCCGATCTCGGCGGTCGCGTACTGCGTAATCGTCCATTCGGGAACGTTGGGCGCCCAGATGCCGACTCGATCGCCAGTGCGGATTCCCGCGGCTAGCAGACCGGCGGCAAGCCGCCGAACCGACGAGCGGAACTCGGTGTAGGTCCAACGCCGGCCGGAGGCAACGTCGACCAGGGCGTCGTTGCCGCCGTACGAGGCAGTGGTGGCGGCCAGATTGGCGCCGATCGTCGACTCCAGCAGCGGCGGTGACTGAGGGCCTCGCGCATACGATTCCGCGCGATCGACACCGGCCTCGGATGTTCGACGGTCGGTCACGGGCACTCCTACTTCTCGACGAGGAGTCCAACGAATCGACCTGGCAGCTTCAAGAGCTTGCCCGTCTCTAGTTGTGACTCATCCTGCTTTGTGACAGAGTGTGCATAGATTTTGACTATGTGTCAACTATGTCCGCCCGGGGGGATTGCGATGCATCCGGCAGCAACCGACGCTTCGCCACTGGTCTGCATCCATGGATTCAGCGGGAGCTGGCGCCACTGGATGCCGATAGTCCACGGGGTCGAGCGTCACCATCGGGTCCACGTCGCCCGGCTGGCTGGCCACGCCGACGGCCCCGGCTTCCCGGCGGGTTCGCCGGTAACCGTCACCGCCGTGGCCGATGAGCTAGAACGCCACCTCGATCAGCACGGGATCGGCGAAGCGCATCTGGTTGGCAATTCACTGGGCGGGTGGCTGGCGCTCGAACTCGCCGTGCGTGGGCGCGCACTCTCGGTTACAGCCCTGTCCCCAGCCCTGGGTTGGCCACCCTCGGGTGCACACCTTCGTGCACTGAGGATCAAACTCGTTGCGGCACGGAGAGTCTTCTCGGCCATGGAGCCGTTCGCCGAAACCGCCTTCAAGTTCCGTCCGATTCGGCGGACGCTCTTCAACGGCGCCATGGCCCGAAGTGAGCGCCTTCCCGTCACCGACCTCGTCGCATTCGTTCGCGACAATCTGAGCTGCAGCATCTATCACGACCTGATGCGGTCGTTTCTGTCGACCGAAGCAGTACTCGGACAGATCGCCTGCCCCGTGCACATCGCGTGGTCCGAGCTGGACGCCCTCATCCCATGGGATCCCTACGGACGACGCTTCCCGGAATTGGTGCCGCACGCGCGGCTCTCCACCATCCCCGGCGTCGGACATGTGCCCATGTTCGACGACCCGGGGCTGGTGTCGCGCGTCATCACCGACTTCACCACTGCCGTGGATGCCGGTACCCCCATCAAATAGCCTGCTGCGCACCCATCCTCGCGACACGGGTTAGCGCTTCGGCCACGAGTCCCGCGCAGATGGCCGTGAGGTGAACGCTGCCGCCTGACAGTGTCTACGGCAGCCACCGCATGCCCTTCCTTGAGGAAGCCCTCACCCGCAGGCACCGTGTGATCGACGATTGATGTCCGACCGACGATTACGCCGCCGACAGTGATCCCGTCCCAGTCCTAGGTCCCGCGCGGCTGGCAGCACTCATTGAAGGGTGCAACGCACTGGCTTCTGACGGCGCATCCGAAAAGCTGCTCGGCATACAGCTCGCCGCTCACGTGCGGCAGCTCCACGACACAAATCTGATCTATGCGGCCAGACAAGGGGGCGGCGACCGGGCTCGTCAACACGAACGGTGGCGTGCCGACGTGGAATATCTCGTTTCGCGAATATTCGCCACGGTGACCGACATGGCCACCGCCCGGAACGCCGAGAACAACGATTAGCCGGCCAATTCGGGGCTGACTGCGCTTGGGGCAACGAGCGATATCGCCGACCGCGTAAGTATCGTGCAGTAGCGTTGGTGCACAACGGGTTTCGTCGTATTCTAATGGGACTCTTCATCCGCAGGCCGAGCGCTGGCGTCGCCACGCGCACTCGGTGCGCAACGTCGCGGCGGTCTCCTCCCCCAGCGCCCCGATTTTCGAGTTGGTCGCCCCGGGTAGCACGACGCTCATTTCTCACCGGTCCTCAGTGACATCGAATCGGTTCCTCAACCTATGCACCTCCACATCACTGGTGGTGGCCAATCGAATCTAAGAGTTGTGCGTGCGTCGCCCTTGGCCTCCAGTCGATTGGGGCCTGGAATCGAACGGCACAAGACCCGAGGTCGCCTTTCCGGCGGTTCTCCAGGCTGTTGTCTTCACTTAGCAGATCTGACCGCATCACCGCGGCCCCCGGAAGTTAGGCAATCACCGGGATGATTCCGCCCGTCGCCATGCATGGTGCACAATTAAGCTACATTGGTGGGGGAGTGCGACGAATGAGCACATCCGCGGAGGCGACTCAGGGAATCCGGCAAGTTGCCCGTAACCTCTTGCGACAGGGCGTCGAAGAACTCGTTGAAGCGTCGGCCGACCGCATCAGCGGCGAGGAGCCAAGCTACGGCGACGCTCACGTCACGCTCGCAGACGTGGCCCGCCAGACGCGCCGAACGTTGTCGCTCACGTTGTACCGCTTGGCCGAACTCGACGTCCCTGCAGAGCTAAGCACGGCGGCGTACGAGACCGGACTCCGCCGCGCGGAGCAAGGACTCCCGCTCGCCAGCCTTCTCCACGCCTTCCGGATCGACCTACGGTTGCTGTGGGACGCGATCACCCATGAGGTGCGCGATCTCGAGAACGCGGAGAGGCTGGCCGTCCTTGAGCAGCACACGCTTCTCTGGGAAGCCCTTGAGACGAACACGGCCGATGTTGTCGAGGCCTACCGCGTCGTCGAGGCCAGGCAGGCGCAGCGCCTGGACCGGCGCGACCGTGAACTGTTCAAGCGATTTGTGGCAACCACGGAGCGCCAGCCCGACGCGCTTGCAGCGTTCGCCGCGCACACCACCCTGCGCATCGACTGCCAATACTCGACGTTCGTCGTAGCGGGTCTCAGCGATCCGCGCGAAACCGCAACGGTCATTCGTGGGCGTCTGCGGACCAACGGTTTTCACGCGTTCGTGACGGTGCACAAGGATGACGTCCATGGCCTAGCGCACGAACGGAATGGTCAAGGACCGCGGGCCGAGCTCCTAGCGGACGCTTCTGGCGACGGTTCGGTCGCCGTTGTGCCTGCGATTGGGCTCAGCGGCGTTCCTCGGGCACTTGCCGTTGCCCGCAAAGTCGCCGCCGCCCACAATCCGGGATCGCTTGTGGACGTGGGCCAAGACCCCTTCGGCCAACTCAGTGCTAGCGAGCCCGAACTCGTCGAGGCTGTACTCGATTATCGGCTGCACGAATAGGTGACATCTGAGTTGGCTTGCTCGGGGCGAGCGAGCTGGAAGGATGTCCCAA